>JAKSBD010000211.1 GCA_022361295.1 Bacteroidales bacterium
AGGGGTATACCACTCCCATCTCTGATTTTTTTTCATACTTTTGTTTTATAGATTTCAGACTGGCGTTGCTTCGCAGCAATACGGTTAACAAACGGCAGGAAATACTGGTACTATTTCCTGCTTTTTTTTAGAAACGGTTTAAGTTTTATCCTTCGGTTTATTTTGGTGAATTAATCCCTCATACTTCTGCAAAAAAGATGTTAAGGTTATACCAACGGCCTAACTGATCGCACAGGTACTCTAAATCGGCATTCTCAAATTCAAATACGCCATGAATCCAGGCTACATATACCGTTGCATCAACCGATTCAACGGTAATTCCGTCCTTGCCCCTGGTTATTATCGATTGCTGACCAGGTTCCAGAATGGTCTGCTCTGTCAGATAATCAACCTGTACACTTCCCTCAACCAGTGTGGTAGCAATAAACTCCTGACTTTCGTAACCCGATACATTGAACATGGTACCCAAAGCTTTAACTTTTGTATCTCTGGCATATACTGAGAAAGGCGCTTCTTTATTATGGGCGACTTTAAAACATGCTTCACCGCTTACTAAATAAACCTCTCGTTTATCTGTTCCGAACTGTACCGGATAACGTAATCGTGTATCGGAATTGAGCCATACCTGTGTTCCATCTGATAGTACTAATGAATACTCTCCGGCCTTTGGTACATAGATTTCGTTATATATTATCTCATTTTGGGTATGATCTGAACCACCATAAATCAAATTATTAGCCTCATCTTTCAATATTTGCGTTCCATCCCGTTCATCAATATGCTGTTCACCTTTTTCGTGCAATTCTAACTGCGTACCATCAGCCAGGCGTAAAGTTGCTTTTTTACTTCCTACTTCGGCCAATTGTTCAAAATTATAGTGATGAACAGGTGACACTTTTGATACTTCATTAAATATAAACCAGGTACTTATTAATCCGAGTATAAAGATAGCGGCCGCATAATAAATCCATTCCGGCATCAAACGTTTTGACTTAACAGATATCTTTTCAGCAATCTTATTCCATGCTATTTCTGTTTGAACCTTATCATGAAATGCAATACCCCTGCTATCAGCATAAAGTTTTCTGTATTTATTTACCAAAGAAATATGCTCAGGCTCGTTTTTCAGCCATATTTCAAACTCTTTTTGCTCTTCAGGAGACATTCGACCCTGGTGATATTTAACTGCCCAATTGATTATTTTGTTATCGTCAACATCCATTATTGCCTTGATATTAAGGTGTGTTAAATCGTTCTTCTACCGTGTAGATGCAAATTATGCAATTTGGGTGACATGTTTTGCAGAGTTTTTTGAAAAAACTTTTCAATCAACTTATGTTCTGATCTTTTTAAAGGAGTATGAACAAAGATATCCTATGGTAACATTAGTATAACGATAATGTCCAATGAATTACGCAGCCGTTTTAAGGCACGTGAAAAAGTTGTTTTAACCGTATTAACAGATATATCGAGCTCTTCGGCCACTTCCTTGTATTTCATGTTCGAAAACACAATGCTTTCAAACACAACTTTTGCCTGTGGTGATAATAGCTCAATTTCTTTATAAAGTTGCTGCTTTCTTACCTCAATTGCTTCTTCATCCTCAATAATATCCTCATGAGATTCAAACTGCTCATCAATTTGTTCGTGATGAAACCGTTTCGCTTTACGCAGGTAATTCAGTGCATTATTCTTAACGGCCCTGAATAAATAGCTTTTGACAGATGTCTTAATATCCAAGGCTTTCTTCGATTCCCAAAAGCTCACAAAAACCTCCTGAACAAGATCTTCCACTTCATCAAAACCATCAATATACTTCAAAGCGTAAACACATAAAGGAGTATAATATAAGTCAAATAACTGTCGTAATCCGGCTTCATCGCCAGACTGTATTAATTCAATTATTTCTAACTCCCTTTTACTCATTACGACGATAAAAGTAGCAATAAGGTGAATCCTGACAAATTAAATTTCAGGTCAATTATGTATTTTAGGTTTTCAATATAGCTTTCAGTGCATCATCATTATTATTGTACATTAATCACCTTAAACTTAAGTTCAGCTCCCTGCAACCCTTCTGCCACGGCACTTATCTTCACCTCTCCTGCTTCTCCCTTATGAGAGCGAACAACGACGAGCGCCAGGCCGTTGAACACCTTCCGCTCTTTAGCCTGAAAAGATTCGTGACTGGTTGGATCACCATTCCCTATGGCAATTATCTCACCCGGTCCATCAATTGTATACTTCACTGAGTTATGGGTACGCGGAACCAATTGCCCATGTTTATCGCATACTTTTACAGTTATAAAAGCCAAATCCTCACCATCAGATTTTATCACTGAACGATCCACTTCTAACGCTAATTTAGCAGCTGTATTTGTGGTCTTCACCACGTCTTTAGCCCAAACCTTTCCATTCTTATAAGCCACCACTTTCAACTCTCCTGGCTGATATTTCACCTCATTCCATCGCAAACGATACTCGTACTGTCCTTTCTTTTTTCTGCCTAAGGATTGACCATTCAGAAATAGTTCGGCTTCATCACCCGAAGTATATACAAACACAGGTGTTATCTCACCTATTCGCTCAGGCCAGTTCCAGTGCGGCAGAATGTGCACCATTGGCAACTCAGGCATCCATCGTGATTGAAATAAGTAATAACGGTCTTTAGGAAATCCGCATAAATCGACAATACCAAAATAGGAGCTGCGCGGAGGAATTTTATTACCCATTTGTTTTAGCTTCTCCTGCATCTTTTTTTTCTCTGCCGGATCAGTTAAGTTTAAAAGGTTGGTTTTATCCTTGTTATAGGGCGTTGGCTCACCCAAATAATCAAAACCTGTCCAGACAAATTCACCGATTACCCATGGATTTTTATCTTGAGCTTCCCATTCCTTTTCAGGTGGATAGGACCAATGAGGTGCTGATAAATCATAACTACTTACCTGAAAATAGCCGCCAGAACCTTTCGATTTATCATCTGATACAGGGAAGAAGTACTCACCCCTTGAGCTGATTGTTGATGCCGTTTCGCTGCCATAAACCGGCAAATCAGGTTTTGCTTTTCGCAGTACCTCATACAAATGTGGTTTGTAATTGAAGCCAAATACATCTGCTGTATGTTGAAAACCATTTGTCGCAGCCTCCGGACGTGAATTACCAAATGAAACAGGACGTGTTGCATCCTCTGATCTAACAATATCAGACAGCATCAGGGCGATAGGAGCATCACTACCACTTTTCAACTCAATCATTTCATTTCCTGTACTCCACATCACTACACAGGGGTGGTTTCTATCCCTTCTTACCATAGCTCTTAAATCACGCTCGTGCCAGGCTCCGAACAAACTGGCATAATCATTCTCTATCTTTTGTTTTTGCCACACATCAAAAGCTTCAACCTGCACCAGGATGCCCATTTGATCACACAATTTTAAAAACTCAGGAGCCGGCGGATTATGAGCAGTTCGAATGGCATTGGTACCAAATGACTTTAATATTTCAATCTGGCGCTCCATAGCTCTAATATTAATGGCCGTTCCCAGCGGTCCTAAGTCGTGGTGCATACATACCCCGTTCATCTTTGTTTTTTTACCATTCAAAAAGAACCCTTCAGATGTGTATTCAATGGAACGAATACCAAAGCTGTTAAATTCTTCATCAACAATTTGTCCATCTTTAATCAGTGATGTCTTTAGAGTATACAAATGTGGTTGTTTCAAATTCCAGAATTTCGGTTGCTTGATTATCAATTTTGCATTTGCAGCAGGTTGACAAAACAGTTCTGTAACTTTCTGTTTTCCGGTAAATATTTCATGCCTTAGCATGTATCCTTTTTTATCTAAACCATCAAGTTCTGTGGCGACATGAACGCTTGCCTCTTTCTGGTTAATATCAGGAGTGGTTATAAACACACCCCACTGTTTAATTCTGGTAGAGTTGGTTGTAACCATTCGCACATTTCGGTATATACCTCCACCGGGGTACCAGCGTGACGAATTGGTTTTATTGTCCAGCCGCACTGCAATCAGATTTTCTTCACCTGGCTTAAGGTATCGTGTTATTTCAATGCAAAACGATGTATACCCATAGGCCCATTCACCGGCAAAACCTCCATTGACATATACAGACGCATTTGACATAGCTCCGTCAAACTCTATGAAAACCCGCTTATCATCAACTGATGCATCTACAGTAAATACCTTACGATACCAACCAATACCGGCCCATGGTAATTTACCTGTTCTGTTGGGCAAATCATCTCGAAATGGTCCTTCAATTCCCCAGTCGTGAGGCACACTTAATGTGCGCCAATCTGAATCGTCATAATCCGGTTCATCAATGTCATTAGGTTCTTCTTTAAACGAGCCATCAGGCATTGTACCAAAACGGGCAAATCGCCAGTTGTCGTTAAAAGAAATAGTATCACGGGCATCAACCTGAAAACTCACCAATAATGCCAGTAGTATTATAATATGTCTCATTCTTCAAGCTTATTTCATAAACTGTTTGTACTCACTATTAACCGCTGCATTTTTAAACTGCGGCCGGTCTTCCCAAAACTCATAAGTCGCCTTTAGTTGGCTTGCTTGTTCATCCTGCATCCCTTTGTCATTGCATGCAATCATCCAATTATTTAATGCCATACGATGATTCATCAGCACCTCTGTAAAAACCGGATCATTAGCCAGATTATTCATCTGATGCGGGTCATTCTCCATATCATACAATTCTTCATTCGGGCGAATACCAAACCAATGCTCTTCCTGATACGGTGTTAGCATTCCCTCTTCACGAGCCTTTTTAAAATCCTTTACAATAGGTCGCAAATCGCGATAACCAGGTTGCATCATTGGACGATCAGGGAAATAATTACGTATATAGCGATACCTCTCTGAGCGGGCAGTTCGAATGCGGTCAATGGTAAAATCACAGCGATCACGTGCTCCAAAAACAAATTCTGATGGCAGATAGTCATCTGACAACAAATTCTGACCTTGGAGATAATCAGGCATCTGTGCTCCCCCCAGAGCTAACGTTGTAGCACTAACATCGAGTAGCGATACCAAATCTTTACGCACCAATCCCCTTTGAATATTTTCTCCCCAAACAATTAAGGGCACCTGCATGCCTCCTTCGTAACAAAACTGCTTATGACGTAATGATGTTGGGCTACCGTGGTCGGAAAAGAAAAAGATGATTGTGTTTTCCAGTTCGCCATCTGCTTCTAATTTCTTCAGAATAGCTTCTACTCGCACATCAGAGCCCCGGTTAGCATTGTAATGTGCTGACCAGGCCTCTCGTTGCGATGGTATATCTGGAAAATACGGAGGTAAAGGCACATCATCAGGAGCTAATTTCTCTCCTTTCCTAACATACTTCGCATCTTTTTTACCTCCCATAATCTGCACCTGTCCAAACCATGGCTGATTCTTATCCTGGCGTTTATTCCACACATAATCATCAACTGTCATATAATCAATTGCGAAATTACCCTGCCAACCATTCATACCAGGTTGATAATCAACTCTGGTTCCTACATCATATAAATGACCTCGGTTGTAATGGAAATTATAATCGTCTTTACCACTGTTGAAGGTAAAATAACCTGCATCCTTCATTAACTCAGGTATTGTTTTCATACCAGCGGGTAAATAAATTCGTAATTCCTCAGGTACAACCTCTCCATTGGTAAAGCGACTGGAGCGATGCTGATGCGTGCCGGTGTATGTTTGACTGACCCCGGTGATTAATGCCGAACGACTGGCTGAACAAACTGATGCTGTAGCATAGGCCTTTTTAAACAATACTCCTTCAGAAGCTAAATGATCAATAACAGGTGTATATCCAATGTTGATGGAGTCGCCATAACATCCCATATACGGGCTCAGGTCTTCTGCAATAATCCATAGAATATTAGGTTGCTTGCTATTTGACTGAGGTTTGTTACAAGCAGATAGCATCAATATAACCAGCAGGATAAGTATAGATTCTCTTTTCATTATGCAGTTGTTTAAAATACTGGAACAGCTTCTTCCTCCCAGGCACTTAATTTAGATTTCATCGACTTAGCACGCTCTGGATACACAAATTCCAAGTTGTTAACCTCACCTTTATCATCTACTACATTATACAGTTGTACCTTCCCACTTCTGTATTTAATCAATTTCCAATCTCCTTCAATTATGGCGGCATACTGGTCTTCGTATGATCGATAGAAATACAAGGCTCTGTCTTCTATAGCCTGTCCTTTCAGCAAGCGCATCAAGCTAACGCCACTCACATTATCAGTGATTGAATCAGCGGAAGCAATTTCCAATAAGGTTGGATACACATCAATGGTTTGAACAGGTGTTTCAACAACAACTCCATTGGCAGTAACACCCGGATAATAAATAATAAACGGTACCCGGGCACCACCTTCATTAAGTGTATGTCCACCATTCTTCTTGCCTCGTAAAGGATAGTTGGTAAAATAGCCTCCCTGGTCGGAAGTGAAGAGAATAAGCGTATTATCTGCAATTCCTTTCTTTTCGAGCGCCGCACGAACTCGACCAACCGATTCGTCCATGACTTCTACCATGGCGCCATAGTTGGCATAGCGCTCATTCATGCCTTTTTGTTTATACTTCTCAAGCAAATCTTTTCGTCCAACATGAGGACCATGTACATTATAGTACCAGAGGTTTAGCATAAATGGCTTATCCTCTTTATAATTTGCAATAAATGATTCTGCTTTATCTGTTAATACATCTGTCAAATAGAGTTCATCGGGTATTTCTTCGAGTGGGTTATTAGTAAAGAATGGCTGGTAATAGCTTTTAGGGTGACCATAATCGCTGCATCCAAACACTTCATCGAATCCCTGATATTGAGGGTAATACTGTCCGGTTCCCAAATGCCATTTACCGATAAACATATTGTAATACCCCAGTTCTCTTAATCGCTCAGCATAAGTCACCTCTTCCAATGGTAAATAATTGATGGAGGGCATTTGAGCCGGATCGCGTTTCCAAAGGTTGTAATCGCCGTCAATAGAGCCCCACTTTCCATCTTCTTCAAGAATGTGGCGTACCATTTGAAATCGTACAGGCTCTTTACCGGTTAGCATTGAGGCACGACTGGGGCTGCAGGTTGGTGATGATACATAAGCCCTTTCAAAGTTTGCTCCTTCACCGGCCAGCTTATCCACATTAGGTGTCTCAAATAAAGACTTTCGATAGCCCAAATCAGCCCAACCTAAATCATCCACATAAAGAATAACAATATTTGGCTGTTGAGCGATACAAGGCGCCAATATACCAACCAATACTATTACGAGTAGTACTTTTTTCATCGCTTTATTTCTTTAAGTCCAGCTTAAAACCTCTATTATTTCTGACAATAAGTGATTGTTTACTTTTCTCATCAACCCTGAAAGCTTGCGAAAACTCTCCTTTGTATTTATTACCACTCACCTCCACATTTTGACAATTAATCAATTCAAACAATGGAGCCTCAGGGTAGAGTTGAGGGTACGTATGAAGCTTTTCAATAGTATTGTCCTTAATAAACAAACCATCAACGCGATCGGCAATTACAATGCGATTATCAAATGTTGATATCCGGTTATTGATAAAATGAATATTCCGGTCGTAACATATTGTCTTGTCAAAGCTTTTCGCAAGACGTGGTGTTACATACATAACCGCATGTTCAGAACCACTATATGCCACATAATAAAAGTCATTATTGCTAATTATCACATCTTCTACAGCTCCTGATTCATACCAGTAAAATGTCTCTCCTCGAAACAGAATGGAAGACATCATTGAGGATAGTTGATTGTTCTCAATCAGGATTTTTTTGGGGGTTTTAATTACAATATTACGAGCCCGGTGATGTTGAATGGTGCAGCCCCTCATCGTAAATGTCGGATTCCAGGTCTTATTTTCCAGTATATCCCCTTTTTTGGTCGTTTCAGGAATCTTGTCCTTAAATTTGATTTCAGCATAACGATCATTTATAAGTTCCATAGCTGTTACAATACCTGTTGTTTGCCTTGAAGGATCCGGTTGATGAATAAACCATATTTCGTCTCCGATTCCGGCAAACTGAAATCCTAATTGTTGCTTGTGTCCAAGAAAGTACCGAACTGTATACTCATCAACTACTTTGTCTACCTCTACATAGGTGCCATGCACATTGGTTCCGTCGTCCAACATGCTTTCAAAGCGGCAGTTTTCAACCAATATATCGCCTTTGCAATTACAAAAATGAGTTGCGTCTGCAATAATTGACACCACCCTATCTGACTTATCTTTCACATAGACCCCACAATTGGTTAATGTAGCATTATTTGAGCGTTCAAATAAAAATCCCATGCCTAAGGCATGGTGCACCACTACACTGTCAATATTTACATCTCCTGAAGAAATTACATGAACAGCAGGTGCATAACGATTTTCATTCATAGGTCCCTTTGAATGTAAGATACTTCCAACTGATGGATAGTGTTTTAACTTCTCATAAAAACGCAGGTTGCCATTGGGTAGTTTCTCAACACGCTCTGGTCGGCTACTCATATCATAGGCACCATGCGATACGTTTTTGGTTTGCGGATTAAATGGCAAACTACTACCTAAAGATGAAAAATGAAAACCATCAATATTAGGAAACATCAGACGGCCCTTGTTGAGTTTCCACGAGAAACCCTGCACTGATGGTTTTATGTCGCGCCACCCTTCTTCTTCATTGACAGCTATGACTTCTCCCTGGAAAGAAAAAGGAATGTCCCAATCTATACTTACATCGCTAAAACTAACATTTCCACAATTCTCAAATAAAAATGGTAAAACCTGACCATGGAAAACCAATTCAGCACCATTACCAACTACCTCAACAGATTCAAATCCTTCAAACGGAAAGATTATCTTCTTATATCCATTTTCATGATTGGTGATATAACAATACTTATCAAATGCATAATCTGGTTTGAAATAGTATATTCCTTTCTCAAACTCTAATCGTATTTTTTTTTCATTCACTCCTTCAATTGCCTTTCGGACAATTGGTGTCATATCTTCTCCTGTAGATTTGAGATGTATAACGCTTTGTGAATACAGCGAAATAAATACACTCAGTAAGAACCCTACCATTAAGATTCTCTTCTTCGTTTTTTTCATAACAATGAACCGTTTGTGCTTTATACAAAGAACCCCACTTTGCAAGATTTTCATTTCATCGAATTTATCTTTCGATGGTTCGTTTTTATCATTTTATGAAAGCCCAAGCTATTCAAACTCTAATTGGAGTTAACCTGGCAAGGCGTGAGAGCTCTATTGACTTAATTTGCATAGAGACGTTATGGATAATGTTGTGCTTAATCATTTCAGATTGGAAGAAACATCCAGACACCTGATTTTACTGGCCCCGAGGCTTGTGAAAGCAGCCCCTGAGGTATAAATGTGTCCCACAGCCATCAGAAACCCTTCAATCGACTTAAAATCGGTTCCAACAGACCAGAGTAAGTGGCCACAGCCTGGAAAAACCGGTTAATAGGGTTTAAATTTTCAAAAAACAGGCCTGAGAAAGCATTCCATCGACTTAAGGAAGCGTTAAATGGGCTTAAGTATCCGTTCAAGAGGGCAAAGTATTCGTTCAAGAGGCCTATGTATCCGTTCCATTGGCTTAAGAAAGCACCCAATGAAGTCAGGAAATACCGCCCCATTTTTCTCATTTCTTAAGACCTCAACCGCACCCAAATATTTCAAATCTTCGAATTTATAATTATTTAATTTTTAGATCTTTGGGAAATACATACCTGTTATTGAGTACCTGCTCTATGGTGTTTTTAATAGAATGACCAACAGATGTTTTACTTACAAAGCCTTGAAATCCGGCTTGTACAATATCAAGCAAATACACCTTGTCAACATGCATGGTTAGTGCACTCATTGGTACTTTTGAACGCCGGTTGATTTGCTCAGCTGCTTCCAGACCATTCATTACCGGCATGTCTATATCCAGTAATAACAGATTGGCTGTATGCAAATGCTTGCTTTCAACCAGCTCCTTCCCGTTTGAGCAAATATCGATCACCTCATAGCCGGGAATATTATTGAGAAGTATTGCGAGAGCTTCTGAAAACTTTGCATTATCATCCGTTATTATAATTCTGATTTTTTGTCCTTCCACTTGTTCTTTTTGCACAATGATACGGTGGCGACAATGGTTTGTAAGCAGCAATTACACCATAATTTCTTGCGTTTTACCCTTAATTTTAAATGTGGTTTTCCGCAATAACTGAGGTGGAGGAAGTATTCTGATAGAAGCAAGTTATTTGTATCGCATTATTGTAACAGGGGCTTACTCCCTTCCCTGCCCGGCGAAGTTGGCAACTTCCCGTATAACTAATCTTTATAACCATCTTTACTTAGCAAGAAATAATAGTTCAACCCCCTCAGGGTTGATTCACCCGCCTTTATTATACCAACGGTAAAACCGGTGGCAATCCTAACTATACGTTATCAGTCCATGAGGGGCTGTACAATTTAAATGACTTGATAATATCATTTAATAAAAGAGCTGAGCTGATTGGTTAAATATTGACAATTTTGTTTTTAATGGCCCATATGATGAGGCCTGCATTGTTTTTTGTATTTGTTTTTTGCATCAGCCTGCTTTTGTTGGATTCTATAGTTCTTAAACTCACAAACATTTTATCGGCCAGCTGTTGATTGGTTAAGCCCTGACAAATGAGGTTAAGTAATTCTGTTTCCCTATCAGACAGATTAAGCAGTTCTTTTTTATCCTTTACAATTTCATCTTCAAGGCCATGAATGTCAACAATTATGGAATGGAGTAAATCGGGTGAAAAGAAATTACCATTTGCATTAACGTCTCGAATGGCTTTTTCAAGCTCATCAGGATTGGACTGCTTTAATACAAATCCTTTAGCTCCTGCAGTAACCATGTGAAAATAATATTTACGATCATTATGCATGGAAAGGGCTATGATTTTAATATCCGGTTTCAGACTCGTTGCCAGCTTTGTTGCCGCTATACCATCCATAACAGGCATATCAATGTCGGTCAATACAATGTCAGCATCCAGGTTAAGAATATCATCGGTAAACTCCTTACCATTAGCATACTCGGCAACAATCTCAAAATCCTCAATCTGATTAATCAACAGCTTAAGCCCCTCAAGTACCATTGGCAAATCCTCAACTATTGCAATCTTTATCATATACATTTGGTTTTAAGTCGAATATCAGCTCTAACTCCACGACCGGGTTCAGAATAATATAAAAAATGACCTCCTAACTTTTCAATCCTGTTCTCAAGGTTCACAAGTCCAAAGCCTTTGGCATCTTTCTTTTGACTTGTGTAATCAAAGCCTTCCCCGTCATCCGAGTACCCGATCAGCAGCATATCATCATTCTTATTAATACTTATCTGCACTGCAGAGGCCTTCGCATGTTTTATTGTGTTATTAATCAACTCGGTCAGTATTCTGTAAATTGTAAATTCAATGGTGTCATCCAAACGGCACATCAGGTTGGTATTGATTGAAAAGTTAATTTCCCTGGCCAGCTTAACCTTTTCACAAAAGGAACGAATGGCTTGCATTAACCCGTATTTGGCCAGTATATCAGGGCTGATGTTATTTGAAATCTCCCGGATGCTTGATGCCGCTTCATCAATTAGCTGATAAACCCGATTGGCATAATTATGTGTTTTATCCATATCCTGCTCTTTGCCCATGGTATGCAGGTAAATGAGGCTGGTTGACAGTAAAGGGCCTAAACCATCGTGCAGTTCCTTTGCAAATCGCGACCTTTCTGCTTCTTCAGAACGCACCATGGTTCTGAATATCTCTTCCTCCAACATTTTCTTCTCACGCAAATCCCTTACAACAGCCCATATTACTTCCTTCTCATCCTGTATGCGCTTGTAAACAGCTACGTCAGCCCGAATCAACTGCCCATCTTTACGAATTCCTTCCAGCTCAATGGTTCGTGAATCAATTCTATTATGTGCTGCCAGGCTTAAAATAATACTGTCCCAATCAGTTTCTTTATCGTGTATGGTTATTTTGTAGTCCTGCCCCAGTAACTCCTCTTTCGAATACCCAACCAATTCGCAATAACTATGATTGCAATCGCTGATTTTCAGATCCTCATCCAGAAATATCATTCCGTCATTACTGCCTTCAAAAATAGTTCTGTATTTGATTTCACTCTCCAGTATCCGTTTTTCTGCCTCCTTCTGCCTGGTTATATCAATAGATATACTGCCTATCAGCACCTTGTTATCAGGGCTGAACAAAGGAAACTTAATCACATCAAAACACTTAAATCCTTCTTTATCGCGGTTTGTTTTTATCTCCTCTCTGATATGGGCCTTTTTATCAAGCACTTCGTTATCCATTCTGTCCAGTTGACGGGCTATCTCTTCCGAAAAAACATCTCCCGGATTTAAACCCGACAGAACTTCTTTACTGACATTGACATAATCCAGTATCGCTTTATTTCCAAACACAAAGGTTTTATTTTCGTCCTTTATCGTTGCATGAAAAGGGTATGCATCCATGAATAGCTTAAAACGGTTTTTCTGATAATCTACCGTTTCCAGCGAACGTTGTAATTCCTGCGAGTAATCAATAGCGGAAGCCAGCACATTCTTATATAAACGATAGTACATATTGAGCATATAGCCAATGTAAAAGAGCACAAGTGCATACATGATACCATGTGCAGTCCATATGAAGAAATTAAGCAAATAGCTGTTAAAATCAGGTACAGGTGAAAGTACTCCGGAATGAAACAGGCGGGCAATGATAAAAAAGGCAGATAGATAAATAACAGAGTAAGCTATGGCCCATCTTTTACTATATAACATCAGGGGAATAAAGATCATTGCAAAGAACAAAAAGCTACCTCCTGTAAGTGTGTATGTACATAGTGCCGAAACAGATATCATCAGAACAATAAATACCAGAAAGTGCATTTTTACGCCTGTCATCAGTCTGTTTCTGAGAGAAAGCAGAAGGAGTGTACAAACAAAAATCAGTAGATGCACATAGAAGATATGGTGCCAACCTGTTAGAAGAAAGCGAATCAGCGATAATACCACAGTAGGCAAAATAACTATGGCAGCCCCCTGAATGGCTTTATTAATAATCTGTTCCCGGGTATTGGTTAATTCCTGGTTAAAGTCCATTTTTAATTATTTCAGAAATAGTTTAAGCTCCCTATTTGAGGAATGTGCATAGCTTATGTCAAAATCAACTAAGCGATACTACAAGTTAACTATCTGAAAGGTGGTTTGCAACCTGAATTAATGGAAGCCGCTAATTGTGATTGTTTGATAAAATGAGTTTTCCACAAGTACTATTAGCAGTTAATTACTTTATAGAAATGGATGCGACTGGTATGATTTACCACATCATCGATTTATTTAATTTCCTTTACATATTCTATTATTGCTTTCCAGTCACCGGGATAATCAACATGATATTCCTCTTCTCTGCCATCATAGCTAAATTTCAATCCATTATTAAAAAACAGCCATTTTTTACACAGCCTTACATTTGAGACATCTTCCAGACTATAATTCAATTGCTTATCACTTATTGATTTGTACAACAACTGATTCCTGGTCAGAAATAATTTACCCATGCTTCTTTTTAGCGAACTTTTACCCGCTGGTCCTTCAATTAAAATCTTATCATTCTGTTGCAACTCTGCCTCAAGTCCACTAAGCCTTCGATGTACTTTACGATCCATTAATTGATTCAGCATATAGATCATGATGGCTGTTATTAAACCTACGAGAATACTTATCACAAACCACATGTAAGCATTTGTATCATTCGCTAACTTACCAATCAGGTAAACTCCAACAACAGTAATAAGACCATATAAGGTTCCGACTTTAAAATATTTATGCTTCATTACCTATAAATTAAGGATATCTCATTATTGAATATTCACGGCTTATGCATATTCAATCATAGGACAGCATAATAGCTAAAAATGGTGCCGGAAAGGAGTCTCCTCCTTCCCGACGTCCATTACAAACCAAAACTCTGTCTATGAAACTTTTAATAATTCCTGTATGAATTGCCTGGACAGACATTTCGTCCTCACTCTTCAATTACAACTTAAACTCAATCAAATCTCTATTCTATTTTATCACCACTTTACATGTCCCAACCTGCTCTCCATTGCTTATCAATCGACATAAATAAATGCCTGAAACCATATTGCTCAACTGTAAGTTTGAAACATGAATACCTTCGTCGAATGATCCCAGGTTTATTGTTTGATGCAATTGCCCCTGTAAGCCATAAACCTGAAGAGCAACATCTCCTTCTTCTCTGTTTTTAAAGACCACACTTGCTTTACCGTTTACAACCGGATTAGGCAATACCATTAACTGGTTGGCTGACTGCACAAATGTTTCACTGATATCATCCAGTGAATATGGGGCAGAACTCACATCATCCGGACTATTGCTTATCAACACATAACTTCCTACCACGGTAAAACCATCATCATGGCCATCATCGGCTGCAAATACCACGAATCCGGTACCTGTTTGTAAAGGATGTAATGAGATGAAGTCATTACCTAAAGCCATATCTACGATATGCGGTGTATAGTTTCCTGCATACATACGCATCACATCATCATCGGGATCTGTAAACAGTTGGTCGACCGAAAAAGATGTTACATTCGGATCGGCCATATTTAATTCGATCACTTCATACTCCTTATTAAATACCGGAGCCCTGTTTGTATTGAGAACCTGCACGCAAATAGTATCATGGGTAACATTTCCTGCAACATCAGCTATCTGTACCGGATAATTATAGATACCTGCACTTTGATAATCTGTTTTAACAGAAACCTCGGCCAGGTTTGGACCTTGCTGCACTATTAGAGGCACTAAAGTATCATTGGTTTGTTCAATGGATATAGTCATCTCTTCCCCTTCCGGGTCATTGAACAGGTAATTCCAAACAGCATCTTCTGTCTCCCTTACTTTAAGTGTATCGGTGTATTTGTTAGGCCACAGCTTTAATTGTGGACGACCGTTTACATTCATCACAAGGTCAAATTCATCAACCGGCTTATTCACATCATTACTTCGTGTAATAATGCGTGCATAATTACGACCAACACCTCCTTTATCAGGAAACAAAGAGGCAGTAATCTCTGCCGACTCACCACCTTGAATGGTTCCACCGGTAGGATCGAGCTGCACCCAGCTTCCCTCTCCAGCCGCCGAAAAACCGCGGATTTTATGTAAATGACGCAGGTGAAAATCATTGGACCAACCAGTGTCATCAATACCAAAAAGAGGAATTATTGTGTCATTCACATCATAAATTCCTGTAAATGATTTTTTAAGCAGTTCATCACCCTCTGCATTATCAGCAACTGCATCAAAACCCATAAAGTGAGTACTACCATCAGGGGTTACTTCAATAAAGAACTTTTGACCGGCAGGAATATCTATGACAGTGTTTAATGGGAAATACACCCATTCATTCTCTGTATAACGATCAATGATGTACTCCTTTTGGAAAAGGATATCTCCTTGCTGTGGCAAATCCCCCCCCAGGTAAACAGCCACCTTTACACGTTTATCCAAAGACACTAACTTCACATACGAACTAACATGCGACAAGGCAAAACCGCCTTCGGGAGCTGTAAATTCATTCACCCAGGCAATACGTAAACCAGGGCCGTGAAAACTAAAGAAATAGCCATCGGCATTATCTTTTGTATCCAACTGTAATGAATCCATGACCAATGGCTTCCCGGTGGTGTAATGTCCAACTTCATCAATCTTACCAGGATATTCATTGCTGCCTCCTTGTGCTTTTACAGCCGGGTAAACACCAAACTCCAGAGGTGAAGCGCCTGTATTTTGTATATTAAATACAAAGGATGTATCCTGATCCTGAGTTAAATTGAATTCCCTTAAACCGTTATCCCAATTCATTACCGGCGAATCAATAAAATCGGCATTAATGTTTATCTGATCATTTCCTGCATTGCTGATAATGTTTATCATTCCATTTTCAATATCCCACTTTTCATTAACAGCTATTCTGACTTTTAAGGCTATCTCATCCCATGGCTTTAACTCAAGTGACGCAGCCAGCAGGCCAGAACTCGACCTGATTAGTTTTGTACCATCATTAAACAACTCAATACCATCCAGATTTTCAATGGTTATTGCCGATATGGACAAGATACCAACACCGGTATTACGGACTACAATATCCTTTTCAATATAAAATTCATTGACGCTGGTATTATAAATTACATTCTCCCACTTTAGGCTATCGATCACATCAAGTACAGGCTGCCCGCTGTAATTAATCACCATCGGAAATTCTACAAAGGGTTGTGCAGCGCTATTTGTATGTAACTGTAATGTATCATTATAGGTGCCCGGCTCAAAAACATTACGTCCATCCACTACTATTTCCAATTCTTCAGTTACACCTTTTGGTGTGTTACCTGTAAATGGTGGTACATATACAATTGTTACAGAGTTCTGAACAGGTGGTTCCCAGTTATTTATGGTTAACTCGCCTATGGTATGTTTCTCATCCGGACTCTCCACACCATAGGTAAATCCACCTCCAAAAGCTTCGGTGTCGTAATAATGACACCATATATAACCATCAGGTGTTAATTCCAACTGAAAGGTCACATTGCCTCCTCCATCGCGTGGATCAGAACTCTTAAATCGAGTCCATTGTAATTGAATTGATTGTTCCGAGCCCTGGTACCAAACACCATCATTGTCAATAGAAGGTTCCAGACTACCCACCCACAAAGGCGCAATCATTCCATTCAATCCATCATTGGGTGTAAACTCATTTCTGTGACTATCACCATATGGTTCTGTAAATGTGATATAACCATTTTTAGATACCCAGATGGTATCGTACAGCTCGCCATAAAAGGGAAATGAAAATGGCAACTCAATCATCTGTTGTTTATCCTGAAGGATCTTATATTTGGTTCCTTTTTCTTTAATATTGTCCCATTTATGGAATCCTTCCTGCGCATCACTCACCATCATCTGGTAATCAAAGGCACCTGTAACAATATCATTCACCTTTTCGCCTTCCGGCTTAATACTGTTAGTGACTTTGGCCAATAAACCATTTGAAAATGCGTAGCTCAGTTCATCAGAGCCGGCATCAACAGCAATGTTTAATGGTATTGTTTTTTGTTCACCGGCAATGAGGTCAACCATCAGGTTCCCTTCAACAGAATAGGTATATAATGGATCATGTTTAGCTTCTCCTTTCAGAACAACCAGTTCTTTTGAACCATCGTCGAAAGTAATGGTTAAGAAAGTGTTATAAACCTTTGCTTCAAGCGGTTCAAATATAACCGGAATCATAACATTCGAATGAGCAGACAAAGCCTGTGGCATTGTCATTGTCGTTGAAAAAGCGGCATCGCTAAAGTCCAGCGCGGTAATTGCACCATGTGCGCTTCCTTTATTATCAGCTTTAGCAAAAAGTGTTTGCAATTCACCTAAGCGGAGCCACTTAAAGTTCAGTGTATCATCAACATTATATTCCGATGAGCCTGTAATATTAATATTTACTGGTATTTGGTGCAGCTCGTTAACTGTATTGCCCTTTACTGTTATGTTGTTACTAAAAGTACCCTCGGCCAGTTTCGACACAGAAGGATCGATGGTGACAGGAACCGACACTGAACCATTGGTGGATAGCACTCCTTTAATGTTATTATCGGTGTAAGAAATATTCACATCCTGCTGTGCTTCAAAACGAATGACCATACCATCACTTATGAGCCTGGTTTCATCTTCAAAACTTTTATACTTATAGAAGTCCTCCCAAAGAATACCCTGGATACCAATGGCATACTTTATTTCAGGTCGTTCATTTAATACGGCAACATCCTTGTAACGATATTCAATGCTTCCATCATTAAATAATACGATCTGGTATTCCAATCGACCCGGCTGATCATTGAAGTGTCTGACTATTGCCAGATCCTCTTCAATGGTAAAAACAACACGATCACCAAAACTATGGACATAGATCTTATCTATTCTTGAAAATTGAATATCCATCCAAAGCGGAGCAAACACTCCACTTCCATAATAACTACGTGCTCTCATTTCATCGCTGAAGAAGCCCAGAATCCCGTAGTTATAGAAATAGAATATGGACTTAGTGTTACCATAAGGCGCCCAGATATCACTCAATACATTGTTTTCAAAAGGAAACTTCATTCCCAGCCCAATTGGTTCGGCACGCCACCTTAAAGAGTCTCCGTTGATTACTTCAGCAAATGATTTGATTTCATCCCACTGACCGGCTTCCGGCCCTCCTGCCTCATTCGATGAAATGATCTGATAGCTTAATTTAGCAGGCTGATTACCTCCCTTGACTCTGAGCTGACCATAATCTTCAAGTGAATATTCCAATACAGCATTGGAAGACGTATTGGTTATGGTTAGTTGCATATCTTTTGTTTCATCAGCAGCCAAAGTTACATCGGTCACATCCAGTGACAGACTGATTTCGGCCGGAGCTAATACATCTATTACAAGTTCTGCTGTCTGTGTTCCCACATTGGTTTCAACAGACACAGTTTCAAATTGCCTTCCCACATTTAAGGCCGTGTAGGCAAATGGTATTTTACCATTTTCTCCCGGCAATACATTTATTGTATCATTAGTGAAATCTTCAAGTATGGTTTCTGACACATTTCTTAACCCAAAGACCTTAAGTGTATCCAAGCCTGTATTTTCAATATCAAGCTCCAGTTGTGCCGGTTTGTTTTGAAGAAGTTCATACTCATTCACAGACTTAAATTCAGCCTTCGCCTGTTGACCTGTTACATCTACCATTACATCAATGGTAATTCCGGGTTTACTGGTGTCATTGATATAGAGACCTATGGCAGCCGAATGTTTACCGTTGGTGAGGTTACCTGCTTCAACGTTTAATAATACCTCTTGTGTCTGGCCTCCTTGTATTTCACCTTCATAAGGAGCCAGATAAGTAAAGGAGCCATCGCGACCCGAGCTACATACTTGCAGGATAGGCGCTACCCTTGCAGCGAAAATCTCGAAAGCATTCTTATACGATAAACCATTATTTTGAGAAACCAGGAAATAGTCAGTGTAATCGCCCGTGTAAGCACTGCTTTCCATCATCATCGGGTAGGATTCTTCTTTTGAAAAATACAATACGACCCAGAAATAGTCCCTATCCTCAAATCGTTGTGGTGTCAACAATGGAATACGGGCCACCTGTGGTTCATTCACCTTTTTAGGCACATACTCCTGGTGATAAACTACTTCAGAATTTTGCAATACACCTTCCTTACTCTTGCGAATTTCAATATGAACAGGTGCATTCTCCACGGTCGGATTCATAATGAATTGCAAATGTGTCATATTAAACAAGTCGTTTTCGGGCACCCGGAAACGAGTGGCCAATATCAGGCCTGAATTGGTATTACCGCTTCCTATGTAAAACCTTGGTCCACCGGTTATATAAGAATACGTTTCTTTAAATGCTGTGTTATCGTTCTCAAGCAACAAATCAGAATAAGGTACACTTCCCTTTAGCTGTGTCTCAGCAAGCTCTTGTGAAAGTGGTCTTGTATCTTCAAACGCCTGGGGGTTCATTGAAGCTTCGGCCAAAGCTCTTTCTTTGGCAGCTTCCCAGTCCCTGTAATTGGTCCAGAATGAGTTTTCGTTAATGGTAAAGCTTCTCCAATAGATGATGCCTTCTCCTGTATTTGAAAAGCTTACGGGTGTTGAATATGAATGCTGATTATTAACATCAATCTCGACATACACTTCGCGAGTTGACTCCGTAAACCGAGGTTCATCAGTTGTTTTAACCTGGATAACATTAGATATTTCTGAGATATTCTCGAAGCGATCGCTCGACTTGAGAGCCGCGTAGTAGGTGGTCTGTTTCCTTAATCCATGAATGGAGATAGCCACAGTATCGCCGGCCTCAAAGGCATTTTCAAATACAATAAGCCCTTGTTGGTCAAAATTGCTTTTGGTAATTGGTTCCAGATCAATGGCTAAATGAAAATACTTTGGCTGGAAATTATCACTATCCCTTGGCACTGTCCATTCCAGTCGCATCTCATTATGAAATACTTCCTGTGCCCTTAAATCTTCTATTTTATCCGGTGCCACATTACTTTCATCCATCAGAGCGTTTAAAGCATTTAGCTTTCCTACTCCATATTCTCCCTTATCTTCAAAATCGAAGGGATTAACCGAGTTCAATAATATTTTACGTAACTCATTTGGCCTGAACGAGGCCCCGCCATATTTAGCAACCACCAAAGCGGCCACACCTGACACATGTGGACAAGCCATTGATGTACCCTGGTAAAATCCATAGGTATCACCTGGTAAAGTACTTAACACACCACCTTCTTCTTTGTAGTAGGCCTGATCACCACCAGGTGCAGTAATATCGACCCATTCACCATAGTTGGAATAAGGGGCGGGATCTCCGGCAGGTCCTGTTGACGCCACAGAAACAGCTTCATCAAAAGAAGCCGGATAATGCGCATGTTCACGACCTGCATTACCTGCGGCCGCAATAAAAATACCTCCGTTCATAGGGCTTCCTTCGTACTGACCGGCCTCAGCTATAAAGTACCTGACAGCATCATACACTTCCGGTTCAAAATAACCTGGCTGAGTATAACCCCAGGAGTTTTGCGAGATAACAGCACCATGATCGGCTCCATATACAATGGCGGCAGCCTGGTTACCGTCGCCTCCGGGACGCTCATCATATATCTGACACGACATCAGGCGCACACCATTTCCACTTCCGTCGCCACCGGCCACACCGGCCACACCAATACTATTATTGGAAACAGCCCCAACAGTACCAGCCACATGTGTACCATGCTTATGTGCCGTTACAGGCCCTCCATATACAAAGTTGTATCCATGAATATCATCTACATAACCATTCTGATCATCATCAACCCCCTCTTCACCATTTAATTCGGCCTGGTTAACCCATAGGTTGTCTTTCAAATCTTCGTGTTCGGTATCAATACCACCATCCACAATGGCAACGATCACATCTTTACTTCCAACGGATTTTGACCAGGCTTTCAGTAGGTCAATATCTTCACCTGCACTTCCTACGGTACCATCATTATAGTAATGCCACTGCTCCGGCAAGCGTGGGTCGTTAAATTCAACACCAGAGCTTGTAGCTTTTAAGGAGCCACTGATAACTTTTTCTTTGCCCTTACCTACCAGATGCAGAGAATCAATATTAAAATAGACCGGATCCTTATCTGCACCAATCAGTATTTTTTTGTACACTGGTTTGGCAATGGCAACATCCTCTAACAGACGGTATTCGTCAGATAATGCCTGGGGATCCATTGTTGGATCAAAGTCCAGTTCAAGCCATAAGTGCAGACCATATTCCCTGTGTTTCGCTTCATGTTTTAATGAAAAAGGAAAGACACGCTGAATGCGTTTGATACCAAATCCTTCATTTAAAGCATCAATGGACTCTATGCCTAATGTAGTTGAACTGGATTGTGCATGAGCCGCTTTTAATTGCTTTACTTCCTGAAGGTTTTCTTTCTTTAGTTTAATACGGATTTTGCCCTTGACAAAATCGTTCTGTTCATCGTCTGATACCTGTGCATTAAGCAATGATGACAGTACCAGTAAAAACGCTATTATTATATATGATAATGAATGTCTCATTTGCTTATTTCTCTGTTTTAATGTCGCGCACGTAGCGCACTGAAAAATTTGAATACAAGGCTGATGTTTCTTTAACTACAGAATTGTAGCCATCAAAAAACATAAACAGGCATCCCCAGGTGTCGGGATTAAAGTCATTGGTCCATAAATAACCCAGTTGATCCTGATCAAAGAAATAATCCTTATTACTGATAAGATTACCACTATAGAAAAGTGCACCACCCAATGTGAGATCCATCCCTTTTTCGCCACCATCAATTAATTTTGGCATGGCTTTGTTTTCACCGCCCATTGCTTCTATTAAATCACGGTATTCTTTAAGGCTTGGAATTCGCCAGCCTTCAGGTGCCCACTGGTAGGCCGCTACGTAATTATACAAACGCCCGTAATATTTTTTCTCTTCTTCTGTTTCTACCGGGTGACCTTCACGCATGTATGTCTGTGCAGCCTGTCCGTAATAGAAAGACCACGCTATATCTGTTGGCGGGCTGTAATAGTTGAAATTTTCGGCAAACCATTCCTGTCCGTTTAGCTCAACTGTATGGTAATGTTGACCATCTCTTTCATCAACAAAAAGGCCCCACTTATCTCGGAAATGAATATTTACTGTATCAACTGATGTTCGTCCATCCAGCTCCACTTTCCATGTCAGATAATAATCTTCCATGGCCTTGCCTTCAAACAATGACATGGCATGATCAGCTACATACACTTTTCCGCCTTCACCATCCACCAGGTTCCACTGTCCTGTAGCTCCCGCAGGTAAAAAGGCCTCAAGAGCTGTATATTTTAATTGGTCTTCTACTTTATTTCGTATATAACGTCGGTCGTCTCCGGCATCAGCTCTTAAGGTATCTGTTGTAAAACTTAGTTCCTTATAACTGATTTTGCTTCCGTATTCCAGGTTCCAACGTAGTGTATAGCGTGTGTTTTCGATACCTATAAAAGCCGCTTCATTGGCGGTTGAATCGATAAAGTAACCATTCTCTCCTTCAATGATTTGCCAGTAACCTTCTGCTTCGAACCTGGCCGGTTCTGCATTAATAAAGGTTGAAATATTATTAGTCAATGTATCGTTTAGGTTGGAAAGAATTTGAGGATTCAAGGGTTTAAAAGAAACGGTGATGACATCACTCTCATAGTGTTTACCCTGACTCACTTCCCAGCCAATACGGTAAATCTCACCTGGTTCTCCACGGAAGGTTGTTTCTGGATCATTAACATTATCAAAAACACCATTTTCACCGCTGTAGATTCGCCATATACCAGACTGTCCTTCAGGTGGTAATGTAGCTTTCATTTCTACCTGATAGCCATCGTTCTCAATATTAAGATAACTTTGTCCTGCTTCAGGATTAATATTCACTGCATCCTCCTCTTTTGAACAACTAAGAAATGTTGTTAACAGGAGGCAAATAGAAATAATATAAAATGTAGTTTTTTTATTCATCGTTGTTGTTGATTGGACCAGTTATGAATGTCAAATTAAATAGCTCTCACCCATCCGTTGATGAGTGAGAGCTATAGCCTACTTAACTATAATTTTAACTGTATTTTTCACTTCGTTGTTAACTACAAAGCGACACAGATACAATCCAGGTGTTAAAGTTGAAAAGTCAACCTGCTCCTGATTCATTCCTTCTGCATGTCTTGAATTCAGATAAGCATTCATATATTGCCCTTTCATATTGTATACTTCTATTCGAACATTTGCATCTTCATCCAGTCTGAACAACACATTGGAAGCCTCATCGTGCACCAGGTTAGGTGAGATCACCATGCCCTGTTCCAACTGTTCCATTAGTTGCTCATTGCCTTCAAAACCAGATAAGTCATTGGGCACTGCTTCAGGCTCATTATTGACAATAACATTACAGTAGTCAAATTTGTAACCGTTTTCTTTCCCATCATCGGCTGCAAAAACAAGGAAACCAAGCCCCTCTGCCTTAGGATGTAAGGTTATATAGTCATAGCCCAGTGCCATATCCAGCACCTGCTGGTTAATATTACCAGCCTGCAAATACAGGTCATCACCATCGGGATCAATAAACAAATCATTGATATCAATGACCATTGGCTCCGGATCTGCCAGGTTCAGTTTAATATTCTTGTAAATCGGATTAAAATAAGGTGTCCGGTTCAAATCCTTTACTTCAAAGCAGATGGTATCACCCAACACATTACCAGCTGCATCTGTAAGGCTCACCGGTATCTCATAATATCCATCACTGTCATAATTAGTGATTACTTTAACCTTGGCACCATTGGATGTTGTGGATTCCGTCATTACCTTAATAGAATCGTTATCAACACTATTCATATTAAAGGTAATGGCATCACCTTCCGGATCTTCAAACACATAATTTAATATATGCGTTTCTGTCTCCACCATGCGCAAGGTATCCTTGTAGCTATTAGGTTTGAATATTAACTCAGGGTAACCATTCACGTTAACATCATATCTGATACTACTGGTTTTATTGTCCACATCATTGGTCACGACAATTAATTGCCCTTCGTGCTGTCCTTTTTTAGCAAAATCACCAATGACTTTAGTCGCTATTTCTACTGATTCACCGCCTGCGACAGTACCATTTACGGGTTCAGCCATTAACCACTGACCGTCATCACCAATAGCAGTTAGCGGGCGTATTTTCCACACCTTGCCCATGTCGTTATGACTCCATGAAATGCCAAAGTCAAAATAGTCACGTTCAATACCATAAATTGTAGAATCTAAAGTACTTTCGTTTATAGCTACATCATATCCAAGAGAATGACCGGAGCGTGCCAGGTCTGTTCCGGGGTAATCAATGGTCACCCAAAAATCTTCACCATCCTGAATTTGTACAGGCTGAGTCAATGGCATGATTATCCACTCATTATCTATTGCTTCAGGTGCTTTATACTTTTGCTCATAAGCGAAAGTGGCGGGTGTCAGATCGGTTATACTTTCGTCTACGTTTCGACTCCATAACCTCCCTCTTTCCGGTAAATCCCCATTCACAGCGATGTGTAAGCCTAATAGTTTATCCGGATTTTTCAGATTCAGATTAACCCTGACGTGTGTGATAAGCATACCTCCTTCGGGTGCGGTGAAGTGGTTACTGTATAACATCATCGTACCTGGGGAATGATAGCTATCTGGGATTTCTTTTCGATCAAGTACCAAGGAATCAATGGCATAAACATCCTCTTCGCCAAGCTTAGCTATCTCCTTGATTTCACCCGGATATACACCTTCCGGCAAATTCGACTTAACAGCAGGCATTAATCTATAATCTAAAGCAGTAGTTCCGCTATTACTGATAGAGAAAGCATACTCATACTCATCACCATTGAGCATATTGATGTTTTGATCAACAGCTGTCCATGAAAATTCCGGTGAAGAGACCACGTTTGCTTTGAATATGGTAGAAGCTGAAGTGAAGTCACCTTCAAATATCAATTCTCCATTAATATCCTGCTCATTCGTTACAGGGCATTTTACCAATAAAGTATCCATTTGCCATGGCTCAATTACAATTGGTGCTGCCAGGTTGCCTGTACTGGACCTTACAATTTGATTACCTTCATTGTCGTATAAGCTAATACCTTGCAGTTCGATAGCAGGAATTGAAGAAATACTTGCTTTAGA
>JAKSBD010000022.1 GCA_022361295.1 Bacteroidales bacterium
CGTCCTTACTATTTTACCAGGAAATTTCAGGATAACCCGGGCTATCCGGTTATACGCATGAGTGAAATATACTTGATCAGGGCCGAGGCTGCTGCCCGTTTGGGTCTTAATGAAGAGGCATTGAGCGATTTAAGAACCATACAGGCCAGGGCAGGTGCTACATTAAGTACTGAAGCTGATGATATATTGGAGGCACTTTTTATTGAGCGACGCAAAGAGCTTTGCTTTGAAGGTCACTTGCTATTTGATATTGCACGCTTCCAGAAGAATGTTGTTCGTGAAGAAGGCTGTGCGGCAAAACTTTGCAACCTGAGCTATCCATCGAATTTTTACATTCTGCCTATTCCTGAAAGAAATGTTGAATTAAACTCTAATCTGACACAAAATGAAGGCTATTAATAAGATATTTATTTGTTTGGTTTTAACAGCTTTGGTTATTTATAGCTGTGATGATGAGGATTTTGCAGGTGATAATGTGTATTCAGGATCTTCGTTTGTTCGCTTCCATTTAGTATTGGATGGTGATAGTGTGCCTCTTGAGGGTGGCTTTAACGAGTATGGCCGACAAACAGTAGATGCCTATAATCACAAATTGATTAAACCGGGCAAAATACCTGTTGTACTAACCAGTGCCAATGAACTTGATGGTGAGATAACTGTGGATTATACAACAAGCAAAACCGGCGATTTCACTGGATATACCCAATCACCGGTTGGTCAACTTACCTTTAGTCGTAATAAGTTGATCGATACAATAATCATAGATATTAGTGAGCGCTGGGATACATCACAAGTCAATCAATTGCAGTTTGAACTGACCGATGTGAGTGACCCTTCAGTTCAAATAGGTAGTTTAAATGACTATATGCCTAACAATAAGCTGACATTCAGCTTTGGAAAACTGACAACAACCTGCACCATGCCGCTCAATCGTATCGAGATTGAAGGTCTGGCAGGGGAATCTTTTGACTTTGATGTTGATTTCCCCAAAGGATTATTTGTGTCTGAGGTGGATGGTAAGAATTTATTTGTGAGCAATGACGGGTTTGATTACACCTTAACGCAACACCCTTTAAAAAATGGAGACACGAAAGTTACTTATACCTTTACACTCGATGAAAACATTAACAATGATGATGTTTATTTAGAAAGTACTATAAGTCTTTTTGAAGATTTGGCATATGTGCCTCAAGGTAATAAAACACTGCAAATAGTAAAACCAATTAAAGTTGAAAGAGATAAATCAACCTTCCCTGCTTCTCATTTCTATGATTTGAACAATCCTTATTATCGTACTTATCTTGAAATGTGGTATTACGATGAAGGTGATGCTGTTAGTGAATGGAAGTCATCAAGTCAATTTACTTATCCTGTTATAGTTGGGGCTGATGATCCGAATGGGATTTTGTATTCAGATGGCGGTACTCCCGATGATACTTCTGATGATATATACCATCATGCATATAAGCTAAAATTTGATTCCCCAAATGCAGGAAGAACAACCAATGCATTTGGCATGAAGAGTATATTCAACAATGAATATACCGATGCAGATAAATCGCCGGGATTTAACATTGCTGAAGCACTTGAGTTTTATCCAAAAGATGGCAATAATCCGAATGAAGGAAATGTATTGGTTGTATCACAGTTTCTCACCATATCAAATAAAGAGGATAAAGCATATACGATTGGTATTAAAGGAAGTGGTACCTATCATAAAGTGTCTGAAGAATTATGGGAGATAATTCTGACGGTTAAATTTACAAACGATGAATTATGGGGAGGCACACAAGAAGTACATTACCATATGTATAATAGCAGAAGTTATCAGGATCCAGAGCTTCTAGATGTTAAAGGGGTAATACCAGTTGACTTATAATGACCATTTTCAAGGCGACCTTCAATACTTTTCGTCCAATTCAACACAAATAATTGAAGGTTGCCATTTAAAATATTTAAATCTATGACACAACTAAGCATTAAACATCTGTTATTTATACTCTTAATTAGTCCTTTATGGTCTGGAGTGTTGTTTGCCGATGAAAAAAACAACGGCAAAATCAAACCCTACGACAAAATTATTACCAGTGAGTTTACCACGCAAACCGGTATGCTGACTGTGCACAAAAGTGAGGATAAGCTGTATTTTGAGATACCGGAATCTTTCTTTATGCGCGAGTTTTTAATGGCATCATACATTGCAAAGGTCAGTGACCCAAGTAAAGCCTATGCTGGTGAATTGCGTCATAATCCTAAGGTGTTTCAGCTTTCGCACGATGAGGATAATGTTTACCTGTTAGTGCCCAATGTAAAAGAGGTGCTGGGCGAAAAAAGTGAAGACATCAAACATGCTTTTGATCGCAATTACCTCACACCTGTTCTGGAAACTTTTCCAATTAAGGCTATTGGAGAGAATAATACACTGGTTATTGACGTAACAGACTTTTTTGCGAAAGAATTACCAATTATCACGCCATTTGCCAGTAAAGGAAAACCGGGCAGTATTGATAAAGATGCCTCTTACCTGGCTAAAGTGCAGGTGTTTGAAAATAACATAGAGCTACAATCTTATTTTAACTTCAGCACAAAACGAACTCCATATCGCACAATGGTTAACCGCTCATTGGTGCTTTTACCTGAAGAGCCTATGATGCCTCGTCTCTACAGCCGTCGCATTAACTATTTCTCAGGCAGTAAACGCTTTTATGAAGACAACGGGACAACCTCCCGCTCTGAAAAATATATACACCGCTACCGCTTAGAGCCTAAAGAAGAAGATGTACAAGCCTACCTGGCCGGTGAGCTGGTCCAGCCTAAAAAGCCAATTGTTGTATATATTGATAATGGTATGCCTAAGCGTTGGCAAAAGTATGTTAAGCAAGGCATTGAGGATTGGCAGATCGCTTTTGAGGCCATTGGATTTAAAAATGCCATTATGGCTCAGGTATTCCCTGATGATCCTGATTTTAATCCGGATAACCTGAATAATACCTGTTTCCGTTATATACCTAATACAACGATTAATGCCATGGGGAAGCGATGGGTTGATCCACGCTCGGGTGAAATCATAAAAGGAGATATCATCTGGTATGGGGATGTAATTCAGAAGTTACACGACTGGCGCCTTGTACAGTGTGGACAAGTGGAAGAGGAAGCGCGCAAAAGAGTTTACTCAGATGAGCTGATGGGGCGCCTGATTCGTTATGCATCTGCACACGAAATGGGACACACACTGGGTTTCCAGCATAATATGCGTGCCTCGTATGCCTACCCGGTCGATTCATTGCGCTCGGTTACTTTTACACAAAAGTATGGGACCACACCTTCAATTATGGACTATGCACGCTACAACTATATTGCGCAGCCCGAAGATAAAGGCGTTGAATTAACACCTCCGCCATTGGGTGTCTTTGATATTTTTGCCATTAAATACGGTTACCAGTGGTTACCCGATGTGACAAAGCCAGCTGATGAGTATGAAACGCTTAATCAGTGGTTTCTTGATAAAGCTGATGACCCGATGTATCGTTTTACACCACAATTTGCCATGGGCATTTCAGGCGATCCTGCTGCACAGGCTGAAGCGCTTGGTGATGATGGCGTGAAAGCAGGTACTTATGGTATGAAAAACCTTAAGTTTATAATGAATAACCTGACTGATTGGTGCACAGAGCCAAATCAGGAATACGAGTATTTGCGTCAGATATACAAAGAGGTAACCAAACAATATGGCCGTTACCTGGAGCACAACATGTCGTATATTGGTGGTGCCTATCAGTATTTTGGTGTTGAAGGAGAGGATATTCCTTTGTTTACACCTGTGTCAAAGGCTAAACAGCAGGAAGCAATTACATGGGTGGTAAATGAGTTGGCCAACAGTGAATGGTTAATGAATAAAGACGTGGAAGATCGTCTTGGCTCGTTGCGCAACGATTACTACAAACAAATTGTAGAGGCCTTTGATAAAATGATGAGTGGTTTCTTCTTTCAGCGTATTGAAACCAACCGTCCGGTTTATTCTTCAGAAGACTATTTGAATGATATGAGTCAGTTGATCTGGAGCTTTAACAATGATGGTCACTTAACCGATACTGAAAAAGTATTACAACAGGCCTATGTACATAACCTTATCAGTATGAGCTACTCATCAAAGCACCACATGAAGAAAGTAGTTGAGTCTAAAAAGTTATTTGCCGATAATATGAGTCATGAAGATGCATTAACAACAGGAAATGCAGGCAAGATAAACTACGTTGATCATTTTATTCTGATGGCAACATTAACTGAGCTGGAGAAAGCAGAGAAGATGGTTAAGAAGCATATGAAAGGCGCAGATAAGTCTCATTATGCCTTATTATATAAAATTATTACAACGAATAAGTAGGTTGTTTGAAAAATAGGGATCGCATATAATGTCCATCTTAATACGGTGCGGTCCCTGTTTTATAATAAGCTGATTTGATCAATGGACTGAGATAAGGCTACCGATCATGCGGAGCCTTGTGTCTTAAAATAATATTAGCCCTTAAAAAACTACCCCCAATGATTCAATATTCAAAACTAATCGTACTACTGTTAATTGCTCTGATATCTTGCAAGGTGGCCTCGCAGGAGGTTTATGCAAAGGATGTGGTTAATGCAGCCAACCTTAACAACACCGACTTCTTTAGCTTGAATTACCGCTACATTGATAAGGATTACAATGTAAGCATGGACTCGGCCACATA
>JAKSBD010000179.1 GCA_022361295.1 Bacteroidales bacterium
AACAAAACAAATAAAGATTTCCCTTCTGTGTTTTCCAATAATGAGTGAAATACTTAGGATTAAATCCTTCTGATAATAATACTTCTTTACGGATAGTTGATTTGCCTGCTTTATTATAGGCTTTCAGAAGGCGTCGATTGGTTTTAAGTTGCCGGTCGATAGTATTGAATAAGGAATCGGGATTGTTCTTGTTTTGTTGATAAAGATAGGCGGATTTGCAGTAAGGTGAACAAAATTTTTTATCACTCCTACCTTGGGTGATTTCATGACAATATGGGCAGGTTGGCATTGATATAATAGTTTAATTAAACGGTTATTATCCGATTAAATGTACGACTATATTTTGAAATTGTCACATTAATATCAATTATGGATTATTTATAAACCACATAAATTAATTCACATGAAGCCTACCATTTATTTGAATCGATTTAAGCATGGAAATACGGCATTAATCAAGCTATTCTATTATGAGAATGACACGATTGAGAAGGCTCTGCAGGCATTGAGCTATGTATATTATAGTCACCATTACCGTTGCTATTACATACGCGACAGGCAGGAGTTAATTAACAAACTGCGTTATGAATTGAGGGCCTATGCATACATAAGCGATAAGTACATTAATCCTGAAGCATTACAGGAAATGTTTAGACAAAGAAGTATAGCCAACTTTCAAACTGGCGAGATAAAAAACAATAATAATGTGTCACTCGTGAGGTGCATACATGCCAATAATAGGTGTTATTTACAATTACCTCATAAACAAAAGTGGTCCATCTTTTTGAATGAGTTAGGTTGTAAATATGAAGCCAAGCGCCGGGTTTGGTTAGTGCCTGAACCAGAAAAGAAAATAGGAACTCTTAAACGTTATTTTAATAATCAAGGTTGTCAATTTAAAGAAGAAGCCAGGCATGATGATAAAAAATCGCAACATTTGAAACGGCAGGATTATAAACAAGACAAGGAAATTCAGGATTACATCAAAATATTGACCTTGCAAGGGGCTGGTAAACGGACGATTGAGAATTATGCATGTCAGATAAAAAAGCTGAAGGATTACTATGAAGGAAAGTCAGTCATTGAAATATCTGATGAAGAGATACGTGATTATTTATTTTTCCTAAGAGAAGAGCTAAGTTATTCATGGTCGGCACAAAACATTGTGGTTAGTGCTGTCAAGCGCTATATGTTATCATTAACTGAGCGAGAGATCAATGAACTACTAATTCCACGTCCTGTTGCCAAAAGGAGCTTGCCCAAAGTGTTGGAAAAACAAGAGGTAGAAGCCATCTTACGACAGAATATTTTTATTAAGCATAAATGTATGTTATATATACTTTATGCTACCGGAATCAGAAGTGGAGAATTAATTAACCTGAAAGTTGAAGATGTAAAATTTGATGCCAATTTGATTGAAATAAAACAAGGCAAAGGAGATAAAAGCAGGATTGTATCCATGCCCGATAAATTGAAGCAATTATTATTGGAGTATTTACGCAAAGAGCAACCCAGTATTTATGTTTTTGAAGGACAAAATGGTGGTAAGTATAGTCCTACAAGTGTTCAGCGTGTTGTAAAGAATACGGTATTAAAGGCCGGTATTGATAAGCGGGTAACGCCACATATGTTGAGGCACTCATTTGCCACCCACCTTCATGACTCTGGGATGGATATCCGTAACATACAAAAGTTACTTGGCCATTCGAGCACCAAGACAACAGAGATATACACGTATATATCAAAAAGAGACATTAGTAAATTAAAAAGTCCGCTGGATGACTTGGATGTCTAAAAAAATATAGCTTTTTTTATGATGAGTAAAGACTTCATGTCAGACTTCATTTAAAAGAGTCGATGAGCATCCTGATAATGCAGTGCAAAGAGAAAATTAGATATGTGTAGTGGAAAAAAAATCAGAAGAACTTAGAGGCCTGATGTGCAGTGTTGAAACATACAACAAAAATTAAGGCTTACACATTATTGTGACTGAGGAGGCGAAGCTGTATGTTGCAAAAATATATAGTATATAAGAAATGGTCATACGATAAATCGCCCACTGGCTATATGTAATATATACAGCATAGTGCCGTATATCGACGAGTTGGCAAACATTAGGGATTAACATGACAATACGGAATATTTTATGCAACTAAAGTCTAATTATATAATTTGTGCGACCTTAGTTCTACTCGTAACTTTCGTGACTTCTGAGGCTCAAAGTAAAGACTCATTACAGATAGTATCTTATATACAAGAGTCAATAAACTACCTTGAAAATGATCAATATGAGAAGAGTCGTGATGTTACTGAAAAAATAATTAAAATAGATAAATCATACGGTGAGACTTATCTCTTATTAGGAATAATATACGTAACGTATGCTAATGAATGTGATAGCCTAATTGATCGGATTGAAAAAGACCAAATTTACAGCTTAGCAATTGATATGTTTGAAAAAGCAAAAAAACTTGATGATAATTGTGAAGCAAGAGCAAACCAACATATTGAGATATATTCAAACTATCTCACATCACCAGAAATCTTTATCAGTGTTTATGAAGGACAAGAAATTTATATTAATGGCTGGATAAATCGTAAAACAAAATTTCGTTTTAGAAAGTAAAATAACGTTTGCCAACAAGCCGCAATAAAGCATATGGAGGCCAGCTTGTTTTGTAAGGTCTGTGGCTTCGGCAATCAACGCCAAATCACTGATTTGGCTTTAAAAATGAAAAGTTAAAACAAATACAGCGCTTTGGCTCTGCTCAATTTAGAAAGTTAGTATGGATAAATCGCCTTACAACACCATGCGGCCGGCCGTTAGCACAATACAAAAAAGACTTGCGAATGGTTCG
>JAKSBD010000281.1 GCA_022361295.1 Bacteroidales bacterium
ATTACAAGTGGATGATGGATTTCACCGAAGAAATGGTGGAAAAGATTGCGCTTGATCTTCATGGTAAAACAGAATTACAGGTAGGCGATAAAACCATTGAATTCAAACGTCCGTTTAAGCGTATCTCAATTTTGGATGCTATCAAAGAGCATACTGGTATTGATGTATCGGGCATGAATGAAGAGCAACTGCGTGGCGTTTGTTCTGAGTTGGAAATTGAGATTGATGAATCGATGGGTAAAGGAAAACTGATCGATGAAATTTTTGGTGAAAAATGTGAAGGCAACTACATTCAGCCAACTTTTATAACAGACTATCCGGTTGAAATGTCGCCATTGGCAAAACGTCATCGTGATAACCCTGAGTTAACAGAACGTTTTGAGCTAATGGTAAACGGTAAAGAAATCTGTAATGCTTACTCAGAGCTTAATCACCCAATTGATCAGAAAGAGCGTTTTGAAGAACAGATGCGCCTATCTGAAAAGGGAGATGACGAAGCGATGTTCATCGACCATGACTTTGTACGTGCACTTGAGTACGGTATGCCTCCAACATCGGGTATGGGTATCGGTATTGACCGCCTGACCATGTTAATGACTAATTCTGACTCCATTCAGGATGTGTTATTCTTCCCTCAGATGCGTCCTGAAAAACGTATTGTACCTGATAGCGATGAGAAATTTGCCGAATTGGGCATTGCTCCTGAATGGATTGAAGTAGTGCGTGGTTTAGGTTACACAAAAGTTGATGCGCTAAAAGAGATGAAGCCAACAAAACTGTTCCAGGATCTTTGTGGCTATAACAAAAAGAATAAACTAGGCCTGAACAATCCGTCACAAGACGATGTAAAAGCCTGGTTAGCTTAAGAAACTATTAATTCCATAAGACAAAAAAGGCAATGTTTCCTTTTTTGTCTTATTTTTATCTCTCATTTTTAAAACTAAACTCATAATTTATGGATGAATCATCAAGGATAGGCCTTATCGGTAGTGGAAGCTGGGCAACTGCTATTGCTAAGATGCTTTTAAATAATGTTCCATCCATCAATTGGTATTTCAGAAACAGAGCTCATATCGACGATTTTAAGCGATATAAGCACAATACCAATTACCTTACAAGTGTTGAGTTTAATCCTGACAGAATTGTCTTTTCTGATGACATTAACGAGGTTGTTCGTCAATCGGATATTTTAATATTTGCTATTCCTTCAGCATTTATCAAGCCTGCGTTGGAAAGCCTTGAGGAACCGATTAAAAACAAATTTGTGGTTTCGGCCATAAAAGGTCTGGTACCGGATGAAAACCTTATTATTGGTCAGTATTTTAATCAGAAATACAGTGTTCCTACCGAGTCTATTGGCGTTATTAGCGGTCCGTGCCACGCCGAGGAGGTAGCACTGGAACGATTGTCATACCTGACCATAGCTTGTCAGGATGTGAAACGCGCCAGAGCATTTTCAGCTTTTTTAAAAACACCATATATCATGACAACTATTTC
>JAKSBD010000642.1 GCA_022361295.1 Bacteroidales bacterium
ACCCGAATTCTCATTTTTCGATGCGACAATTAACGATTCCATGTCAGACATGCTGTAGCCTTCTATGTATATCTCATGAATCAATTACAAAGTACAATAACTAAACTAATATGAGAAAATTCACTTTACTGTCCCATCAATGGAAAGCTGCTACCCGATCTGCTGCAGTCTCCAAAAGTATTGGGATCAAAATCTTTATGGGGTTTGTCTTTTTAATCCTGTTTCTTGAGTTACTAGGCGGAGGTTTCTACCTGGGTTCTAATCTTGCTAAAAATGCTGAACATCCTATTGCTGATTTAGCGAGCTACGGATTTTATTTCTTTTTGGCTATTCTGTTATTTCGGTACATGTTACAGAAGCTGCCAACCTTTATGGTAAAACCATACCTTGTTTTGCCAATTAAGAAAAGTAAGCTGGTTAATTTTATGCTTACCAAACCCTTGTTCAACAGTCTTAATATCCTTCCAATCAGCTTTGTTTTGGCCATAATGTTGGGTTTGCATAAACACATTGATGCTTCATCTTTTTGGGTAATCGTTAGCTGCGTTATTACGGGCGACCTGTTTGTCAATTATTTATCCATTTATATAAAAAGGGTACAAATCAAACATGAATATGTTTTTTATGTATTTCTGGCAGTAATTGCAGGTATCTTTTCCCTCGATTATTTTACAGTTATTGATGTGCAGGCCGCCTCTTTACTTGTGTTTATGCAAGTAATGAGCCAGCCTCTGTGGCTACTGGCCGGCCTTTTGTTCTTTGCAATGGCTTATTACCTCAATTTCCAATTATTATACAAACACTTTTCTTTAGAAGATTTTGGAAAATCTGATACCAGTCAAAGAAGTAGTCTTGAAAACCTGAATTACCTGAATCGTTTCGGAAAAATAGGAACATTTGCTTTACTGGAACTTAAAATGTGTGTAAGAAACAAACGAACACGAACCATGCTGTTTATGACACCTCTGTTCGTATTGTATGGCATGTTCTTTTATACCAATCCTGTTTATTTTGAAATGAAAGGTTTCCTGATTTTTGTAGGCTTATTTATATCAGGTGGTTTTATGATGAGCTTTGGCTTATACTTTTTTGCATGGGAGTCTGGACATTTTGATTTAATGCTGACCACTAATAATACTTACAGGGATTATATAAAAGCTAAATATTTCCTGATGCTCTCAACCAGCACCATTATTTACCTTTTATCCACATTTTACGTTGCTTTTGGAATAGAAATACTGTTTATCAATAGCATGTGCTTTTTGTTTAATATAGGCATTAACAGTCTGTTACTTTTGTACTTCGCAACAAACAACAATAAGTATATGGATCTGTCAAAAGGATCGGCATTCAATTACCAGGGCGTAGGCGGAAGGCACTTTGTTTTAATGATTCCTTTATTGGTGACTCCCATATTCATTTATCTGCCTTTTAGCTTAATGGGGCAAGGTAATTTAGGTTTTGCCTTTATCGGGATACTTGGAACCTTAGGTTTATTATTCCGTGAAAAGATGATTGATATTATCACCCGACGCTTTATAAGTAAGCGATACCAAATGTCGGAAGGTTTTAGAAATAAATAATGATTAAAGACAATAACAACATGATACATATTGATAATTTAGGCAAAGCATATAACGCTGTTAAAGTTTTAGATATTGATAATTTGGAGATACCGCAAGGTCAATCCTTTGGATTAGTGGGGAATAACGGTGCTGGAAAAACAACATTATTCCGACTTATATTAGATCTGATTAAAGCAGACAGAGGCAGGGTGTTGAGTAAGGACATTGCAGTCAATACCGATAGCCAATGGAAAAATTACACTGGTTCATTTCTCGATGAAGGCTTTTTAATTGACTTCTTAAAACCAGAAGAGTATTTCCGGTTCATTGCTGATATCAACGGTGTAACTAAAGAAGAACTAAACGTTTTTTACGATGATTTTGCCGATTTCTTTGGTGATGAAATCCTGAATAAAAATAAATACATCCGTGACTTCTCCAAAGGGAATCAGAAGAAGATAGGCATTTTTGGTGCTATCATCAGCCAACCTGAGGTATTGATCTTAGATGAGCCTTTTGCTAATCTGGATCCTTCTTCTCAAATACGTCTTAAATCACTGCTAAAAGAGCTGCACCAGAAAAAAAACTTAACAATGTTAATTTCCAGTCATGACTTAAACCACATTGCTGAAGTTAGTCAGCGCATTGTGATTTTAGAAAAAGGACTGGTTGTTAAAGACCTCTTAACTTCCAATAATACAATTGAAGAATTGGAAGGCTACTTCAATCCTGAGTCAATTGTTGAGGTTGAGAATTAGACTAAACATTATTTAAATCACTCTTCCCTTTGTTCATGAAAGCAAGGGGAAGTACCACACCAAAGGGGTTAGGGTGGGGTTAAATAATAATACATTACATATTACTTTTATGTTGCGAAGTTTCAGTCATTATGGTTGATACGTTTCTTCTTTTTCATACTCTATAGTGAAATTGAGCGTTTGTCTACCTATGGGTAGATGGAGGTGGTTAGGCGTGGTCTTTGTTATAAAGATTAGTTATAACAAAATTAAGGAAGAGCAGGATCTTCATACTATTGCGGGTTTCAACTTTTATATCTGATAGATACAGTAAAGTGCCGGTAAGATACTTAGAGTAAATTCCAAGTATATAGGCTGAAGTGATTTAAAATGCTTTTTTATCCAACAAAAAGAAAGGTATCAAAAGGGTTTTTATATATTTGAGAAGCGTTATAAAACTTTATGGAGAGTAAACCTATAAACTTTAAATTAATTACGATGATCAAAAAATCAATGGCAGCACTAAGCATGGGGCTGTTAATGCAACTGGGAGTATCATGTCACAAGCCAATACCGGCAGATCTTTCTAAAGTCAGTTTAATTCCTGCGCCTGTTGAGTTAAAGGCAAGCGGTACATCCTATTTCTTAAGCGAAAAAACAACGATTTATATTCAGGATAATGACGATTTGAATACACTAGGTTCATTATTATCACAACAAATAGAATCATTAACGGGCTTAAAGCTAAAGGTTGAGAAAAGCGATAAAGCACCTGCAAAAGGTATTTACCTGGCGATTGATTCAGAAGTGACAATGGCTAATGATGAGGCATACGCCTTAACTATTGGAGAAAAGGGTTTGGAGCTTAAAGCCAATAAGCCTGCAGGAATTTTCAGAGGTATACAAACCATTGATCAGGCCATTACAAAGCACGAAGGCGAACGCACAGGATGGATTGTGCCAGGCGGAAGTATAATGGATTATCCTCAGTATGAATATCGCGGTGTCATGTTAGATGTATCGCGTCACTTCTTTGGCGTGGAAGATGTAAAACGTGTTATTGACCTGGCAGCTGCCTATAAAATTAATGTGCTTCACCTGCACTTAACCGATGATCAGGGCTGGCGTATAGAAATTAAATCATGGCCTGAACTGACTGCAGTTGGTGGACAAACGCAAGTTGGTGGAGGAGAAGGTGGTTTTTACACTCAAGAGCAATACAAAGACATTGTTGCCTATGCCGGGGAACGTTTTGTGACTGTAGTGCCCGAAATTGATATGCCGGGGCATACCAATGCCGCTGTTGTTGCTTACCCTGAATTAAATGGAACGAAAAAGAAAGCAGAGCTTTACACCGGGACAAAAGTTGGATTTAGCACATTGGCTACACGTAAAGAAGTCACTTATCAATTTGTTGATGATGTAATTCGCGAGTTGGCTGCCATAACTGATGGACCTTATATTCATATAGGTGGTGACGAGTCGCATGTAACCAAGGAGGACGATTATGTGTACTTTATCAATCGTACAAAAGACATAGTGAAGAAGTACAACAAGATAATGATTGGTTGGGATGAGATTGCACACGCTGCTATAGACGATACTGATGTGGTTCAGTATTGGGCCAAGGATGAAAATGCAGTGATGGGCGTTGAAAAGGGTGCCAAAGTTTTATTATCACCATCAAAGCGCATGTACCTGGATATGAAATACGATTCTACTACACATATAGGTTTAGACTGGGCTGCATTAATAGAGGTGGACCAGGCCTACAATTGGCATCCTGAGACGCTGGTGGAAGGAATTAGTAAGGACAATATCCTTGGTCTTGAGTCTCCGCTTTGGACAGAGACGGTGGAGACCATGGACGATATTGAATACCTGGTATTTCCTCGTCTGATAGGACATGCAGAGTTGGGGTGGTCAAAGCCTGAAAGCCGTAACTGGGATAGCTATAAGAAACGACTAGCCAATCATGGACAACGTTTGAAAGTTAAAGGAGTTGATTTCTACCAATCGAAGTTAGTTCCATGGGATAGAGAATAAGAAACTGTTATTTTTTTAATACCAGAAGGCCCGTAGTTTATACTGCGGGTTTTTTTTGTTCTAAAGGAAATGTAATCTCTTTAACGTTTTTTAAATCTATTTGACAATTTAGTATAAACTATCCCGGCTTATACCCGTTAGAAAGACTGTTAGGGAAACTCCTTGTAAAATCTGGCTTTGATGCTATAAACGATGTGTAATTTCAAGAAATGGATGCTTGAGGCATTTGCATGTGGGTGCCATTAAATGTAGCAGTAATTCCGGGTTTGTTTTCGGCTTCTAAAGGAGAACTCAAAGTAAAAATAATTAAAGGAAAGGGTTTATTATGAGTGATTTAATGATTGAAATAATTAAAACGGCAGTAACCATTCCAATTGCTATTGTTATACTGCGGTTGATTTTTAAGAAGTCGATCATGTTTAAGTTCAGTATGTGGATGGTGTCATTTACCATATTTGTGGTATTTATGAAAACTATTGAGTTTTATGAAGCTTCCTATTGGCGTTATCTTGTCACACCCCTAAATGTAGTGTTGGGTATTTTCTTATTCAGGTATATTAATAAAGTTCTTAAAGTACCTTTAGTTAATGCAATCAATGAGTTGGAAGACCTTTCGAAAGGAACCCTGAATGTAAAAGCTGTTAAAACGGAATCAAAAGATGAGTTGGGTGTGCTTAATAATGCAGTTGTTAACTTGTCTGATAAGCTTAAAGAGGTGATGCTGGAGATAAGAACCGGCTCGGAAGTGTTACTGGAAGCCAGCAATAAACTGAGTCATGCTGCAGAGGAGCTCTCAACAGGTTCAAATGAACAGGCATCATCTTTGGAAGAAGTATCGTCAACAATGGAAGAGATTGCGGGCAATATTGCCAGTAACTCTGATAATGCTAAAGAAACATCGGCCATTGCAGAAGAATCATCCAGTAGTATTGCCAATGTAACGAAGGTATCCAATGAGAGTAATATGGCCGTTCAGAATATTTCTGAAAAGATGACGGTTATAAATGATATTGCCATGCAAACCAATATTTTGGCATTGAATGCTGCTGTTGAGGCTGCACGTGCAGGCGAAATGGGGCGTGGTTTTGCCATTGTTGCAGCTGAGGTGCGTAAATTGGCGGAGAACAGCAAAAAGGCCGCTGACGATATTATACAAACAGCGGAAGTAACGAAAGTACAGACAGATCAGGCCAATATCTTGTTGAATGAAATGAAACCTCAGGTTGATAAAACAGCTAACCTGGTGCATGAGATTGCAGCAGCCAGCTATGAGCAGAATAACGGGGTTGATCAGGTTAATGGTGCGATTCAGCAATTAAATGCCATGACGCAACAGAATTCTGTGGCTGCTGAAGAAATGGCAAGCAGTTCGGAAGAGCTGACTCAGCAGGCGAATAGTCTTAAGCAGTCTATCTCTTTTTTTAAGTTATAAGAGAAGGATAGTGTGTGTATTGTTGGTTGAGGAAATCAACCAACAATAATTTATTTATCTGTGAAGAAAGAGAAGTGTACTTTCCCGTATTTCTTTACTTCGCTAAAATTAGGGTGATCTTCAAAGTTCATTTTATCGGAGTGTTCAAGAATAAAAACACCCTCATCTTTGAGTAAGCTGTTTTGGAAGAATCGATCAGGAATGGTTTCAAACTCCTTTAAATCAAACGGTGGATCGGCAAATACCAGGTCATATTTAAAACTGCATTTCTTCAGGAATTTAAATACATCGGCTTTAATAACATTAATAACCTGATCGAGATCAAACTCCTTCACCATTGATTTAATAAAGCTAAAGTGCTTAAAGTTCAGTTCAACAGTGGTTATTTCTTCACAACCGCGTGAGGCAAATTCATAAGAGATACTTCCGGTACCGCCAAAAAGATCGAGTACTGATAGCTCTTCAAAATCAATACGGTTATTCAATACATTAAATAAACTTTCCCTGGCAATATCAGTAGTTGGACGAGCCGAGAAGCTTTTAGGTGGCGAAAACCGCCTGCCTTTTAATGAACCACTTATTATACGCATATGGCCAGATTAAATAGGTTATGAAATACAAGTTTATCACCTTCCTTCATTCGCATGTGATTGCTAAACTTAAAATGTGGAGTAGGAGCCGCCATTTTGGCCAGGCGGAGGTAATTTTTCAACTCTTTGTAAAGAGGACTTTGCTTATCGTCCAGTCCATGCACCAACACATTGGTTGTTTCTGCTTCCAGCTTTAGCTGTTCAAAGGCAAACAATACAAAGTAAAGAAAGTCATTAATATTAGCATATGCATACGAATTGCACAGTACCATTTTACGCTCCTTAATAACCAATAAATCAAAGAATTTATCATGTATGGCAATATGCATCTCTACTTCCTTTTTCTTTAACTGGCTGCCAATGAGGCATGATTCAATAAAGGGAGAGTAGTGCTGGTAAAATTCCACGCTGTCGAACTGCGTTTTAACCAGGTGATACATAAACTGTGGAATGCTGCAAATATTCCAGGCATCGGCCATCTTAATTTTTTGAGCAACTAACTCAAATGGTTCCTCAGAACCTGAGTGGTTGAGACAAAACAACTCACTATGTTTGCTGCTGTCATATAATGCTGATGGTACCAGGGTTGCTCTGGGTGATTCGTAAAGAAAGAATACCTTTTTGTAAGGTAATTGCAGTAATTCTTCTTTTAACAGTACTTCCTGTGTTTTAATATTGTCTTTACTGGTATCAACAAACGGGATATTGGCAAAGGCAATATATGTATTGGTAACAGGGTCCAGTACACAAAAAGAAAGTCCACCCGATGAAGATCGGATGGACAAAAAATACGATGTTGTAATACTTGAGTCAAATGACTGATCTACAACGTATGTCTTGGTCATAAAACTATTATTCCCAGTTACCTGCGTTATTGTTGGCAGCTTCTAATGAACCTACTTTAAGACCAGGATATCTTTCCAGCTTCTCAGTCTTATCGTTAAGGTTAATAACTTCCTGTGGCTCCAGGCCAGCAAGGTAAATGTTGTTGTGTACTTTGGCTTCGAATACCTGTACCTTAACACCAGAACCTGTTACAACGATACCTGCACCCATTTCATACATCTTATCACCATCGATGAAAGGAATGTACTTCAATGAATCAACAGGATATCCAGCAGGGAATAAAGAGTCTTTTACACTTACACGAATTGTATCACGGCTAATAATACCAAGTGCTAATGCTTTAATCTCTGTCATACCTTCAGCTCGCATGCTATCAGTTAAACTACCTTCTTTTTTAACCAATGGAAGCGAGTCATTCA
>JAKSBD010000021.1 GCA_022361295.1 Bacteroidales bacterium
GTCTTGATACCAAAGATTGAAATTAAGAGATTGAATATATAAAGTGTCGATTATAAAGTGCTTTGCCCTTAGATCACCCAATCGATAATTAACATACAGGGAATCAATATTTACAACAGTAGAATCACTTTCTGACAAAGCAACATCAGTCAAATGAATAGTATTGTACAGGTTACCTTCAATTTTGCCGATAGCCAGTTCTCCATTAAAATGCGGATTAGTAATTTTAAGCACTTTTACCCTAAGAAATTCACGAAACGATGCTGTTTGTGTATATGCCAATAATCCTATCAGTACTATTAACAACAGACCGAAAGTAAGAACCAGGTATTTTACTATTTTCTTCAGCATATCAGAACGGATTCCCAATGTTAAAGTGCAGTTGCCATGTTGTTTCACTATCAAATATAGGTCTTGCCAAATCAACCCCTACCGGACCAATCGGGGTTTTAAACCTTAAACTAACTCCCGCAGCATAATGTAAATCATTAAACCGGTAGTCAAAAGAATCCCGCCAAACATTTCCTGCATCACAAAACACAGCAAAGACAATTTTTGGTGCTATTAAATATCGATTCTCAATGCTTCCCTCAAGCAAGCTGTTACCTCCGGTTGGTTGCCCCTGATCGTCTTTCGGTCCTAACTGTGAGCGCCCCCAGCCCCTGACTGAATAACTACCACCTGCATAAAAACGCTCTTCAACAGGTACCAATCCATCATTATTTATCATGGTAGCATAACCTATTTTCCCTCTTAAAGCCATGGTAAGCCCCGGCTTAATGCCTAAATACTTTTTATATTCAACCAAACTTCGGTAAAATGGAATAGACTCTTGAATGATAGTACCATTTCGCTTAACATTAACAGCCAATGAATATCCGGTTACCGGATCAAGACGAGGTTCTCCATTAGAAAAAATAAAACCAATTGAAATACCAGATTTACTATAGTGATCCATATCTGAATCGGTTTCATCAAGCCATGTTTTTGCATTATCAACAAGTGTTGAATCTGAATTAACATCTTCCAGATAAAAATTAACAGATGTATTAAAGCGTTCTGAAAAGTGCTGCAAAAATGTTAAGTTAACACCATACCTGTCAACACTATATGCAGGCTCGTGCTGTCTCATCATAAATGGATTAACCATTACAGAGTTAAAAGGAAAAATAACGGCTGGTTGTGTAAATTTAAGTTGAAAATTATAGGGTTCTAATCCGGAATGTTTACCATATAAATTGACCCTTCCGGTTTTAGTAAGAAAACCGAGATACTGTATATCTGCAAATACCCTAAAATCATCCTCCCGACCATAACCGGCACCAAAACGCGATGTCCATCGCGGTGCTTCTTTAAGAACAATTAATGATGGTAAAGTATCTGGTTTTTCTTCACTTAGCAACGTCCTTATGGATGCCACCCTAAACATTCCCAGGTTATAGATTTGCTTTTGACTTTCATCTATTTCATATTTTGACCAGGTATCACCTGCCTCAAAACGCAGTTGCCTGACAACCCTTTTTGTGGGCACACGTTCATTGCCTTCTATCATTATGGGTCCAAAATGGCAAAGTTTATTCTTATTGATTATCCAGTTTAACTCAGCCTCATTATTAAGAGTATCCACCTTTAATTGATGCTCAACTTTTGCATAGGCATAACCCATATTATTAAATTCCTCATTAATGAAAGCCTGATCGGAATAAAACCACTCATCACGGAATCGCTGACCGGGTTTTAACTGTGATTGCAATCGTAGTTTACGACGTATCTTTCTTGAAAGAAATTCTTCATATTTGACTGAATCAATAGTATAACTAATTTTCTTTAGTTCAATGGGTTTACCTTCAATAATATAGAAGGTTACCTTTACATTATTATTGCGTGTTACCTTTATTTTAGGTTCTGCGAATTGAACATCTAAAAAGCCTTCTTTCTGGTAAACGTACCTTATTATACCCAAATTCTCTTCATAAAGAGGCATAGTAAAACGATCCGCCTCTTTATCAGACAATTTCTCACCCAGCCTTGTAACGGCTTTCAGACTCAGCTCTTGCTCAAGCCTGGAGTTGGTCATAGCCCTGTTTCCTTTGAATTTTACCTTCCGAAGTTTCTGACGATTTTGTCCATTGGCAGAAATGGAAATTACAAAGAATAATATTAGAAATAGATGTGTCTTCAATGAGGTAAATAATTTTAGGGCTATATAAATTTAGGCTTTTTACGTTAAAAGTCGGCCAATACTAATCTTATTCATACAACAGTTGATAAGGGCGCTCTATTGCATCTTTCAACTGACCTATAGATACATTTCTTGCAAAACGGTAATACTCTTTCCCTTCAAAATATATTAGCAAAGTCGGAACTGTGAAAACCTGATTTTCTGCTGCAATCGCAGGTTGCTTTTCTATATCCACATATTCAAAATTCATTTTAGGAAACTTCTCAGATAACAAGAGCTGCACCTTTGGCTTCAGCACTTTACATACACTACAGTTGCTGTGAGAGAAATATTTAAGAACAGGTTGATCCATGGGGAGTTTATTAAATGGTTTCTATACCTTCTGAATTAATACGGTAGCATATGCTGCAATACCAAGTTGCTCTCCAACAAATCCCAATTTTTCTGTTGTTGTGGCTTTAATAGCAACATCACTGACATCAACCCTCATAACCCGTGCTAATGCTGACTGCATTTCGGGTATTAAGGCCTTTAACTTGGGACGTTCCAGCGCAATTGTGCTGTCAATATTACCTAACTCGTATCCTTCCTGGCGAATCAGCTGCATTGTTTTTTCTAACAATACCTTACTGTCAATCCCTTTTAAAGTTGGGTCAGTATCGGGGAAATGAAAGCCAATATCACGCATATTGGCAGCACCCAGCAATGCATCACAAATAGCATGGATCAACACATCTCCATCTGAATGTCCAATACTTCCTTTTGTGTGTTCAACTTTAAGTCCACCTATCCACAATTCTTCACCTTCGCCTAAGCGGTGAACATCGTAACCAAATCCTACTCTTATCTTCATATTATATAAATAAAAAAAGACCTTAAGGAAATTCCTTAAGGTCTTTTCAAATATAATGAATAAAGTTTTTATTTAAAGTCGCTCAAATCAAATGATAATGAAAAACGCATGGTATTAGCCAACGGGTTGTTTTGAACCATTGGGATAATATACGAAGCATCTAATGTGAACATATTAAACTTCAAACCAAAACCGGCTGAAGCAAATTTGCGGTTTCCCTGATTTTCATGCTCATGAAAGTATCCGGCACGAATTGCAAATTGCTTGTTATACCAATACTCAGCACCCAAAGAGAAATTAATCTCCTGCATTTCTTGCTCAAATCCACCAGGGGCATCGCTAAACGAATCGAAAATTGCCGCAGGCACCGATTTATCATTATTAGGATCCTCCCAATCGTCATCCGCATCCTCAGGCTTGATCTGATTAGATGGCACTAATAGTTTGTTGACATCTAATGCAAAGGCTATACTGTTATATCTGTCAAGCTCCATTGCATATCCAACACCTAATTTCAGGTTAGTTGGTAAATATTCTTTATTTACACCATCATAGCTGATCTTTGAACCAATATTAGAAATATTGATACCGGCAGTAAATTCAGCATCATTACGATTAACACGCATTGGCTCTCTAAAGTAAAAACCAATATCGGCTGCAAAGGCATCACCCGCCTGTAAACTTTCTCCTGTATTTGAATAACCATTAGTTAAATCCGATCGAATATATCTAAATGCAACAGCACCTGAAAATTTATCAGATAAAACACGTGAATAGGCAGCATCAATAGCAAACTCATTTGGCTTCCCCTGATAACCAGGATCATCAGGTCCGTTTGAGAAAGTAATTTCACCCATCGAGAAATAGCGCAATGAAGCACTAATCACCTGCATTTTATCTAATCGGTAATAAAATGTTGCAGTGGACATATTAATATCATCAACCAATTTACGCAACCATGGTGTAAATGAAATGGCAGCACCCATATCGCCATCAATAAAAGCGTATTTAGCCGGGTTTAAAAACTGTGAATTTAAATCAGGACTTGTAGCCACACCTGCATCTGCCATACCGGCTGCTCTTGAATCCGGATTAATATTTAGAAATGGTGCTGCAGTTGTAATGGCATTATTAGCATCATTCTGAGCCTGCAATGCACTCAAACTAAACAGGTAAGCCATCACAAACAGGCTTACTTTACTCAATACTTGCTTCATATTTTGATTCATAACGTATTACTCTCTTCAAAAATTACTAGTCCCTTGGGTAAGGTGAGTATTTACAAAACTGCAAAAATCACTTTTTATTATTTAACTACCAGTATTTTTTTCGAGAATTTCCCAACTTGATTATCTGATGATTTAATTTCACAATGCAAAACATACAAACCTTTTTGCAGAAATGGTGAAGGAGTCCACTCAATTGGAGCAACAGAATTACCGATAGCGGCCTGAGTTGTTTCATGATTCTCAATCAATCTGCCATTCATACTGTAGATGCTGTATTTCACATCCAATATCATATTGGGTGCATCGTGTTTAAAAGAAATACTAACTGTTTCGTTGTTCTCTATAGGATTTGGATAAACCTTGGTTTCACTAATTTGTAAACTACCACTCCGGCGAACTTCAAAATTCAATGTCGCCACCGACGAGTTATTAAGATTATCCCATACTTTTAACTCTAATGTATGATTACCTTCAGTTAATTGCGGAAGCTGATAACTAATCATGCCGCTTGTATAACTATTCAAGTCAGATGTAAAGTATGCATTAAGATTAACAGGTAATGACCGATTACCATCAACCACTAAAGTGATATCATGCCCAATACCAACGCCACTTGTATTGATTCCGCTTTCATCGGACAGTTTGGCATAAAGAATCGGTTGTGAACCTGTAACATCTCCATTTTTAAAAGAAGGATCATTCAACCATAAAGAAATCTCAGGACCCTCTGTATCATCCGGCGCATTTTCTGCAACACCTCCAATTAATACACTATTATCCGCACCAAAAGACTCTGTTCCATCTTCTCCATAGGCATAATAACTAATTCGACCTTCTCCTACATTATAACGTATATCCTTTGGAATAATAAACGACGCTAAGAAATCACTTCCCGTTGTCTCCATCTGCCCCCGGTATATCCTGTTTTGGTAAACCTGGTATTCAAATGGCACCGTTCCTTTATTCCCAAGGGTCTTAACGGTTATTGGCTTATCAAACACTTGCATGGTCACAACAGCTTTAGTAGGATTAGTATCTTTAATTTCGCCTTCTATTTCAGCCAGTGTCAAGGCTTTCATTTCAGTTCTGCCTGCTGGATTTTCTTCCCCATTAATACTCTTTGTTTGTATATTTCCCTGCGGATAGGCCAATTGTAGGGAAGGATCGCCCAACAGTGTGAAATTTAACTTATTAACGCTATTACCAATCGCATTCTTTGTATTCATAATAACCTCGCCAAGCCTGACTTTATTTCCCTGGCTGTCTTCCCTGAATATATTGTTATAGAAGCTTTTATTAATCTGGAAATTTTCATGCGACCACGCTATACGTGTCGTTGTAAATAAAGCAACCCCGGCACCCAAAGGAGACAAAACAACCCATTCACCTGCGGAAATATCATGATAATCATCGTATCGACTAAATTCACAGGTTGCCGTATCAAAAACAGGTAACCTATCAATATTGGTAAAGCTTTTAATGA
>JAKSBD010000187.1 GCA_022361295.1 Bacteroidales bacterium
ACAATTGACAAAGATATCCTTGCATTGCAAAATAAGCAAGGGGAAACCGTTGAAACACTTTTATACTTTCAGAAAGCCAAATCCGGTAGCTGGCAAACCAATGATAAAAACCTTCTTAATCTAAAGAATGGCGAAAAGCAGGTTATTGCTTATTCGCTTGCGATATATAATCCTGACTGGATAACAAAAGATAAAGATATTCTGATGCTAAAAGACGGAGGTCCTTATGAGGTATCAGAAACCATTGCGCACGTGTTTGCTAAAACAAAGCCGGGCTGGCAAACTAACGATAAAGATGTTCTCAGTTTAAAACATGAAGGAACAAGCGTCGCTCATTTATTGGCTTTATATAATCCGGAGTGGACTTGTGATGATGAGAATATTCTAAATCTGACAGATAGCAATGGTTGGAGTGTAGCGCAATTTCATAAGCAAGATAAAGATACTCTTTTACTAACCAATGATAAAGGAAAAACTATGGCACATTATATAGCTTCTCTTCCCAACATAAACTTTAGATGCAAAGACAAGGAAATTTTAAAGTTAAAAAATAAAATAGGAAAAAGTGTCGCTCTTTTATTGGCTGAAAATAATCATCTCTGGCAGACAGAAGATAAAGAGATTCTTACCCTGGAACACGAACATTTCTTTGGAGTGGCACATAGACTTGCCATATCAAACCCCAACTGGCAAACCAATGATAAAGAGATTCTTGCTTTAAGAGATTATGGAGTAACGGTTGCCCATTTTTTGGCTCAATACAATCCTGACTGGATGTCGGAAGATAAAGAAATACTTACCTTAAAAAATGATAGGGGACAAAGTGTTGCTCATTGGCTGGCAAAATATAAACCCCATTGGTCAGTTGAGGATGAATATATCCTGGCTTTAAAGGATGATAATGGTGAAATAGTGGCCGATTTGCTAGCCCAAAGAGGTTAAACACCCCCGCTCAGAACATATAAAAATCAAATCATTTAAAAACAGGAGAATTTATTATGTCACAATCATTTTTAGATGCATGTGCAAATGGAAATTATGCATTATTAGATTCGGAGTTAGATCAATTTGAGATATGACACAAAGCTATGAGCGAGACGCTTCTCTGAGCGGGGGTGGCTCACCGCTACCCTGAAAGCTGGTGCGCATGTTCTTGCGCATTCCTTTTTGGCATTTTCTCATAACTAAATTAACGGGCAAAACAATCCCCAAAAATGTAATAAATAGATTGTAGGTTGAGCTTATAGCTTAGTTATCAAGCTTAAACCAACTGGTTTTTCATTTAATAAAAGAAATAAATTATGGCTTTAGAAGAATTCGAACCCAAACATACATTTACATACAATCCCAATCAAACAGACTCTATCCGAAAGGCATTACAGCAATATGCCAACTGGGTTTTAACAGGAGAAGCATTTAATGAGTATGGCTATTGTGTGGCTATTTTTAATCCGGAAACAAAGTACATTACTTTAAATGATTTTGAACATTATCCTGTAATCCATAATTTTTTGAAAAAAGAATCGGAAAGGTTTGGGCGTGATAATTTAAAAGAGTGTTTACTGACCGAAACTCTACTCTTTGCTTTTGCATTAAGACACCCTGAGCTTACCGAAGAAATTGTAAAAACAAGCCGCGCCTTTGTTACTTACGCAAGAGCCTTAAATGATTCCTCAAAAATGTGGATTACCTGTGAAGCCCCCTTTGCACTCAATCCCTTATTGTTGCTTGCCTATGTATACCCCCAATACGGATACCTGCTAACAGCCTTTTACGTTCCCCATTGGGACGAGCATATGGGTGGTGCTTTATTTAGTATAAGCAGCTGGATAATGACTCTGGGTATTAGCCGGGATACCATCAAAGCTTTTTGTTATTGTGATAATGAAACGGTGCGTGAACTTATGCTGTGCCATGATTCAATTTATGAGTCTGAAGAAAATTTAGAGATTAAAAACAATTTTGACCTGATCTCTTATTTTCGGGAATCAAAAGAGCATTTTCAGTTATTTCTTGATTTACTGGTACAACGTTATAACGACATGCCTTATTTACCACCCTATGCAGAAGATTACTGCATTACAGAATACAGTGTAAATTGGGATCAATTAAATCCTATTGCCGATTTGGTTAAAAATATGATGTTTGTACATTACCCATATAACAAATTGGATGATTTCGATTTTAGTATAGATAATTATTTTACACAAACATTTCTTCATAAATCAGCCGAAGATGAAATTTCTGAAATCAAACACTACATAGAACAAAAGCTGGGACATCTCATTGTGAATAAAAATGTATTTAAAAACAATAAAGCACTACTTCATCCCAATCAGAACCACTAATTCGTGCAATAGCAGTGGCATTTTCTCATATAATACAATCTCACGCTCAGCATAGTACCCAATTAGCAAAGTACAGGTTCGGCAAAGCGTCTCGCTATGTCGTATTCATCAAGGCTTCTAGCCTGCATAATATATACTATAAATGAGTACCGGATATCAAACTAAAGAACAGGGTGGTGTTTATTACTTAACCTTACAAGTGGTATGGTGAATAGATATATTTAGTCGGCAGGATTACCACAAAGCTGGTGCCCGTGTCCTCACGCGTTCCTGCATACAAGCTTAGATAGATTACACAATTACCCTGTTTTATTCTAATTCATGCTTGCTGATTTCCGGCAAGGTATATTTGGATCCAAAACATGCCTGCTGATTTTCGGCAAGGCCCAAATGATTTCAAAAGTAGCTGGCTGAAAATCTTAATGCCATATTTTAAACTCCAACATCCTTGCTGAATTGCGGCAAGGTACATTTCAGCTTCAAACTTGCGTGCTGAATTACGGCAAGGTCAATTTAAAATATAAACAACACAACTATAAGGCTGGCAAGCTTCATTTTAGTTTATGAAGCCCCGGCCATAAATCTAAATTATACAATTATGAGTTTAAGTCAAGTAGTAAAAAGAGAGTCTGTTGACATGAATCGATTAACCAATAATCGGGCTATTACGCTTATTAGCAATAGCATTCAAGTAGCATCAGGTATGGGAGTTGCCACCGATCATCCGGCAATAAAATGTATGCAACCCATTCAGGAAGATTTGTCGGTTCTCAGAGGTATTTTAGGACGAGAGGTGGTCCTATCTGAAAGAAAAGAACTGGACGAAGAACGAGATGAGGATTTTGTGTATATCAAAACCATGCTTCAGGCCTATGTCATAAGCAGAGACACCAGTAAAAAAGAAGCAGCCAATAGCCTATTGACTGTGTTCAACACTTTTGACATTAACCTGGAAGACATGGCCATGGATGTTCAGACAGAAAAACTACAAAAGGTAATTGCCATTTGGGAGAAGAGTGAGCATAAAGCAAACTTTGAAACGCTTGGGCTAAGCGCCGATTTTGATAAGCTAAAAACATCGTCCACTGCATTTATTGAGTACGATATAGCCCGCTCGCAAGAGAAAAAAGAGCAAGCGCCCAAAGCCAGAGATGTTCGTAAAAAGCTACAGAAAAACTACCTGATGTGGCTCGATGTACTTGAAGGTATTGCTAACCTTAACAACGATAAGTTCTGTTATCAATGCCTCAGCAGTATTAATACATATATAAAAGAGCAAAAAGCCTATTTAAAGTCAAAGGCCACCCGTAGCGAAGGCTCCGATTCTGATGATTAGTATTTCGTTTCATTCATCCGGTGACTTCAAGTCATCGGATGAATTGAATAACCAACTATTACCGATGATTACAAGAACATACTAAACTAAAAAAAGAAGGATAAAATTTTATGACCATTATTGGATATAAATCACATCCTTCTTTTTTTAATTACATAACTTGTCCCGGTTTCTAACGGAAACCTTAGTTACGAAATAAAAATTAGCAGACGCCACTCGAATCAAGATGTCACTCGCAGATTTTCAATATAACGTTAAAAAACCTCAATGTATATAATTTTGATTAACAGCTTATTGTCATTGACAATGGAGTACCTTTATTGAAAATATAATCTTTAAATGTTTTAGAAATGATTTTAACAATAACAGACGAAACCTTTACGGGCGAAGTAGTCCATAAACAGGAAATTGAATTTGAAACAGAAGTCGTTACCGTTCAGGACATAATTGAGAAACGGGTAATGCAAGAAGTTGAGAATTACAACAGCAAAGCAGATGATAAATTCAATGGGCTTGTTGAGCCAACACAGACAGAAAAAACCTTAAATGCACGTCAACCTAAACAAAGAAAGCTGGTTGATGCAGAGAAGCAGGTTTATGTAGCGCTTGATGCTTTTAAAAAGAATGGTTTTTTTGTTTTGATAGATAACCTGCAGGCTGATAGTTTGGAACAGCAAGTACAGCTTAAAGCTCAAACCATAGTTAGCTTTGTTAAACTAACGCCACTTATTGGAGGATAGATATGGGCTTATTTGATCTCTTTAAGAAGGAAAAAGTATCAGATAAGAGTACTATTTCCGATTTTGAAAATGTGATAGTTAAAAGTTATAAAGAACATGATCAAAAGGACGGTTATTTCTATGACATAAAAGCAAATCAATTAACAGTATACAAGAATGAGGTATTAAACTGGGATGACAGAAAAAAGATTGATTTTATTTTTTACCTGATTAAAACAGTGAATGAATATACCAAAAATCAAAACAACACTGCAAATCACCAACTTAGTGCTTATAATTCGATCAGACAAGCTTATGTAAGTCAGTTGTTCAAGATAAAAATTTTAATGTCCCCTGATGATATAAATTCTTTATTTAAAGCTCTCGTCACCAATAAAAGACATCATTGGCAAAGCGAACTTTCCTGGCCATGGGCACATTTTATTAATCAAATTGGCCGACAGTATCCAAAGGCTGATGGCGAAGTAAAGACTGTCCTGGAGGATATGATGGCCTATTTTAAAAGGATTGATACCAGTTATTACGAAAAAGAAATTGCCCGATTAACTGCTAAAGTAGAGGAGTTACTTTTTAAGTCTGCCAATGGCGAATTAAAAGTTAAACCGGTTCTTTTTACCGGCAAAGATGCTTTTACCTCTTATGCTAACGACATGTTA
>JAKSBD010000181.1 GCA_022361295.1 Bacteroidales bacterium
GTGTGTCCATCCCCGAAGGAGTGACAGATATTGGAGAGTCTGCCTTTTCAAATAATCAGTTAACCAGTGTAACCATTCCGGAAAGCGTGACCAGCATTGGAAATTATGCCTTTGCTGGGAATCAGTTAACCAGTGTGTCCATCCCCAAAGGCGTGACACATATTGGGGCGGAAGCTTTTTCTGAGAATCAGTTAACCAATGTGTCCATCCCCGAAGGAGTGACAGATATTGGAGAGTCTGCTTTTTCTGAGAATCAGTTAACCAGTGTAACCATTCCGGAAAGCGTAACCAGCATTGGAAGAGGTGCCTTTGCTGAGAATCACTTAACCAGTGTGTCCATCCCCGAAGGAGTGACAGATATTGCCAGAGCTACTTTTTATAGCAATCAGTTGACAAGTGTGGCGATTCCTAAAAGTGTGACCAGTATTGAACATTATGCCTTTTCTCATAATCAGTTAACATGTGTTGAGATTCCCGAGGGAGTGACATATATTGGAGAGTCTGCTTTTTCTCATAACCTGTTAACATATGTTGAGATTCCCGAGGGAGTGATATATATTGGAGAGTCTGCTTTTTCTCATAACCGGTTAACACACGTAGTAATCCCCGAAAGTGTGACCAGTTTTAGAAAGGAAGCTTTTATAGATAATTATATTGCGGAAATTACATTTAAAAAAAATACCGGATTAACCTTTTTCGATTTACCCAACAGCTTAGCTTACTATGAGATAGATTATTGGGAGTATCACAGTAACGAAGGTGAGGTGAGAAAAATTACAAACAATACAGCAATATCATTTGATGGAACCTATATTCCTGTGGGGACAGCTAAAACTTTCAAAATTTATTTTAACGTCTATGGAGGCGAAGATTTACCGGATATGAATTATACGGTGGAGAGTGAGAAATTTTCTTTACCTGTACCTGTTAAATCGGGTTATGAGTTTTCGGGATGGTATGCCTCGGAAGATTATTCAGGTGAGGGTATTTCATCAATCCCTAAAGGCACAGTAGGTGATATGAAATTGTATGCGAAGTGGGATAAAGAATAATACGGGAGTTTATCAAAAGAAAATCGTAAGTCTCAATTTAACTTTACTGGTATTGAGTGTGGTAATCATCTAAATGTTGTAATAAGCATTCTTGATAGAGATATTATCTGGTAAAAGTAAATGTAAGGAAATCGCCTAATCGTTGTGTAAGAATCCCCGCATTTTATACCAAATGCATTACCGAATGATTGATAAATAAATTGGATGATTAAGAGTTTTTTGCGATGAATAAAATAGAGATATAGCCTTAGCTACATTGATATTTTATGAAGAAGCAAAAACTCTAAAGAGACGATTTATATCAATCATTTGATGATGTTTTTGGTATTTAGTTGAGGGAGTACGTTACTGAGAAGAACAAGTTATTATACATCTAAAATTACAGACAACAAATGGAAAGTAGTAAAAAAGAAATAGACAACTATTTTGAAAAAGCTGAATCCGGCTCTTGGCAGACTGATGACAAGAATATCCTTATTTTAAAAAACGAGGATGGACAAAGTATCGCTCATATTTTAGCTCAGGAAAATCCTGATTGGTCTTGTAACGAGAAGGATATACTTACATTAAATGATGAAGACGGAAGAAGTGTCGCTCATTATTTGGCTAGCAATTTTACCTGGTCAACAGAGGATAAGGATATTCTAAGTTTAAAAGAAGACATGTTTGGGGATAGCGTGGCGCACTATCTTGCAGGAAATCATTCGGATTGGATTTGCAATGACAAAGAAATTCTGTTATTAACAAACAATAATGGGAAAAGTGTAGCTCATACTTTTGCTTATTATAA
>JAKSBD010000076.1 GCA_022361295.1 Bacteroidales bacterium
AATCAACTATCCTCCTTTCGAAGGATGAGTACGGTGAGGAACGAACCGGGAGGTGGATTTAGACACTTTTGAAACAATTTTAATATCTTTTTTTATATTGTTGAATACTTAAGCATTAAATACTTAAAACCACCTCCCCTCTCCTTCGTCGAGGTACTCCTCCTTCCAAGGAGGAGAGCTGATTTACAGCTTGTAAATTACTATATATGTGAAGCTTAAGATCTTTCCGAACACACAAGAACGACGCCCTGGGTTACCATACACCCATCCCCGCTCAACCGTTAATTAAATTGTACTTGATCTTATTTACAGCGGAATGTGACATAATTTACATTAAAGCCTTTTTTAGAAAAACCACATGGTTATGAGGTATGCTACAGAATTACCATAAAAGTATCTTTTTTACAGAAGTACCTACTTTTAAAATGTAGATGCCGTTTGGTAAATTATTACATTCCATTTGAAAATCATTTGAATTTAAATGTCTTTTCTTAATAAGCTTACCCGTAATGTCATATAAAATCATATCACACCCCAAATGGTCTTTAATTATAAGTTTATCTTCTAATGGGTTGTAATAAATATTCTCATCAAGAATATTGTCACCAAATGTTTCAACATCTGTAGTTATTCCAAAAACAACAGGTATTTCCTTCATTTCAGTAGTTAATTCAAAAGTATTTTTGATATCACAATAACCCAATGCAGAAACATTAAACCGTATGCTATTTGATGGCAAAACACTATAAAATGTTGCAACATTATTATCATCAGTGCATTGCTTTCCGTACCCTTCTAAATCAACTATTGCATGATCAATTTTATTTAAGTCATCGGAAACCAGAAAATACACCGGATATCCCAAAGCAGAAACAATTGCTTTATATGAGAATGACCTGGAACTAACACTCTGTCCATTGCTTAATATGGATCCATCGTTGTTTAACCAATATTCAAACTTATAGCCGGGGATATTTGGTCGTGGTAGAGCAAACTCAGAAATTCTATTACAAAAGAATGCACTCTTTTCAATTAATTCCAAAGAAACACATGCACTTAAATCTATGTCTTGCATATCATTATGACTAAAAGAACCATTCCCGATATACCTAAGTGAAGTACTGCGGCTTAAATCGATATTGGTTATTTCGTTACTTTCAAATGCACACGATTCAACACTTTTTAAAGATGAACAGCCTGTAAAATCCAGCGTTAAAATGTTATTATCGTAAAATGCATATCGACCAATACGTTCAAGTGAAGTACTGCTCTCAAAATCAACATTTATTAAAGTACTTTCGGAGAAAGCATAATCTCCAATAAATTCAATTGTTGAAGGAAAGCAAATACCAGATAATTTCTTGCCTGAGAATACACCATCATTTTCGCTCTCAGAATCTGCAATTCCAATCACAGTCTGATTATCTAATATTTCTGGAATAATGATTGTTTCATATGCAAAATCATAACTGCAACTTACTATAATTCCATCCATAACAATTACATCCTCACTCTTTATCTCATAGGTTCTAGGCAGGTAATAACTACGATGATAATCACATATCACAGACTCTTCATGTGAATAAGTTGTACCTTTACTATCGATCCACTCAATACCCGGGTACATTAAGTTTTCAGGTAAATGGGTAATCGGAACTGATCTACCAAAGGCTTGACGCCCTATTAAATACAATGAATCAAATCCACTCAAATCCCATTCAGCAATTGAACATTGATCAAAAGAAAAATCACCTATTTCATTTATATTCGTAGTTCCAAACAAGTCAATATTATTAAGATCATTATAGCGAAAAGCATTGTCATCAATTACTTTTAATGACGTATTATTACTTAAGTTTAAATCCTTTATTGAATTTACCATAAACGCACCAACTCCTATTTCTCTTAGCTTATTATAGCCACCAAGGTTTATTTCTGACAAATGATTGTATGAAAACGCATAATCGCCAATGTATTCCAATGTTATCGGCAACGATATTGACATAATGTGTTTCGAGCCAAAAACTGCATTCTCAGGCTTTTCTGAACCTAAGATACCTGTAACAGTTTGACCTTTTAACATTTCAGGTATAACCAAATTACTAAACAAATTAACGTTTTGACAACTTAAGATAACCCCGAATTCCATTTCAACATCCTCATCCTTAAGTTCATACTCAACCGGTATCGCATAATAGTTATACAAGTCCGTTATTTCATCCCCTCCGTTTAAAGTGATAATTTCATTATTCACATAGGTTTTCCACTTTTTATCTTCTTGGTTTGTAGGCAATATAAACTTATTGAACGAGTTACCGGAAAATGCTCCCTTATCAATACTAAGTAAACCTGTATTTGATGACAAGTCAATATCCTTCAATAAATTATTTGCAAATGCTCTGTCTCCAATTCTTTTTAACTTATCGTAACTTGAAAAATCTATTTCTAACAATTTGTTACCATACAGCGCGTAATTACCTATATATTCTATGTTCTTAGGTAATTGGATAGATTTAATCGATTTATTACTAAAAACACCAGAAGTACTAAGCATCTTCTCACCTGCAATTCCTTTTATAACCTGACCATCTAATTCATCAGGTATAATTATGTTCTTTATTGAAAAATCATAAGAACATGAAACAATCATACAATCAACTACTTCTACATCTTCATCTTTTAAAATATAGCTAGTTG
>JAKSBD010000020.1 GCA_022361295.1 Bacteroidales bacterium
AAGAAAGCCACTTACATTATGTGAGTGGCTTTTTTAATTGTTTACCTCGCATGCAACCATCAATTTTGGACTAAGTAAGTAGTAATCCTGCATTCTTTTGTCTCTCATCTTTTCCAAAACTTGCCAGGTTGCTTTCTGTTGTTTTTAAATCAGAATGTCCTAGGCTTTTCATTATAGTGCCTGAGTAATTACAAAAATTAAAAGAAGATTTTATAATATTGAAAGATGAGAAGAATAACTTAAGGTTCATTTCAAAGTAATATTTATATAATAAGAAAAGGATGATTAAATTGAGTATTGTGATAGGGCTGTTTAGTTGTTTTTATGTAGGAAATATAAAGGCTCAGGCAGAATCCTTAATAAGCATTAAGTCTGATTATAGTTTCGAAAGAAACTTTGCCTATAACGACGCTCTTCATCTTGAATTAAGTATGCCTAAACATGAATATTTTACACTTCTTGTTAATCGTAGCTCTTCATCGTACCATCTCAAATTAGAAAGTCAAAAACTATTTAATAACATGTCATTCACTCAAAGCAGGGTTGATAATTTGGTGCCCGGTCTTGGAAGCTTTTCTTTTTATAATAATTCAATAGGCTTAAATTTAGGAAATAATGGAAGTATTAATATGGGTGCAGGATTGGTTCAGCAAAGCAGTCATACATCTGCCTTATCACCAAGTTTACAGTTGCACTTTAATACCAAGATAGAATACTCAATAAATAGCTGGCTTCGCGTTTATCTATATGGGCAATATATTTCAAAATCTATTAATCCGCATGCAATGAATATTGATCCGGTAATGTATATGAATCCATTATTTATACAGAGTGAAGCTGGAGCAGGGATAAAAGCAAGACATAGAAATATAGAAGCAGATTTTGGAACAAAAAGTATTTTTGATACACAATTTCAGAAGTCGAAACCTTTTAATCTGATGAATTCAAAAATAAATATTGGTTTTTAGAATTTACGCCTGAAAGACACATATGGCATCAATGGAAATAATACGATTTGCTTAAATACCCCATCATTGCCCCTAAAATAAGCATATGGATTTTGCTGATTATAACAATTAATCAGGCCAATATTCCATATCCGACTACCTCTGTTTTTGTTTTTTTCCATATGATAGCCAATATCTAGTCGGTGATACCAATTTTGCCTGGCATTGTTTGTACGCTCATAATAATCAAGACTGCCAAAATTAAACCAATATTGCTCATAATCAAAAATGGGCATTTGAATTCTAATAGATTGGGTAGGCATAGTAAGGGGCGAACCTGAGTTAATGGCATAATTAATCGTCATCCGATTTTTTCCCTTATCATCATTCCTGAGCAAGTAAGTGCCTGCCCAGTTTATATCATGTCGAATATCAAAATCAGCAGGAAACCACGCTCCATTATTAACTGTCCCAAAAACATATTCTGTCTTTGACAAGGTATATGCCAGTTGAATATCCCAATTAACTCCGGTATATTCAGCCAGTAATTCTAATCCATATGATTGCCCTTTACCTTGTTGTACAATGTTACTCCAATCGTTATATTCATATAATGCCGATGAATAATTGGGGTGACTTATTACATTATTCATTATTTTATAATAGGCCTCAACACCAACACTTAAGGTTTGGGGATGGTAATGAAGCCCTGTAGACAACTGTGTTGACCGTTGGAGTTTTTGATTTTTATTGACAGGCAGCCAGATAAATCCTGGAAATCCATTATTGCTCTTGGTAATCGCAACCATTGATTGCGACAAACTTGTTGCTCCTGCCATCAGCATCCATTGTTTGTTTAATTGGTATTGAGCAGATAAGCGCGGCTCAAAAGTATATCGTTTTTCCGAAGCAATAATAGTGGTACCTCCCCTCACACCCGCTTTAAGCATAAAGTTGTTGTGATTCCAGTTTGCCGATGAATAAATAAAAACACCTGTTTGATGCGTCTTCGATTTTTTTTCCACGATATATTCTTTTTCGCCTTGGAAATTCAATTTATAAGGCGTTTGAAATCTGCGTACAAAACAATCGGTTCCTACCTTTACATGTAGGTTATCATTCACTTGTTTGGCAATGCTTCCTTTTAGTCCGATTTCATCCATCTGCGATTGATTAATATAGCCCAGCTTGTTTCCCTCAATACTTTGTTCCATATTGTCAAACTCAAAGAAACGACTGTAATACATAGTTACCTTATTGAACATGCCATTGGGAGAAGCATAATTCCACCTTAGAGAAGTCAGGTGATTACCCCAGCCTTGTTCACTATTAAGCTTATTTTGTCTGCTATGCGACTTCAAAAAGAGTTTATCTTGCCCGGTATAATAGCTAAAACAAAAGTGATGTTTATCTTTAAGTACATAATTTATCTTGGTATTGATATCTAAAAAGTACAGACCGGGTTGATATTGCTGTTCATTGCTCATTAGTTGTGAAAGAAGTAAGTCAGGCCAAGAACGTCTTACCGCGATGTTAAATGATACCTTATCCTTTACAATAGGGCCATAGGCAGATAGGGAGGCTGCAAAAGTACTAAGGGCGAAGTCTCCATGGTAAGTTTGTTTATCACCTTCCTTAGTTGTTATATCCAAAACAGATGACAGGTGACCTCCGTAATCGGCAGGTATGCCGCCTTTATAAAGTGTCACATTTTTAATGGTCGGTGTATTAAATACCGAAACCAATCCAAAAGCATGATTCAGGTTGTACACAGGTGCTTCATCCAGTAATATCAGGTTCTGATCATGGCTTCCGCCACGAACAAACAATTCCGAACTACCTTCTCTGCCAAAGCCTACTCCGGGAAGACTTTTCAGGCTGGTAATAACATTCGATTCGCCACCTATGACTGGTGTTTCCGGTATTTTATGTACAGCTAAATTCATTTGCCCTACCTCCATCTTACCGTCACTTATGCCTGAATGCGCTTTTATAAGCCACTCATCCAGTTCTAGTCCGGCAACCAACGAAATATTAATAATGGTATCTGCATCTATTGAACGTTTTATTTGCGCTGATTCATAACCGATGTATGTGATTTGTAAATCAACCTGACCCGAATCTACCTGCATCACATAATATCCCTGGGTATTTGTTATTGTGCCTCTTCCATTCAGCTTGTTAATGACAGTGGCACCAATAAGCGGTTCTTTTGACTGAGCATCGAATACACGCCCCGAAATATTATACTGAGCCTGAATAAAAAACAGATGAACAAAGCAAGAGATAAATAAAAAGGTTAGCCGTAAACCCATTCAGGATAATATTAATTGAATTGAATATCCAATGAGGTAATTTGACATGCTGCAAATACGCCCAATGCACCTTGAATATTGGAAGGCAAGATAATTGGCTCACAAGAGAAAGGAATATTGGTTTCAGGATCAAAGCTTCGTTGCAGATAGCCGGCTTTAAAATAACGATCAAATTCTTCTGTTACAGTTAGAATATTAAACTTAATGTTTCCACTGAATAAGAATGAACTTAATTCAACCGTTTGAGCCGTATTGGTTATATGATTGGTTGGGATACGCATAAAATAATCATAAACATAAGCCATGCATCCAAAACTAGTGGTATCAAAAACCCGATTAAAAGGATCACTTAAAACGGTGTTGCTATAAAGATCGATCTGCACCCATGTATCATCATTCTTTTCGTATTTAAACGCCATTAAATAGATGGCTCCACGATCATTTTTAACTGGTGGTAGCACCAATTCAAGCATATTATTATTACACCTATCGCTAATTATGCGATAGGTGTAAGCTGGTGCTCGGGGCACTAAGGTGTTTGACGTAATCGGCTGGTCAGCCTCAATATCAAGCTCCAGGCTATACTTAGAATTCTCTTTTGCTATACCATTAAAATAATAGCGGCCATTTTCTTCAAATAGGAGTTCAATGTGCTTATTATCTTCTTTAAGCGTAATATTGGCATGTTCAATCCCTTTGTAATGATTACTATCGGGATGTGCCGACCAACTAAGATTAAGCATCAAGGCTGAATCGGCATATATAAAACCGTTTACAACCGGAACTTTTTCGCTTAATGGATAATCTAATTTATAATCGCTTACACATGCTATACAACCTGTAAATAGTAATAAAACACAGTTAACCCAGGGTTTCATTATTTTCGCTTTAAGGGAATTACCAACGATAATTGAAGCGTACTTGCCTTATAGGTTGAAATAGGCATCTGTATAGGTTTAACTTCCGCATTTCCTGCATACACGACCTCATTGTTTGGATCTGCATTTATTGACCCACCATACTTTAAATTAATATCCACAAATGATGTAGAATAGCCCACACCCAGAAATAAGGAATGGTCATAAACATTAGTCGTCAATGTCGATTCTACAGAGTGTGTGAGAGCATATCCTGTAAATACAAAGAGCTGATTAAAATGATAATTAATTGAGATGGGTGCAGAAACGCCTAAGGAATACTGCTTTTCATTTTGCAAATTAACCAAATCATATAAATAGCTCGTTTCTACATTGTTTCTTATCAAACTTGGCGATACAGAAAAACTAAGTTTAGGACTTAGCCCTATATTCCAATTATAACCTATCTGATAACCAACTCTTGAAGAATACGAGTGGTCTTTGCTATCTGTTTTAAAGGTTGAATTTATCCCTATTAAAACGCCATTATTAACTTGTGCTGAAATGGTCGAGCATAGAAATACAACAGTAATGAACAAGCAAAAATGCTTCATTATTTTTTAATTAATTGAAGAAAAAGCCACTGAAACATCAATGGCTTTCATGAAAATAATTTTAATAATATTGATAGGTACATTTGTGACTTTCGCCGACTCCACGGCTCCAAATTTCCACATAACCGGGATTATACCCCTTAAAACTTATACTGTATCCAGATGGAACATCATCTTTTAAAGAGAAATAACCCGGACTTGTCGAACTAAAACGCCAATAATAATTTGTTCTATAACTTCTCCAGCCAACCCACATTCTTTTGGCATGTGAGACTCTTGCATATTTGTCTCCTTGATTATTTATTAAAAAATCAACCCACATACGCCTTCTCCCATTACGCTTATAGCAATGAGTTGAAGATTTTAACGAAGAATTTGTTGGTACATACTCACCTGCAACTATTAGCTTACCTTCCTGATTAGCTAATCGATCAAGACCAGTGTTTACTTTCGGTTCGATGGTATAATTGGGTTCTCCATCAACTGTACCTCCTGGAAAAATAACGTCACCTTTATGAATATCAATAAATTCCAATATTTGGCTTTCGGAAGAAATGTTTTCAAATAATTGTTCATATTCGGTAAAAATATCTTCATAAAAGGAATAGTATGATTGAAATCCTAGTTCTTGCTGCCACTTTAATAACTCATCATTACTCATTGAAGATGCTTGACTAATTAAAGATTCCAATACTACTTCATTATCAACATGCAATATACCTTCTTTTACAAAGTAATCCTGTGTTTCATGCCAATCGCTTTCTGATGTTTCATCTTGACAAGATGAAAAGAATATTCCTGAAAAAATTGCTAATATTGCTAAATAGTTTATAAACCTTTTCATTGTTATTTAATTTGAATAATTTATGTTAAGCTTGAGGCCTGACTGTACTTTGAGAACAAAGAACTGCAAATCATTGGTTTTCAAAATCAGTCGGGTTTCTTTTCTAATTTATAGTATTAATGATAATAGCTTCTAAGGCTTTTATAGTTTAGATGTTACCATTGATTTAAACTACATACTATCCGAATAACAATAGATTTTTCATTTAAAATCTATTACAAAATTGCGAAATCAAAACCGACTAAAATAAAAGCTATTGATTGTTCATAATTATCTCATAAGCATATGTTTTAGGTTAATTATATACACGCTTGTGGTGCATATGAATTATTTCAATTAATCATTTGTCACAAAACTGGAAAAAATGGAACTAAAGTAAATGCGCAAAGTCATTCAAGTTTATCACACTTTCTTTAGTGGGTTTTTATACCGTGTGATAGGCACAACCTCAAATAGGGTTGTTGAACTTTTATACACTTTACCCGAATGCAAAATTTTCTTAGTGTGTTCTGTTTTTAATTTTCCATAGGCAAATAGGCTCGTCGAGTTTTATATGCTACATTATTAAACATGTACCATAAATTAAATAGAATAGAGACAGCACCTGTAAATTCTAATTGTATTTGCAGGCGCTTTTATTTACTGCCCTTGGTTCGGGCATTTTTATATGCAAGTGTAATGTACATATAGGTTGTTTTTAATGATTGTTTAATCGTTTATAACAAAAGTAAAAATAAATACAATTAAAACAAACAAAGATGAATTAAACGCACTAAAGAGTAATAAAAAAGCTATAAAGAACAGAAGAAGAGGCATTAAAGAGCTTTGATAAAAGCAAATAAAAGTACATAAGAGTGCTAAAGAAAATGAGCTTACTTCATAATAATGCATATAAAAAGCATTTAACCCATTGTTCAATTGCCTTTTTCTATGACTCAAGTATTTTTAATATGCTTACTCTATTTAAATATGTAATATTTGCACTAAAAGATTCGATTGTTTTTTTAGAAAAACCAGTAAACTCACAAGCGAGAGAAATATCGAAGTTCATCAGTAGATGAATTGACAAACATTGTTGATAAAAGAGCAAATTACCAAATTGAAGCTCCTATGCTGTACTTAAGCGACTATTAGATAATGGCCTTGAAAACAGAAGCGAATATGAGGCTATCCTAAAGAAAGAGTATGAAAGTGAGCTAAAATGATTTTATTAATTTTTACTGTAAGAGAATTGGAGAAGTACAACCAATTGAAATCAAGATTTTGATTGAAAACGGTCAGGTTGATAGGTCTACTAGGGTTTGGAATAAATAACTTACAGACTGGAAGCCTATCTGAGAAACTGAACTAAATGGTTTAATAGGTCATGGGTTAGCGCCGCCGCCTTTAGAAGGTGATTCAGTGAATAATCGTTTCATCTGGTTATTAGCATTTGCACCTATCTTAACCTATATTTTTGAATATTTCTTATTTGGAGGTGAAACACTTTGGTTTGCATTAGCTGTTAACACTGTTATTGCCTTTCTTGATGAACAGATGTTGAAACGAGCAGGTCACAATGTAAAGAAGTGGTCTTGGTCGATATTTGTCGTGCCAGTTTACCTTTGGATTAGGTCATCAAAGACCAAGCAATCGAAAATTACTTTTTGGTTGTGGTTGATATTCTTTGTGGGTTACCTAGTTTTTGGGTAGGTC
>JAKSBD010000546.1 GCA_022361295.1 Bacteroidales bacterium
GCTAAATATACACCATAATTTTGATCACCATACTCATGGTAATCACCAGGAAGTATGTGAGCTTAATCCACGTTTATCTTCTTCTGAAATTGAAGAGACAAACCCCTACTTGAATAACTGGAGTGCTAAATTACCTACAACTTCTGAAGTGAGTTTAGATACTTTTTTTGTACTGCCAAAAGTGAATCCGGAAAACGGTTTACCTTTTACCGGTGGCGATTATCACGTTATCTTATATGTTACTGATAACGGTGGTAACCAAAGCTTTTCCAGTATAAGTATAAAGGTTATTGAGTGATACCAATTACGAATCAAAACGATTGATAAAAAATCAATCTGTGATTCTGTATCGGCATTTACCATTGTAAGAAACAAAATGCTTTATCAATCATTTTGATATTCAATTGGTATAAGATGTCAGGGCTAACGCCCCTATTATTAATGCGCGTACTTCATGCTACGAAGATTACAGGGCTATCGCCCCTGATCATTTCGAAGTTGATGATATTCTTTTCGACACAAGAATTAAATGGGAAAAGTATTTATCATTTTACACCTTGATTTGAGTTGATGTACTTCCAGAGCGTTAAAATTGGTTCCTTGGAGGTCGAGATGGGCTCCTTAAAGGTCATAATCGGTTCCTTGGAGGTTAAAATGGACTCCTTATTGTCTACCCGGTACAAACTGACTGGCGGAGTAATGTTTTTTGATAGTTATTATAGAAGCAATTATGTAGATTTGAGAAAGAAAGTTGTGTGTAATGGATGTGCATGATAGAGATACACGATCGTATAATATGAGTAGGATTAAGAGGAAGGATACAAATTTGAGTATGTTACTTATCGTCCGTTGATCATCGTAAACTAATACCCTAAGTTTGATGTAAAAAAAATGCTTCAAATATTTTTACCTTCAGATCAGCCGACTACTTGCCCAATTTGTGGTGTAAGAACTGAAATTATAATTGAATATTACATTGCAAGCGACATACGGCAGTTCCACATCTGTTTGAATAGGCAATGTAGATTCAAATTCATTCTTGATGAATTACTAACAAATGAAGATTAGCCATTTAAGTTTAAATTCTATCTTTGATTAAAGATCGTCAATAATATCTATCCAATGACCCGAAAAAAATGGACCCGCAACGAACTTATTGCAGCCTTTAACCTATATCTTCAAATACCTTTTGGACAAATTCATCAACGAAATCCAAAAATTATTTCTTTAGCAAAACTAATCGATCGTACACCTGGTGCAGTTGGATTAAAGCTTACCAACTTCGCAAGCTTCGATCCTATTCTAAAGGCTAGAGGTATTAAGGGCATGACAAATTCTGCGAAAGCCGATCGTGAGATATTTAACGAATTCTACAACAATCAAGAAGCGCTTATTTTTGAAAGCGAAAACATATTGGCACAACTCGAAAACATTTCTATCGAAGATAAATACGAAGACCAATTACCAGAAGCTGATTTAATGATAGGCAAAGAAAGGTTAGTATATGTAAAATCAAGGATAAATCAACATTTCTTTAGAAAAATGGTATTGACAAATTATGATTCAAGGTGTGCAATAACAGGAATTTCAATACCTTCATTATTAATAGCCAGTCATATTAAGCCATGGTCAAGTGATGAAACCAATAGGTTAAATCCTTCCAACGGCATATGCTTTTCTGCTTTATATGACAAAGCTTTTGATAAAGGACTAATATCTGTAGATGATAATTATAGAATTCTGTTATCATCAAGCTTAAAGGAGTTTGCAACAAGAGAATACTTCAATTTACATTTTGGTCAAATACTAAATCAAAAAATCATTTTACCGGCAAAGTATCTCCCAAAACAAGAATTTCTGGAATGGCATAGAAATAATATATTCGAAAATCTCAATCAAATTTAAATGTGACTCATAGTCCGTTGACTCACCTAATTTATCTATTTAGATTCGTCAACAAAAAAAATGAACATCAAATTTGAATACCTCTATCGAGATGAAGATAACTACAAAACTTTTGGTGAGGCTGTTTTCTCAAATCCCAATCATTATTCCTTAGATTACATTACTAATTGTATTGAGAAGAATTTAATAGAAGGTGCTTGGTTTGAACCAGACAACTGGAACATTCCACGCTTTAGCTTCCATAAGACTAATTTATACGGCATAAACGATTACTTATGGTATGAATTTGAACAGCTAAGCCATACGAATGACTCAGTAACAGGTGGTTCAATAAATGAATTATTGAGCACAATTTCTCAATAGCCTATTTATTTCACAAACAACAAGCGACCAACTAACGCTTTGTATAATAGTAGCGAACTAAACAATTCCACAGAAATCCCTAAAGTCCCACCATAACTTCCTCATTAATAACTGAGGTAAAGCGAAGATGAACGATGTAATTGTATGTTTTTTAATTATGGATTGCACAGATTATTATTTAACCACGGATTACACGGATTATTATTTCAAGCTGTACATAGCTTTATGTCTTCTGTCTTGATACCTATGTCTATTGCCTTTTATTAATTAATCATTGGTCATCGGGATCATCCCGATAGGTATTTTCCTCAAAAAACAAGCATCGGGTATATATCCACTGTACATTGTTGTGAGAACAGAGTTGGTTCACACCAAATACTCCATAAAGGCAAATACAACTAACGCAATGCGTAATAGTAGCATTTTAATCAATTCCCAAGAAATTCCTAAAGATCCGCCTTAACATTCTCTATCGACAACTAACGCCATGCACACTAGTTGCAAATACTAAAACATTCCTAAACCTTCTAAATATCCGCCATAACTTCCTCAATAATACCGGATATAAAGCGATAAGGCGTACTTACACTCGTTAACTTAATCACCCAGGCGGGAATGGAGCCTCCGGGGTCGACCCAGCCGGTAACAACAATGCTGCTCTCCCCTTCCTTGCCCCCCTTTTGAATGATCCACTTTTCACTAAATTCTTCGATGCGGATGACGCCTTCATTCCTTGGCAGATAGTCAGGTAACATGGTTGATTCAAGATATATTCCCGTTTCATCTTTAACAACCAACATTTCAACCACCATGTCGCGGTTTTTCACAGGCCAGGGCATGTTAAAATGCATATAGTTTCGATATAGTTGATCGTCCTTGTGTTCAAGAAAGTTAAGGGAGTCGACCAATTCCATGTGCTTAAGGTTACCTGCAAAGTCAACAACCTGCCGGTAGACCTGATCCGGATGGGCGGCAACAGATGTCACCACTTTATACATGTATATATCTGAGTTTGTCTTTTGCTTGGTATAGA
>JAKSBD010000732.1 GCA_022361295.1 Bacteroidales bacterium
AAAAGTATATTGTTTCTATGATTAGAGTCATGCATTGTGAAAAATCGCTGACACTTCTTTTTTTCTTACTTTTGCAGAATGCGCAAATACCTCGAAATACATCCGGGTGATGAGACTCTTTTTAAGCAGCAGATATGTCAGGCTTCACGAAATGAGGGGGCTGCTGTTATATTAGATGCCAATGGTTTTGAAGCACAGGCATGTATTCAAAGCAAAAGGAACTATGATTTTATAGCAGGACTGCAAAGTGTGGGAGAATGTACGAATGATATTCATCAGCTCAAGTTATTTCACGATCAGCATAAAGACTGGATACTTGGCTTTCTGTCTTATGATCTTAAAAATCAGTTGGAGCAGTTGAAATCTGATAATCCCGATAGAATTGAAATGCCGGAGATGTATTTTTTTCGTCCTCGTTACCTGTTTTTGAACGATGGTGAAAGCTGGCAGCTGGGTTATCTGGGCGACTATGATACTGAGGAGTCTGCTCGTGAATTTCTAAATGATTTAAACAGCGTATGCTTCACGGAAGATGCACTAGAGAATATTAAGCTAAATCACCAGGTATCACACAAAGAGTATCTTGAAGCTATTGAAAAGGTATTGTGGCACATTCAGCGCGGTGATATATACGAATTAAACTACTGCATGGAGTTTTTTATCCAGGATATTGATTTAACTCCACAGTGTGTATTTCAACGACTCAAAGAAGTTTCGCCAACCCCCTTTGCATCTTTTATCAAATACCACGATAAATTTTTGATGGGAGCTTCGCCCGAGCGATACCTTAAGAAGGAGGGGAGTCGCCTGATTTCACAACCTATTAAAGGAACATCGCCTCGCGACCCAAACTGGTTTATCGATAACTCCAATAAGCAGTATCTCAAAAAATCGGAAAAAGAGCAGGCCGAGAACATAATGATAACAGATCTGGTGCGCAATGACTTATCGAGAGTGGCCAAACGTGGAAGTGTTAACGTGGATGAGTTATGTGGTATTTATTCATTTAAACAAGTGCATCAGATGATTTCGTCCATATCGGCTGAGCTGTCGGCTGACAAAACATGGATTGATGCCATCACAACATCATTTCCAATGGGCTCAATGACCGGTGCACCTAAATACAGTGCCATGCAGCTTATAGAGCAATATGAAAGCAGCAAACGGGGAGTGTATAGCGGTGCCGTTGGTTATGTTACGCCTGAAGCTGATTTTGATTTTAATGTAGTTATCAGAAGTATATTATATAATCGTAAGAAACAGTGCGCATCCTTTATGGTTGGAGGTGCTATTACAAATCAATCGGACCCTCAAAAGGAATATGAAGAGTGTTTGTTAAAAGCATCGGCCATAATGAAAGTATTTAATATCAAAGAATAAAGGATATATGGATAAGCTAAATGCTCACGTTGTACTCAGGATATTGGAAGAGAAATGTAGCACATCCGTTTCAGATAAATTGCTGGTGGCCGTGAGTGGAGGAGCTGATTCCATGGCGCTCCTGCATTTATTAACGAAGAATGGTTATGAACTGGCTGCGGCACATTGTAACTTTCAGTTAAGGGGTGATGAATCAGATGCTGATGAGCAGTTGGTGAAAGCTTTCTGCGAAGCGAACAATATTCTGCTGTACACAACCTCTTTTGAAACGACTGTCTATGCTAAAGAGAATAAGGTTTCAGTTGAAATGGCTGCCCGTGAGTTAAGGTATGATTGGTTTGCTAAGTTAATTAAAGAGCATCACTTTCAGGCGGTTGTTACCGGGCACCATGGTAACGACTCCATTGAAACATTCTTTTTGAATCTTGTGCGAGGTACCGGGATTCGTGGATTAAGTGGTATTAATTTCCGCAATGGAGAAGTTGTTCGTCCCTTGCTTGATTTTACGAGAGGGCAGATTGAAGACTATTGTGCTGATAATGAAATAGACTATTGTCATGATGTATCGAATGATGACACACGTTACATCCGTAATAAAATAAGACATGAAATAGTACCTGTTTTAGAGTCGATTAATCCCTCTTTTTTCGAAACGATGCAGTCCAATCTAGGGCATATAAGAGATGCTGAACTGATGCTTGAGAGTGAGGTCAAACGCTTTATTGAAACTGATGTAGTAAATGAAGATGATAAGGTGATAATACCGATATCCAAACTGGAGGATTATCCACATTATGCATCTTTATTGTTTGAAGTATTGCGTCCTTATGGCTTTAATTCTTCAGTGGTAAACGAGGTGATTAGTCATTTGCACGGACTTTCGGGCAAACAGTTTTTTAGCGACACGCATCGCTTAATCAAAGATCGGCATAATTTACTGGTTCTGCCTGTTGAAGAAGTTGGGGTACAACACTTCTGGCTTGAGGATGGAGAAAATAATGATGTTATATCAATAAATGTATGTGTATACACTAAGCCTGATAATTTTAAGTTCTCTCGTAGTCCTCAATTAATACATCTGGATGCCGACCTGGTTGAACTACCCTTACTGGTTCGCAAGTGGAAACAAGGTGATGCTTTTATGCCCTTGGGGATGAAAGGTTTTAAAAAGGTCAGTGATTTTTTTATTGATGAGAAGTACAGCCTGAAAGATAAGGAAGACGCGTGGCTGATGGTGAGTGGTGAAGCTATTGTGTGGGTGTTAGGCAAGCGTATTGATGATCGGTATAAGGTAAGCAACAGAACCAAAAGAATATTAGAAATTGAATTGAAATAAAAATGCCACACGATTTAACCCGTGTGGCAATTGAATATTATAATTCGTTCTTTAACATTGGGTACTTACTTATTAATTGCTCAATTTCAGCAACTACTTCATTCTTCTTTTCCTTAAATAAGTCAAAGTAATAGTTAACCCCATCTGTAATGTTCTTCTGGAAGGCAGTTAATTGCTTCTTTTCTTTCGCATCATCGGGCTTTGTTAAAAAGCTCTCAACACGTTTTTTAAAGATATCAAGGTACATGCTTAATTCCTTTGTAAACATATGTGGTCGATGGCGCTTATCAAGCAGATTTGTACGACCATAGATATGATCAACCATCTCTTTCAGGCTTGCTTCTTTTGAAAAGTAAGCTAAGTTAGGACCAGGACACACTGTTACCTTGTCGCTTGGACCAACTTCAATATTTTTCGATTCAAGCAAAGAAACACCTAAGCCAACACATAAACACTCTTTTTCGGTTATGGTGTCATAAGCAGTCTGATATTGCTCCGCCGAAAGGTTTTGTTCGCTTAGTTCAGCCAGTTTTTTATTTTTGTATTGCGTTGAAGCGGTACAAATTGGCTTTTCGGTAAATTCAGTGTTATACTTTAAAAACTGCTTGGTACAAGGCATGCCGTGTTTTCCCTTACTGGCATTAGCAAGACGAAGTTCGCTCATGCTGGCCCATTTAACACTGTTGAAAGGAACACCCAAAGGAGAAAGTCCGCTGAAATAGAGGTCTTTTTCTTTGGCATTCTTAAGCAGGTCAAGTGTTTTTGTATCTATGCTTACTGCTTCAGGAACCAGCATAAAAGGAGTTCCCCAGCCTACGCCATCCATCTGGTAGTGGTCCATCAAAAAGTTATGCTCTTCGTTGGTTCCAACACCACCCTGTGCAGTTACTTTAATACTTGGCACTTCAGTAGGAGCAGCTATCTCTTTTTTAGCTAGTGCGGTTTCATATACACCTTTACAGGTGTCTAGTAGTTTATCCCTGTTCTTTCTGAATTCATCAAGGATAGGGCCAAATAAAACACCGTTTGTTGGAAAAGCATGACCGCCACAGTTAACGCCGCTTTCAATGCGGTATTCTGAAACCCAAAGGCCTTTGGCTGCCAGCATTTTTCCTTGCACCAATGCCGAGCGGAAGTCACTTACTTTAAGAATAATCTTCTTTTTAAGCTCACCATTAATATCAGGGAAAAAATCCTTGAACTTTTCGAGATAACTATACAAACGGGGACTCATACCGGCCGACAGTACCAATGACGAGTTAAGCTGACTATTGGCAAAGCCGCGCAATGCTGCATGTGCATCATTATACTCTATTGGCAGCTCCTCACCATTTTTAGTATTGACCTTGTCCAACTTTGTCATGATGTTAACATCAATGTCTCCAACCGGCAGGTGGTCCTGAATCCAGTTGCCAAGATCTTCTTTTAACTGGCGACTCTTTTCAGACAGCTTAAACTTCTCTTTAATAGAAGATAAGTCAGGCAGCATGTCGAAGTATTTTTCCAACTCTTCGCTTTTGTCGTGTGCAGCCTTTTTTAGCTCTGTAACTTTTTCGCTAACAATATCATCCACCATATTAAGGTAGGATGTGATGCGTTTAGCTCTAAAGTCTTCAACTTTTTCAGTAATAGCCTTAAAAGGCATGTCAAACTTATCGCAGTAGAACTCGCGCATTTGCTCCATCAGTTTATCGTCAACCAACGATATAACAGATGAAATACCCAGCGGTGCCACATTAATAGGTGTATCCAGTGTGTAACCTAATCCCAATACCGGAATGTGGAATGTGTGTCTGTTCAAAATGTCCATCTATAATTATGGTTAATTAAGTTACCGAAGATACGTTATTAATAGCTACAAAAAAAACGACCCGAAGGTCGTTTCTTATTAAGATTCAGTATATTAGAACATTTATGTCATTTATTCTATTCTACTGCTTTAATTCTTTTTTAATTAATGACTGAATATCAGCCACCAACTGTTCCACGTCCTGACCTTTTGGCTCTATTGGCTTCAGTGCAGTGTACGAAATTTTTTCTCCAAATTTTAAGGGAAACATGCCTTTATACATCATGCGACTGTGTCCGTCAATCACAAATGGAACAATAACCGCATCAGGAGCCGCTCTTAAAAGGGTATTAATGCCGGGCGATTTAAACTTTTTAACGCGTCCGGTTTTACTTCTAGTACCTTCAGGGAAAATACAGGCAGCATAATTGTTAGCCTGAATCAAGCGGCCCAGTTTAAAAATTTCTTTAATTGATTGAGATCCATTGGAACGGTCAATTAAGGCCGATTTACCATGCACCAGGTTATATGAGATACTCGGTAAATTTTTTCCCAACTCAATTTTTGAGATGAATTTAGGATAGTGTTTTCTGAAGCCATGAACAATAGCCGGGATATCGTAAAGGCTTTGGTGGTTTGAGACAATTATAATTGGTCGGTTCTCAGGAAGGTTGTCAAAGCCTGAGAACTTAACGCTGCAGCCCATCAGGTAAAGCCCTTTAACAAGGAAAAAGTTAAGGGTATCAACCACTTTTCTTCTGGCATTATCGCCAAATAATTTATGGGCAATAACCTGGGGAAGGTGAAAGATTACCAGCACCAGACCAAAGTAAAGGTGAAAAACAGGCGTTAGGAGGTAGCCAAGGACAATTTTCATTTCTGTGTGTTTATTATTTATTTGTGGCAAAAAAACGAAAAAAAACAGATACATCAACCACAATTTAATGTGATTAGATTAAATAGTTCTCATTCTCTTGCGGATAAAGCTTATAACCATTGTTATTCTTCAGTGTATTTCAATACCAACCGATATAAATCCTAAATAAAAACCTAACAGACTGAAGTAAAAAGACAATCGTACCGTTTATGTAAGAGCATACTTGAGTTAAATCGAAGTTTATTATATTGTCGTTTCTTAACCTGTTATTATGATATTGGAAGTTACTCCTGAAATTATGCTGCGTGAAATTGATTTAAAAGATGCAGCTGTCATTTTTAATACCATTGACAAACAACGTAACTATCTGGGACAGTGGCTCCCTTTTGTTGAGCATACAAAAAGTAAGGCAGATACAGAAAGTTTTATTAAGGCTGTTGGAAATGTGCCACACGAACAAAAAGAGTTAATTTTTACTGTTTGGTTTAAGGGCAAATTTGCAGGACTTGTTGGTTTTAAAGCAACTGACCGAATCAATAGCAAAACCGAAATAGGCTATTGGTTGTCACAGCCGTTTCAAAAGAAGGGGATTGTTATCACGAGTGTAAAATATTTGTGTAATTATGCTTTTACAAGGCTCGGAATTAACCGTATACAGATTAAATGTGCGGTGGGAAATGATTCCAGTAAGCGAATTCCGGAACAGCTTGGCTTTATTTTTGAAGGAATTGAACGTTCAGGAGAGCGGATAGATGAACATACCTACTTTGATTTGGAAGTATATAGTTTGCTACGCTCCGATAATGTTTAACCCTTTAACTGTTTGTTATGAAGAAATTATACTACTCTATTGGACTGGCATTTACAGCAGGACTGTTGTATTCATGCACTATACAGCAGCCAATTAGCCATGCCCCTGCAAAAAATAATGATGATTACCAGATTTCCTACTTATTTGAGCATGAAGGTTGTAAGGTGTACCGTTTTTGCGACGAAGGGCGGTATGTTTATTTCACCACCACACAGAGTGATGTTACCATCATACCAAATGATTCGACAGTTATAACTAATACTGTTAGAAATCACTAGGATTGCCCCATCGTCAATTGAATTATTTAGTTCATTTACACATTTAACTAAATTTAACAAATAACTGAATCGCTTGTGTTTTCGGCTGGTTCAGATTGGGAAAGGATTACAAATCACCTAAATGTTCAATAAAAGAATGAAATGATTAAACAAAAATAAAAACGCCCGGTTTATCTCTTGTAAACATTTAAAACTTAGAGATATGAAAAGAGCGATTAATTTAAGGAACAGAAGGTTAGGTAGTTTTTTTCTCATGGCGGCCATAACCTTTACTTTTGTTTTTACTGGATGTGAGAGTGAAGATACATTATCTCCTGAGCAAAATGAGCAACAAGAGTTGTATGACATTGAAACAACACTTGAGATGATTACTGAAAATCCGAACTTTTTTGATGAGAATAGCGATGGTGAGTTGAAAAGACGATGGAGAAAATACCCAACTTTCAGAAACCTGACTTACGCATTGTTTAAAACCCGTTTGTTTGGAACTGTATTTTTTAATCAACTTACTGTTTTTGCGCCTACCGACGAGGCTTTTGAGAAGCTATTTGATGAAATAGGTGTTAAAAACATTCGAGAAGTACCAACAGATCAGTTAAAAACTATTTTGTTGTATCATGTTGTGCAGGGAAAGGTTAAATCTTCTATGCTCAGCAATGGATTTGTACCAACTCTAAACGAAGCAGCAGTTGAAGTTGACCTTAGCGACGGAGTAATGATAAATAATGCCAATGTGCAATATGCCGACATATGGGCCTTAAATGGAATCATTCATATTATTGATGAGGTGTTGTTGCCACCAACGCAAAACATAGTTGAAATTGCTCAGGGTAATGAGGCCTTTTCAATATTGGTTGAAGCTGTAATAAAAGCCGATTTGGCAACAACCTTGTCAACCAGCGGGCCATACACCGTTTTTGCACCAACCAACGATGCATTTGTTGCTTTATTAGAAGAATTAGGGCCTGACTTTAATTCATTGGACGATATTCCGGTTGATTTATTGACACAAGTGCTATTATACCATGTTATTGAAGGAAGAGTTTATTCAAGTGATTTGCCAACAGATCCACTCAGCGTACCAACTCTTCAGGGTGAATCGTTCACCATTGATGTAACCGTTCCTGCTATTACAGATGCCAATAGCCGCGAATCAGGATTGATAGCATCCTTACTAAATATTCAGGGAACCAACGGAGTCATTCATGTTATCGACAGAGTTATTCTTCCACCACTTGAATAATAATTCTGATATTTCAGGATAAAACAAAGGGGTAAATAGCTACATTTTACCCCTTTCCCTTTTTTTGTAAATATATTGGTTTGTTGTGTGTTTAATTGTATTTGCTTTCTCTTACAGCTTTAATGCTCTCGTCAGCCAGATACTCTTCAAAGTCCATTAGTTTATCCACAATGCCATTGGGCGTTAATTCAATAACACGACCACATGTTGTGCGAATAAATTCATGGTCATGCGATGCCATTAAAATCTGACCCGGGAATGACTTCATGTTATTATTAAAAGCCTGAATTGATTCCAGGTCCAGGTGGTTGGTCGGGTGATCTAATATCAAAACGTTTGGTTCTTCCATCATCATGCGTGCAATCATACAACGCATTTTTTCACCTCCTGATAATACAGTAGCCTTTTTCTCAATATCATCATTTGAGAATAACATCTTACCTAAAAAGCTACGCATATAATCTTCAGATGTATCTTTCGCAAATTGGGCCAACCAATCATATAGCTTTAACTCCTTTTTGAAGAAGTCAGTATTATCCATTGGCAGGTAGGCACTGGTAATAGTTTGTCCCCACTCAAAGCTTCCTGTTTCTGCTTCTTTTTCACCATTAATAATCTGGAAGAAGGCTGTAACGGCACGATTATCACGAGAGATGAAGACTACTTTCTCATCTTTCTCGATATTAAATGTAACGTCTTTAAACATTACTTCTCCATCAATGGAGTAGCTAAGGTTTTCAACGCGTAATATCTGGTCACCGGCAGGCCGGGCAGGTTGGAAAATAATTCCAGGGTAACGACGGGTTGATGGCTGAATTTCTGTAACATTCAATTTATCCAACATCTTTTTACGACTGGTCGTTTGTTTACTTTTTGCCACGTTTGCACTAAATCGTGAAATAAACTCCTGAAGCTCTTTCTTCTTCTCTTCAGCTTTTTTATTCTGTGCTGCCTGTTGACGGGCTGCCAGCTGGCTTGATTCGTACCAGAAGCTGTAGTTACCGGAGAACATGCGGATTTTGTTGAAATCAATATCAACAATATCTGTACAAACATTATCAAGGAAGTGACGGTCGTGAGATACAACAATCACTGTATTTTCAAAGTTGGCCAAATAATTTTCTAACCAAAGAACTGTTTCAAGGTCCAGGTCATTGGTTGGCTCATCAAGTAACAAGTTATCCGGATTTCCAAACAGCGCTTGAGCTAATAAAACACGAACCTTTTCTTTACCTGTCAGGTTTTTCATCTCCTGATGGTGAAGGTTCTCTTTAATACCAAGGCCACTTAGTAATTCAGCAGCATCGCTTTCGGCGTTCCATCCATCCATTGCGGCAAACTCGTCTTCCAGCTTAGCGGCTTTCATACCATCCTCTTCGCTGAAGTCTTCCTTCATGTACAGAGCATCTTTTTCCTGCATCAGTTCCCACAATTCTTTATGGCCCATCATCACAGTATTTAATACCGTAAATTCATCGTAGGCATAGTGGTCCTGCTTAAGAACAGACAAACGCTCACCTGGTTCCATCTTAACATTTCCTCGTGTAGAATCTAATTCGCCAGATAAAATGCGAAGAAAAGTCGATTTTCCGGCACCGTTGGCACCAATTAATCCATAACAATTACCAGGCGTAAACTTTAGGTTAACGTCTGAAAATAAAGGTTTTTTGCCAAATTGAATGGCTAAGTCAGAAACTGTAATCATGCTGCAACTCGATTTTTCAGGGCGCAAAAGTAGAAAGAATTGTTGTAATAGCTGTTTTAGTAATGTTAAAAAAGGTTGTTTTGTTAGGGTGTTAAGAAGTTAAGGGTTGATAGGTGGGTTAGGAAGATTTTTACGTATATATAGGTTTTGTCATTGGAGAGTAAAAAAAAGATGCGATTGATAGTGGTTGTAAATGAGTGGTATAGGTGTGTTTTGTGAAAAATAATTAAAAAAAAATATTTTTTCTATGGGGGGTGTCAATTAGTTGCGTGTTATACCTGTGAACAAGCGAAGAAAAAACAGAAACGTGAATCAGGAATACATCATAAAATATCTGTCTAAGCGCATGAGTGAAGAAGAAAAGCAACGCTTTTACGAGACTCTGCAAAAAGATGGGGAACTAAAAAGAGAGTTTATAAAGCAAAAGAACCTTTGGGCCGTATCAACTTCATTGGGTAATAAGGATGAAAGTCCGAATACAGATAGCGATCTTTTTTTATACCGCCTGCGTAAAAGTAAAGTAGATACACAGACGAGCAGGCGCTTAACACTACAAGTAAATATATATAAGATAGCCGCTGTTGTTATGTTTGCCCTGATGATAGGAAGTGTAGCAATGTTAATTAATCAGGAAAAGCAGAAAGGGGATACCGGGGTGTTTTATACCGAAACATATGTGCCAAGAGGTGAAAAGTCGGAACTGACTTTACCTGATGGAACACACATAGCACTGAATGCTGATACGAGGCTAAGGGTTCCATCCGATTTTTCAGGCACAAACCGTCAGCTCCAATTGGAAGGTGAAGCCTATTTTAAGGTGAAACACGATCCTGAAAATCCGTTTATTGTAAAAACCGAAAGTATCAATATTGAAGTATTGGGTACCAGTTTTGATTTATCATGTTATCCGGATGAAGATATGGTCACAACGGTTTTGGATGAAGGTAAAATTCGATTTGCAGGAGCCAATAACAATAAAGTCAACGGAACCTACCTAAAACCTGGCGAAACGGCCTACTATCATAAGTCGAGTGGTGTTTTCAAGGTGAAGGAAACGGCAAAGACAGATAGAGCTTCATCATGGAAACAAGGAGTGATTACTTTTAAGGACATGCCATTTTACTTGTTGGTTAAGAAGATTGAGCGTCAGTATGATGTGGAAATAGATGTTGATGAGAGTTTAAGGTTTGAAAAATACACAGGTGAAATTAACGAAGAAACCGTGTGGGCCGTCATGAATAATTTCGCGATTGCCACACCTTTTAATGTTGAGTCATCAGGACGAAAAATTAAAATAACCCCTAAGAAAAACTATTAAAAAAATGAGCACCCAAATCCCTGGCCGGAGAAAAAGATGCTCACTTTAATTCTTAATACTAATAACAAATTTATGAAAAAAAACAGATTAAAAAGGGCTTTAACGTCTGTTAACAGGTGGAAAGTCACAGCTTTGCTGATTGCAGGCATTCTGTTGTCAGGTACAAATCTATTTGCCCGACAGCAAGAAAGACTCAATGTGGTGCTTAAAAACGCATCATTGGAAGAGGTATTTAATACGATTGAAAAACAAAGCTCATATCGCTTTTTATATAAATCAGACCTTGTTGATGTTAATAAGAAAATCAACATCTCAAAGCGTAATGCAGAGCTGGAATCTATATTAAAGGAAGCTTTTGCAGGAACCGACATCTACTACACGGTAAAGGAAGGTGATTTGGTAATTATTACACCATCAGCACCCAATGCCAGGTTTGATATACAGCAGGAGGAAAAGATCCTTAAAGGTAAGGTAGTAGATGCTTCTGGAGAACCGCTTCCGGGAGCGGCCGTTTATCTTAAGTCTGACAATACAATCGGTACGATCACCGATGTGGAAGGGCGATATGAATTAAAAGTTCCGAATGATGCACAAACCATTGTATACTCATTTATCGGAATGGAAAACCAGGAGGTAGCTTTTGCAGGGCAAACGAATATTGATATCACATTAATGTCGGCATACGAAGAAGTTGATGAGGTAGTGGTAGTTGGTTATGGTATTCAAAAGAAGTCAAACCTGACAGGCTCTGTAACTAACCTTGATACAGAAGATATGAAGGGAATAACTTCTCCTAATGTGGGTAACCTTCTTCAGGGTAAGGCTGCAGGTGTATTTGTCTCTCAGGGCTCAGGGCGTCCGGGTGATGCGCCAACTATCCGTATTCGTGGTAAATCAACTTTAAGTGGTAGTGTTGATCCATTGTGGGTTGTTGATGGTGTTATACAGGCCGAAGCACCACAATTAAATCCGGAAGATATTGAATCAACATCTATTCTGAAAGATGCCTCGGCAACAGCTTTGTATGGTTCCCGCGCTGCTAACGGTGTAATTCTTGTTACTACGCGTTCGGCTAAAGAAGGAAGCGATCAGATCAATGTAGCTGTAAAAACTGGTGTTACTAAATTATCATTGGGTAACTTCAAGATGATGAACAACACCGAGATGACAAACTATATTAAATCGTTTGCAAATGGTTATGCTGACCTGGATTGGTTTACAGAGGAGGCACAGGCTCGTAATACTGATTGGTTTGATGAAGGAACCAAGCTAGGTGTTGTGCAGGATTATGGTATATCATTCTCAGGTGGTAATGAGAAACTAAGAACTTATATTTCAGGTAATATTTATGATGAAAGTGGTGCAGTAAAGGGCTATGACTATACGCGCTACTCCGGCAGAATGAATATTGATTACGATATTAAACCCTGGTTGACATTGCACCCAAAACTTGGTTTTACTTATCGTGATATTATGGATAAGCAGCAAAGTGTTGGTGAAATGTTCCTTAATATGCCATACGATCGTCCACGTGATGATGATGGTAATATCATTGACCCAACAGACCCTGAATCAGGATGGATTGGTCGCGACAAGAGTAATTCAATTTATAATCTACAGTGGAATTATTCAGAAACATCAGAATTAAGACTATCGCCGTACATGGGATTTGATATTAAACTGGCTGAAGGCTTAACTTTTGTTTCTTCAAATAGTTTTGATTATCAACACCACAACAGAACTGATTATGTTGATCCTCAGTCAACCATAGGACGTAATGATGTTGGTAATATTGCCAATTACCATTACAAAAGCCTGAATCGTTTTACCAACCAGCTATTGCGTTACCAAAAAGGTTTTGGCGATCATTACCTGACTGGTTTGGTAGCATATGAATTTAACGACTACGAGTACTCAACTACCTTTGCTCAGCAGAAAGGAATTGTTTCTGGTACCGAAATATTAAACGGAGGTTCTGAAATGAAGCGTATAACTGGAACAAAAGCAGGCTATGCTTTTAAGTCCTACTTATTCAATGCCAATTATACATATGGCTCACGCTATATGGCTCAGTTTTCTTTCAGACGTGATGGCTCATCTAAATTTGGTAAAGATACCCAGTTTGGTAACTTCTATTCTTTTAGTGCTGGTTGGAACATTCACAATGAGGATTTCTTTAACTGGGATAATGTTAATGTGTTAAAATTCAGAGCTAGTTATGGAGTGCTTGGTAATACACCATATGATGATAATAGTTTGAACGGAACTTATTATCCGAGTAAGGAGTTGTATTCTATAACTAACCAATATAATAAGGTGCCAGTCATTTCAGCAGATCAACTTGGGAATGATGATTTGACCTGGGAAAAGACACATAGTACTAATTTCGCTTTAGATGCACGTTTATATAATCGTTTTGACTTAAGCCTGGAGTACTATATTAAGGACACAAAAGATCTTCTTTACTATGTAACATTGCCTGCAACGTCTGGTTTTTCAGGTTATTGGGAGAATGTTGGAGCTGTTAAAAACAAAGGATTTGAGATGGTTCTTGGTGCTGATATCTTCCGCTCTGCATCTGATGGTTTCGCATGGCGCATTGATGCTAATATTGGTGTTAACCGCAATGAAATTACAGAGTTATATGAAGGTAATGACATAATTGATGGTAACAAAATCAGAAGTGTTGGCGAAGATGTTGATACCTGGTACATGCGTAAGTGGATGGGCGTCAATCCTGATGATGGTATGCCACAATGGGAAACTATTGATGAAGATGGTAACAAAAGCCTGACTACAGATTACAACAAGGCTGCTTTGCAAAAAGTTGGTACTTCAACTCCTGATTTGTTTGGAGGTATCAATTCTACAATGAGTTATAAGAACTTCTCATTACTGATGAACCTGGATTACGTTTCAGGAATCGATATTTACCATTATGCCCGTGAGCTTTATGACAATGATGGAGCTTACTCAACATTTAATGCTATGTCTCTGGCTGATGGTTGGAGCCGTTGGGAAAAACCAGGTGATAAAGCAACACACCCTCAGCCTTATAACGGAGGTAATAGCTTATCTAACAAAACATCATCACGTTACATCGAAGATGGCAGTTACCTGCGCTTAAGAAATGTGACCTTAAACTACAGGGTTGGAAGCATTAAGAATGTTGATTTTATTAAGAACATGAGCGTTTATATATCGGCAGAGAACTTAGTGACATTTACCGATTATTCAGGTATTGACCCTGAAGTTGGAGAAGAGGGAACTGGTGATGCCTATGATGATTATGCCATTCCACAGCGTTTTATGTTTGGATTAAGCGTAACATTTTAAGAAGCTGAATAAGCATTAATCAAGATGGTAACAAAAAAGATTAAACAAATGAATAAGAAAATATATACATGGTTGCTGATTCCTTCCATTATTTTGGGGCTGTTTAGCTGTGAATTGGATAGAAAGCCATTTGAATCAATCGAAAAGGACGATGTTTATTCATCGGGTAATGCATTGGAAGCATTAACATTAGGAAATTATGCCATATTAAAGGGTAAAGGTATTGCCGATGGATATTCGTGGGTAAATAACTTCTATCGCTTTGCCGAGTATCCGGGTGATAATGTGGCATTGAGTGGAAGTACGACAGATCCGCTAATGTTTATTTATAATTACAAGCGCCAAACAACAGGTTATCGCAAGCAATCATTATGGACAGCTTCGTACAAAACAATTGTAGGTTGTAATACAGTGATTGAACGAGCAGAAGAAGGTGTGTCGGAAGAAATTGATCACATGATCGGGCAGAATTACTTTCTGCGTGGTATGGTATATTTTTATTTAACCAATGTGTTTGGTCGTCCTTATAATCAGGACCCGGTTTCCAACCTTGGTGTACCGCTTAAACTAACAACTGACGTTAATGATCAGCCGGTACGTTCATCTGTAAAAGATTGTTATGATCAAATCGTGAAGGATTTAGAGAAGGCCGAGGACTTGATGACACTTGAAAAAACAGCTAGCTATGCTACTAAAGAAGCTGCACAGGCTTTGTTATCGCGTGTTTATCTATACATGGAAGAAAATGATTTGGCAATCGAATATGCCGATAAAGTGATTACTTCTGGTCGTTATCATTTACTGTCTAAAGATGATTTTAAAAAGTATCCAAAGTTTACTCCGGATGAAAATGGAGAAACAATCTTTGCCCTTCGTTATGTTGATGGTGCTGATAACACAGGACAGTGGGATGATTGGTATACTTTCCCTGGAATGTATGCAGCAGTAGACGCACAAGGTAATGCCTCATTGACAGGTGCAGGTTGGGGTGAATTATATGCCTCAGTAACTTATAGGGATATTGTTGAAGAATGGCCTGATGATGCTCGTGGTGCTTTTGTAACGGCTATGGTACAGGATGAAAGCAGTGAGGAACTGTATGGCGTTTGGTACGGTTTAAATGCTTATTCTGACGATGATTCTGATGATATTAAAAAGTACAATAGTTTCTTGTTTCACCAGGATGAGGTAAACGCGGAAATGACAGAGTTAACGCAGAAATGGAACGTTGATGTTAATGGTGATGGAGCTGATGAGCTTATAACAGAATCATCACCTATCACAGCAGAGGTGGACCCTAAGACTGGCGTTACTAATTATAGCGTAACTCCTTTTATGCTTAACACCTCCACTGGTTCAACAACCCAACTGGATGCACCTGTTAAGCTACGAATCAATAAATATTTAGCGACTCGTCAGACTTATCCAAAGTACTTTATTACTAAGTGTTCAGGACAGGAAAATAAAGGACACCTTTGGTCGCCTGTCGTTGTACGATTAGCCGAAATGTACCTTAATAGGGCAGAGGCTTATGCAAAAAAAGGAAATGTAGAAAGTGCATTGAATAATGTCAATGAGATTCGTCGTCGAGCAATAGGCTCAGAGGCAGAGTATACTTCATCAGATGTAACACCTGAGATGCCACTATTGGATATTGTGCTTAAAGAGCGACGTTTAGAGTTGGCTTACGAAGGTCATCGTAAATTCGATGTGTTCCGCAATGGCTTAAAAATGGATCGTAATTATCCGGGAACGCATTTGAGAGGAAATGATCCTTATTATGAGATACTTCCATCATCATACGATATTGTGGAGTATTTACCTGAAAAAGAAATTCAGGCACAACCAGATTTAATCCAAAATCCATAATATACTTAATTGACGGGTGTTCAATAGAAACACTTTCTGTTGAACACCCGTCATTAGACGATTTCGCTCAAAAACATATGAATATGAATAGATTCTTCACAACCGGGTTGGTATTAATTATCGCAACTGTTTTAAATGCAGGGTATTGTAATGCGCAAACAAACAAGCAACCAAATATTATTCATATTCTTGCTGATGATGTCGGGTTTGATGATTTAAGTTGCTTTGGCTCAAAAGATATTTCAACTCCTAACCTGGACGCCCTGGCTCAAGGGGGAATGAAATTTACCAGTTTTTATGCTCCACACGGAACCTGCACACCTTCAAGAGCCGCGTTGCTTACCGGACGTTACGCTCCGAGGATTAATGGAGGTGAAGGCTTATATGTTCTTTTTCCGCATTCGGAATTGGGTTTAGAGGATGAAGAAGAAGTGACTATAACTGAGTTGTTGAAGGAAAAAGGGTATAAAACCGGATTATATGGAAAGTGGCATTTGGGACATTTACCACAATACCTGCCGTGTGTGCATGGTTTTGATGATTATTTAGGAATACCATACCCTAATGATCATGGTCCTGAACGTATCGGAAACAGTGGTTGGAGACCCAATGGGATCAGTGATCCTGCCATTCCTTTAATTGAGCAGGCTCAAATAATCAAACGGTGTGATAATAATGACTTAGCTGAGCTGCCAGCATTATTTACCCGTGAAGCATGTAAGTTTATTTACCGGTCGGTTAAAGAGGAAAAACCGTTCTATCTGCAATATGCCAATATGGAAACACATACTCCCTGGTTTATTCCCAAGGGGTTTGAAGGACAAAGTAAGGCTGCTGCTTACGGAGATGCCGTTGAATACCTGGATCGTTCAGCAGGTATTATTATTAATACCCTTAAGCGCTTAAACATTGAGGATAATACAATTATTGTATTTTCATCGGATAATGGCCCATTAATTCATCGTGATCTGGAATTAGAGAACTGCTATGGAAAATTTGGATATACAGATCCGGAACGTACACATATATTAAGAGAGGGTAAATACCAGGAACGCTATGATGGAGGTATCAGGGTTTCATGCATAATGGCCTGGCCTAATAATATTCCGGCAGGTACAACCTGTGATGAACCGGTTACTGCCATGGACTTATTCACCACTTTTGCAGAAGTAGCTGGTGCTGAAATTCCATCAGATCGTCCTATTGATGGAAAGAATATATTAAATTTAATGAAGCAGGAAGCAGGTGCTGTTTCTCCTCATAAAGCAATTTTTGGATATAAAGCCAGAGGAGGATTAATGAGTGTGCGTTATCAAAACTGGAAATTGGTTTTCAAGAGGCCTTACGATCCGGAGACTGTAAATGAATTGTATTTATATGATTTAAATTCCGATTTGAGTGAAACAATTGATGTGGCTTCAAATAAACCAAAAGTCGTTAAGAAAATATTAGGGCTTTGTAAAGAAGCTGAAAAGGCGATTAAAGAAGGTAAAGAAATATAGAAAACATAAACATTATTGGGATGTCAACAAACAGACGATCATTTTTAAAGAATATGGCGCTTGGGGCAGGTGTTGCTGCAGCCGCTCCACTGGCAGGATGTAATGCACGTCCAAAAGAGCAGGAAGCAGTTGCTTATATACGTGAAAACGCTGAGCGTTTGCCTAAAATGGAATTTAATATGTGTGGGTATGCTGCACCTAAGCTTGATAAAGTCCGTGTGGGATTTGTAGGTATTGGTGACAGGGGTATTGGTGCCGTAGATCGAATGGGATTTATTGAAGGTGTTGAAGTAACAGCTCTTTGTGATACTCGACAAGCTGCTATTGATGGCGCACAGGCTTCATTGGCTAAAGCTGGTTTGCCAAAAGCCAAGGAATTTACAGGTAGCGATACCGCTTTTAAGACTTTATGTGATAGTGGCTTGGTTGATCTTGTATATATTGCAACACCATGGGAATGGCACGTTCCGGTAGCACTTGCAGCTATGCGTGGAGGCAGTCATGCGGCCGTTGAGGTATCAACCGCCAAAACCATGGATGAATGTTGGGAGATGGTTGAAGTATCGGAGCAAACAAAGAAACACTGTGTGATTCTGGAGAACTGTTGCTATGATTTCTTTGAGCTGCTAACTTTAAATATGGCCCGTCAGGGTGCTTTTGGTGACTTGGTTCATGGAGAAGGGGCCTACATTCATGATTTGGATTACTGGCATTTTAACAAGCCACAGGATGATAAGCCACGTGGTGATGGTGCTTATGACAAATTATGGCGCCTGCACGAAAATACGCGTAAGGCCAACGTGTATCCTACACATGGTTTAGGACCAATTTGCCAGGCTATGGACATTAACCGCGGCGACCGTATGGATTACCTTACGGCGATGATGTCAGACGATTTTACACTTGCTAACCGCATTAAAGAGCTGGCGCCTGACAGGCCTGATTTGCAGCAGTTCATTGGCAAGGAAATGCGTGGTAACATGGATATGCAAATGATTCGAACGGTGAAGGGCCGTACCATGATGATACAGCATGATATCAGTTCACCTCGTCCATATTCGCGAATTCATATGTTGAGCGGAACGAAGTGCTTTGCGCAAAAATGGCCTTTACAACACATAGCTTTTGGGCACCATGTTGCTGACGATGCTAAGATGAAAGAACTGTGGGAGAAATATACACCTGAAATAGTAAAACGAATAGGTGAGATGGCCAAGCAGGTTGGCGGTCATGGCGGTATGGACTTTATGATGGATTGGCGCTTGATTGACTGTTTGCGTAATGGCTTGCCTATGGATATGGATGTATACGATGCCGCTGCCTGGAGTTGTATTACTCCATTGAGTGAATGGTCAATTGCCAATGGTTCAAAGCCAATTGCTATTCCTGATTTTACACGCGGTAAATGGAAAACAAATAAGCCGGTTGAATTAACACTAAAAGGAGGAGGAACAACAGGGGTTCGTAACCTTAAAAAAGCTGATTCTGATAAGCAATTGTCAGTAGGTTAATTAATGTCTGGCATAGCATAGGCTATGTTGTAATTTTTCACCTTTTAGAAATTCTAAATATTCAATAAAAATTAAGGCTCATTCTAAAATTCATTTGGTATAACTTATTTACAACGGCTCTATTCATTATTGATAGGGCCGTTGTTGAAATTTAAAATAAAAAAAACATGAAAATAGTACCATATATACTTTTTTCTGCAATTTGTTTGCTCTTAATAGGATGTACAAGTTGCAGTAAAGATGACAGTGAAACAGAAAAGGTAGAAATTCCTTCCATGGAAATTCGTGTGCCGGCAGGTGGTAACACCTGGGTGGTTGATAATCCTTTTAAAGGCGGTCAGATAGTTTCAGATGAAGGCATCAGGAGTTGGAGTGACAAAACAGATAAACTTCGAATTTATTTTAAGTTGCCTAAAGCCGGAGTGCTTCATGTTGGGGTTAATGCAAAGGTAAATACCGGTACTTCTGTGCTTAGGTTTACAGTAGATGATGATGCCAAAGAATTAAAGATGACCGGAAAGGAATTAAGTAATCATTTTGCAGGTAGTTTTGAGGTGTCAGAGCCAGGGTATCATTATGTTGAAGTGGAAGGTGTATCTAAAGAAGGTAGCACATTTGCCGAAATTAATGATGTAACACTTGGGGGAGAGGCAACATCTGGCAAAATGTACTTTGTGAATGAAGAATATTACTGGGGACGCAGGGGACCATCTGTTCACCTGAGTTATAAAGTCCCTGAACAGGCATCGGATATTGAATACTTCTACAATGAAATTACCGTGCCTGAGGGAGAAGATGTTATAGGTTCATATTATATGGCCAACGGCTTCGGTGAGGGGTATTTCGGTTTCCAGGTGAATTCAGAAGAGGAACGTCGCGTATTGTTCTCTGTTTGGAGTCCGTATCATACCGACGACCCTGGTTCAATACCTGAGGAAGATAAGATTAAATTAGTTCGTAAAGGCGAGGGTGTTACTACCGGTGAATTTGGTAACGAAGGCTCAGGAGGTCAAAGTTATTGGAAATACAACTGGATTACAGGTAATACCTATCAGTTTTTATTGAAAGGTAAACCATTAAATGATGGTTATACCCAATACACTGCATGGTTTAAAGGGCCTGAGTTACAAGAATGGAAACTTATAGCCAGTTTCAAACGCCCCAAGATTCAAACATGGTTAACAAGTCAGTATTCATTCCTTGAGAATTTTCATACAGAAACGGGTGCCATAAGTAGAAAGGCATATTACAACAACCAGTGGGTACGCGATACCAAAGGTCACTGGTACGAGATGACTGAGGCGAAGTTTACAGCTGACGCTACTGCCCGAAAAGAATCGCGTATGGATTATGCAGGTGGTGTTGACAATGGCGTATTCTTTATGCATAACTGTGGGTTTTTTAATGAAACGACGCAGATAGACAGCTACCATAAGCGGACAGCTCTGGGGGTTCAACCTGTAATAGATTTCAATAGCTTACCATAAAAGCCACATCCTTTATTTTGAAAATAGAGTATTCCCCGGTAGTTGTTTCTAAAACTGCCGGGGATTTTACTTTAATAGTGGTATAATTCTATCATCTAACCATAATAAACTATTTTTACATGCGTTTGTAAAACGTAAATAACAATTTAGGGATTTAAGGAATGATTCGATTATTAAGTTTTATACTATTAGCTCTTTTTGCTGGCAATGTTGAAGCTCAGGAAAATACTGTTTTAACCATTGGTGATAAGAAGTTTTCACTTGAGGAATTTGACTACATCTACAATAAGAATAACTCTTTAACGCAAGAACCGGTTAGCAAGACAGAATACGTTGACCTGTTTGTAAATTATAAACTAAAGGTTGAAGAGGCCATTGCACAGGGCTACGATACCGTTTCTTCGTTTAAAAGGGAGTTGGAATACTACCGAAATGAACTGGCTAAACCATACCTGACCGACAAAAAAGCGACCGATGAGGTGGTGAAAGAGGCATATGAACATATGCTTTACGAAGTGGATGCTTCTCATATTTTAGTTGAACTGGATAAATCGCCAACACCTGAAGATACACTAAAGGCCTGGGAAAAAATAGCAGCTATTAAAGCACGACTTGATAAAGGTGAAGATTTTGGAGAATTGGCTGTTAAGCTATCTGAAGGGCCTTCGGCTCCCAATAAAGGACATCTGGGGTATTTTGGCGCATTTATGATGGTTTATCCATTTGAAGAAGCGGCCTACAATACCACGGTAGGACAGGTGTCTGAAATTACCCGCACAGCTTTTGGTTATCACCTTATAAAAGTACACGACAAACGTAAAAATAAAGGTGAGATATTAGTGGCGCATATTATGAAAGCCTTTCCATATCAGGCTAGTCCAATCATTCAAAACCAATCAAAAATTGCCATCGACTCAATCTACCAAAAGCTTCTGAATGGTGAATCATTCAATGCCATGGTAGCCCAATTTTCAGATGATAAACAAACAGTGGCCAATAATGGTAAATTGCCGTGGTTTGGAACAGGACGAATGGTGCCTGAATTTAGTGATGCTGCCTTTGCCTTGGAGAATGATGGAGATATATCAGAGCCGGTAAAAACAAAGTTTGGCTGGCATATTATTAAGCGGATTGACGTGAGACCAGTAAAATCACTTGATGAATGTCGTGATGAGGTGTTGCAGAAAATAAAGCGCGATGAAAGAGCTTTTGCAGGTAAAAAAGCGACCATTGAACGCCTAAAAAAGGAATATAACTATGCCATTAATGAACAGGATTATAAACAACTAAAGTCCCTGGTTATTAATGGAAGCAAGAAGGAGAAAGCAGTATTTATAGAACAGCTGCAAAATGCCGGATTACAACCCGCCTCGTTTGATACTATAAAAATTAGCTCTGCAGATTTTGCTAATGAGGCATTTCCTTTTAATATTCCATCTGCAGGATTAACAGATGCTCATTTTATACAAATATGGAACGATTATATAGATAATCAATTGATTGAGCATGAAAAAGCGAATCTTGAAAATAAGTACCCTGAGTTTAGGTTCCTGATGAATGAATATCACGATGGATTGTTAATCTTCGAAATCAGTCAAAAAGAAGTATGGAACAAAGCATCAAATGATAGCATTGGTCTGGCCCGTTACTATGAACAGAACAAAAACAGTTACGTGCTGGATGAGCACTTTAGTGGACGATTGTTTTATTGTAAAGATAAACAGACATATAAACATCTAAAGAAAGAACTCAAGAAAACCACTGAATTGATAGTTGATTCACTGGCACCTTCTTTAGCAAAAGAAATAAAGGAAAAGGAAGGCCGCTTTTTTAAAGGTGATGAACCAATGTTGGACGCACAGGTATGGAAAAAGAAGGGTGTTGCTATTGATACTACTTACCCTTATTTATTAACTTTAGGAGAGAAAAAAGAAAAAAGTATTCAACCTTTAAGTGAAGTTCGTGGTCGGGTAATTTCAGATTATCAGGAAGAACTGGAACATAATTGGATACAGGAATTAAAGCAAAAATTCAATCCAGAGCTTAACACTTTTGTTTTTAATAAACAATAATATATTTTAGCCAAAATAAGATCAATTAATTTAAGGAATGAAAAGGTATTCTAAGGGCATATCGGTAATTGTTATTTTGGCAATATTAACTTTTGTTGGTTGCAATGGCAATGGCGAAAAAGTAGATGAACCATTGGTTAAAATCAACGAAAAAGTGTTGACAAAAGGAAAGTTGTCGGATGCTGTACCCAATAGCTTATCAAAAGATGATAGTGTCATTTTTGCGCAGGATTATATTAACCGCTGGATACGTTCAGAACTTTTACTGGGAAAAGCAGAATTAAACCTGACTCCTGAAGAAAAGGATGTGGCTGCATTAATGGAGGAATACCGTCGTTCACTACTTATTCATCAGTATCAGCAGAAAATGCTGGAACAAAAATACAGCCCCCTGATTACAGGTTCTGAAATAAGGAAGTATTACACCGAGATGGAAGATAACTTTATGTTATCAGAGCCTATTATTAAAGGTATATTTGTAATAGTACCTAAATCAGCACCAAATATCGGGGATATAAAGAACTGGTATCGTTCTGATAATTCAGAAGATATTGTAAAACTTGAAGCTTACTGTTTTCAGAATGCAAAGAAATATGAGGTGTTTCTTGACCATTGGCTAACGTTTGATGAAATAAACAAGCGTTTGCCCGAAAGTATTAACAGAACAGAGCGATTCATTAAAAACAATACATATCATCATACAACAGATTCTTTGTATCAGTATTTTCTTTCAATTAAGGAATTTAAGCTAAGTAATGAAGTGGCTCCACTTGAATTTGTTGAGTCAAAGATTAAAGCCATTTTACTCAATAAAAAACGTCTTGAGTTTATAAAACAGTTGGAAAGTGATTTGTACGAAGAAGCACTAAAAAATAAGAACATTACTTTTTATTAGCCTTAATCGGGACGTTGGACTGGCTCAAATTTTACATACGCGATTGACAAGAGGTATATTCTCTCCGGTCATCAAACAATGTATTGAGGGGATTAGTGTTATTGATATAAAGCTCACAATTTATTAAAAGTGCAGAGTATTAAGTTTTTTTTGATGCCTTATCCAATATAAGTATGAAAAAGTGATGAATCATTTAAAACATAAGCTTGTTAGGCACTAAAAATTGATTAACTCTTTACAATAGGAGGAAAAAATTATGTAGGTTTGCATTTGCCTTAAATGATGCATTATTATTGGAGAGATAATAAACAGGCAATGCATCTGAACGATTAGATGATAAAGAATAAGAAATTACTGAATATGAAGCAATTCTTTAAAATAAGTATACTACTATTTTCAATATTTTTCTCTTTAAGTACACTACAGGCCCAAAACAATGTGATTGATGAGGTAATTGCTGTAGTTGGTGATAACGCAATTCTGAAATCGGATATTGAACACCAGTATGAGCAGGCCCTGGTTGAAGGTGCCAACTATCAGGGAGACTTAAAGTGTCACTTGTTTGAGCAGGCACTGATCAGTAAATTGTTGTTGAATCAGGCTAAGTTGGACAGTGTTGAGGTTGGTGAAAACGAGGTTGTTAACCAGGTTGACCAACGTATCAATTATTTTATTCAGCAAATTGGTGATAAAGAAAAACTGGAAGAGTACTTTAATAAGTCATTGTTGCAAATAAAACGCGACCAGATGGAGATGGTGCGCACTCAAATGTTAACCCAGCGTATGCAGCAGGAAATTACAAAAGACATTAATGTAACCACTGCTGATATCAGAGGATATTACCGTAATCTTCCAAAAGATAGTTTACCAATGGTGCCAACTCAGTATGAGTTGCAGCAAATCGTTCTACACCCGCGTGTTGAGCAAAAAGAAATTGACAGGGTGAAAGCACAGCTTCGCGATTTTCAAAAGCAGGTTAATGAAGGAAGAGACTTTGCGACCCTGGCAGTATTATACTCAGAAGATAAGGGGTCAGCGACACGTGGTGGCGAGCTGGGCTGGATGCCTCGTTCTGGATTAGTACCTGAATTTGCCAGTGTTGCTTTTAATATGCAGGATAAAAAGAAGGTCTCTAAAATTGTTGAAACTGAATTTGGTTTCCATATCATACAGTTAATTGACCGTAAAGGTGAGCGTATCAATTGTCGCCATATCCTTATTAAACCAAAGGTAAACGAGGAAGCTAAAAAAGAAGCTCAGGCAAGCCTGGATACTATCAGAGGCTTAATCACCGATGGTACGATGTCATTTGAAGAAGCGGCTTTACGTTTTTCAATGGATAAAGATTCACGAACCAGTGGTGGTCAAATGGTAAATCCACAAACAGGAACTGCTAAGTTTGAGATGGCTCAAATACCTGTTGCGATTAATAAAGAATTACAAGCAATGAACGAGGGCGACATCTCACCAACGTTTTTTATGCTGGATGAGCGCAAAGGAAAAGAAACGTTTAGATTGGTTAAGCTAAAGCGTAAATCAGATCCGCATAAGGCTAGCCTTAAAGAAGATTATGAGTTGCTTCGCTCAATGCTCGAAAATAGTATGCGACAAGAAACATTAGATACCTGGATCAAGGATAAGCAAGCAGAGACTTATATAACGATTGATAAAAGTTGGGTTAACTGTGACTTTGAATACGACAACTGGGTTAAAAAGTAAGTAACTCACTACACGATATTGAAAAGGCTCCGAAACAACTTCTGTTTTGGAGTTTTTTTTATTGACAAAGTTTTAATAATAAATTAGCCGCAAAATATTTGTTTTTAGTGGTTTCGAGCTTAGAATCATTAAAAACTGGCCGTTATATTATTATCAACGCAGAAAATTCACTACTTTTGAGTTATTGCAATCAAGTGAAGTGTGAAACGAGTAACCTATAAGTATAGAAACTCCCATTTAGAAGCTTATTTTTGGTTTATCGCCCTTGTTTCACTAGCATTATCTTCACCTGATAAAGCGACGCATTACACTCTTTGTATTTTTAAAAACCTTGGGTTTGACTTTTGTCCAGGATGTGGTTTAGGCCGTGGTATTACCTTCCTGTTTCATGGGCAATTTGTTGAGTCGTGGCAATCTCATCCGCTGGCTTTGCTGGCTGTGATTGTTTTGTTATACAGAGTTTTTAAATTATTAAAGAAAGACATAAACTTTACAACATAAAATGGATGCTATGAACAAAATTTACACCTTATTACCTGAAGTTGAAGGAGAAGAAGCTATTTTTCTTGATTCTCTTTTAAAAGATATGAATGAAGAACAAGCGCAAAATTTTATTCTTATCTATCGCGGTCGTCGTAAAGATCCACAAACGATTTTATTAACAGCCTTATTGGGATTTTTTGGTTTTGCAGGTATTCACCGTTTCTTTATTAACCATATCGGAATGGGAATATTATATTTCTTTACTGCCGGATTGTGTTTTATTGGAACCATTGTTGATCTGGTAAACCATAAAAATCTTGCTTTTGAGCATAATCAGCAGGTAGCTCGTGAAATTAAAGTATTGATAAATTAATCATCATCAAAGATAAAAGGTAAAGCTCCATTTTGTGGAGCTTTTGTTTTTTCCTTGTATTTGATGGCTTTTATCTTTTCTTCAGGATAAGGACTTATCAGACTTTTTATATTCTCTTTATTTGTAGATTGAAGCCAGTCTTCCTGCTTCTCTTCACCTAGTATTAGTGGCATTCGTGCCTCTTTCAGCCTTGGGTTATTATGGATTTTAGCCATTAACTCATTGGCAGTTGTAGTGACAATACTACAAGTGTTAAGCTTCTCTTCAGTATCAGGATTTAACCATTCGCTCCATAAACCCGCAAGCATCAGCGGCTCATCATCATGTGATGAAATGTAAAAGGGTATGGTTGTTTGGTTAAGATGATGAAACTCGTAAAAACCGGCAACTGGTATTAAGCAACGTTTATGTGTGGCCGAATCTCTGAACGAAGGCTTTTCAAATAAGCTTTCAGCTCTGGCATTTAAGGTTTTATTCCAGATATTGTGGGCTTGTTTGATATCTTTTGCCCAGTGCGGTATTAATCCCCAATGAGAAAGAATAGGATGATACGGTTCTTCATTGGTGTAAATAATTATTTCAGGATGAGTAAAGCCAGATACTTTTTCAAAGTCTTTGAAGTTTTTTAGCTCCTGTTCATAGCGGATAATATCTTCTTTAACACCATAATGCCTTGCTCTTTTAAGGGCTTTCTCAATCAGGTATTTGGCCGTATAGCACATCTGTTTAGTTTAAATTACTAACAGACAAGTATTCAGAATTGTTGATTCAGCAGCTAATAACCTGAGGTCGAAATTTAATGTCGAACTCAGGCCAATAAAAAATCCGCCTGTAGAGCGGATTCTTTACGATCAATTATTTACAACACTGGCACTTTTCGATACGCCATTGCGGAAATTGGTCGATGGTATAATTATAAAGACCATCTGACGAATAGAACTCTCCCAAAAGCAGACAGGTGTCAATTCTCGGCATAGTCTGACATCCAGCCTTATGGATCGTTCGTATCCCGCTTTTTGATAATTTATAATCCAGATAATATGTCTTCATTTTTTGCCTTTTACAAGTAATACCAAATGGATGTAATATTGGTATAACTAACTGATGATACTTACACGTTTTAACCCTCTCAGATTAAGTATTTTTATGGTCTCCTTATTCATGTCAATCAGGTTCTCACGTAAGAAATCATTCAGAGACCGGCTTACCGACTCTTTAGATGTACCAATCCAGTTGGCCATATCAGTGCGTGAAATACGGATAGGAAAGTCATGACCTTCTTCAACATCAAATAGCTCCATTTGTTTAACCAAAATGTTCGCAGCTCTGCCTCTCACTGTTTTCTGACTCATGTCTATAATTGAGGTACAAGCTTCTTTAATTTCTGTGCAGGCTTTCTGAAGCATCATAAATGCCAGGTTGCTGTCGGCTTTAAAAGCATTTTGCAGGCTATCATCAGATAGTTCGCAAAGAATTGAATTAACCATACACTCACAACCTGTAATCTCAGGTTCATTTGTAAATTGAGAATAATAGCCAACAATTTCTCCCTCACGTACCATCCGTACTATTTGTTTATTTCCTTTGGCACCAACGCTATAAAGCTTAACCATACCTTTTTTTACAAGGTATGCCGTTTTGGCTTTGCTGTTGGCATTGTAAACAACGTCACCAGTTTGGAACATCGAACATTTGTCAAACGAAGTGAATGCCTGACTGCTGTTATTCATCACACTTTCCATTTTACTCCATTTTTCAGATTTGTTTTTATAAGGGTAGAGTTTAAAGAAAGAGGCACTTGATATCGCCAGATGAGCACCTCTTAACTTAAACCTTTTGTATTGATATAGACACCTTATTGGATGAAATGGGTGACAATGACATGTGATTTTTAAAATAAAAAAAGGAAACCATGATTGGTTTCCTTTACTAATGCGAGCTTTATATTCTTTATAAGTCTTTCATGCTTAGTTGTATGCGTTTTCTGATTCGGTCAACTTCAACCACTTTAACTTTAACCTGTTGTTGTAGTTTTACAATTTCATTTGGATCGCTAACATACTTGTTGGCTAACTGAGAAATATGAACCAGACCGTCCTGCTTAACCCCAATGTCAACAAAAGCACCAAAATTGGTAATGTTAGTTACCAGACCGGGTAAAACCATTCCTTCGTACAAATCTTCAATGGAATAGATGCCTTCAGCAAATTCAAAGGTCTTGATTTCACTGCGGGGGTCACGTCCTGGCTTGTCTAGTTCTTTCAATATATCGTTAAGAGTTGGTAAGCCAAACTTGTCGGATACATAACTGTTTAGGTTGATCTTATCCCGAAGCAATTTATTGTCAATCAAATCTTTGATGTTACATCCTAAGTCTGCAGCCATTTGTTTAACAACTTTATAAGCTTCGGGGTGCACTGCTGTATTATCCAGAGGATTTTTAGCATCGTTTATACGTAAAAAACCTGCTGCTTGTTCAAAGGCTTTGGCGCCCAGGCGTGGTACTTTCTTCAGTTTATCGCGCGAATCAAATGCCCCGTTTTCAGCTCTGTAATCAACGATATTTTGTGCCAGCTGTGGTCCTAAACCCGAAACGTAAGTTAGCAAATGCTTACTTGCTGTATTTAAGTTAACACCTACTGAGTTAACGCATGATTCAACAACTGTATCTAAAGATTTTTTCAATTGAGTTTGGTCCACATCATGCTGGTATTGTCCCACACCAATAGATTTAGGGTCAATCTTAACCAGTTCAGCCAATGGATCCATTAAGCGGCGCCCAATGGAGACGGCACCACGAACTGTCACATCATAATCAGGAAACTCATCACGAGCAGCTTTGCCCGCCGAATAGACAGATGCACCATCCTCACTCACAACGTAAATATCTACCTTATTTTTAAAGCGAAGACCTTTGGCAAAAGCCTCTGTTTCGCGTGATGCTGTTCCGTTACCGATGGCAATGGCTTCAATTTGGTGCTTATCAACTAAAGATGTAATTATATTAGCAGATTTTTGGTATTCGTTCTGCGGGGCATGAGGGTAAATCGTACTGTTTTCTTTTAGGTTGCCCTGAGCATCAAGACAAACAACTTTACATCCTGTTCTGTAACCCGGATCAAGTGCTAATACGCGCTTTTGCCCAAGGGGAGAGGCCAGAAGCAATTGGCGAAGATTCTCAGCGAAGACTTTAATGGCTTCAGTGTCTGACTTTTCGGCGAACAGATTGTTGAACTCAGTTTCAATCGAAGGAGATAAAAGACGTTTGTATGCATCAGCAACAGCCTCGGCCACCTGTTCAGATGCACTGGTATTGCCTTTTACAAAAAAGCGATCTAAACGGCTGATGCAGTTCTCTGCATCCGGTGAAAGTGAGAGTTTTAAAAATCCTTCTTTTTCACCTCGTCTCATTGCCATAAAACGATGGGAAGGGCAGCGCTTAAGTGGTTCACTCCACTCATAATAGTCCTTGTATTTAATGGCTTCTTCTTCCTTGCCTTTTACCACTTTAGAAGTTATAATTGCCTCTTTGTCAAAGATAGAACGTACAATTTCACGTCCAACCTTATGCTCGTTAACCCATTCAGCAATAATGTCGCGTGCACCTTGTAAGGCTTCATCAGTATCAGCTACCTTATCATTGATAAAGGATGCTGCACGACCTTCAATATCACGCTCATATTGTTTCATTATTATTTTAGCAAGGGGTTCCAGACCTTTTTCTCTTGCTTTAACCGCCCGTGTTTTACGTTTGGGTTTAAAGGGCAGATATATATCTTCTAACTCAGTTAAATTGAATGTTTCTTCAATTTTCTTTTTTAATTCGGCGCTTAAAACATTCTGCTCGTCCATGGATTTCAGAATAGTTTCTTTACGCTTTTCAATTTCCTGTAGCTTTTCGTAACGCTCTTTTATATTTCCAACCTGTAATTCATCCAGGCTTCCTGTCATTTCCTTTCTGTATCGGCTGATAAAAGGAATGGTTGCTCCTTCATCGAGCAGGGCAATGGTGTTTTGGACACTTTTTAAAGAAATATTAAGTTCGGACGCAATGATCTGGCTTAACTGCATAATAACGTGACTAATTAGTTTGCTGTTAGTTAGGTGTCGAAGAAAGTAATTCGGATCAATCGAATGTGATTAATTATCAGATTTCTTCTGCTTTCGTTCGGGCTTTTTCTTGAATGTTTTACGTTTGTTGCCTGCAGGTTTTCTTTTTTGCCCGCCTCTTTTTCTTTTATTCAGGATTTCTTCAGGATTATATGCCGGTGCTTCTCCCAATTCTGGATTAAGTGGTATTTTGAAAATATCCGTTTCAATCAAACGTTCAATCTTATGGAACTCAAGTATCTCCTTATCGTTGATCAATGTGATTGCAACACCCTGAGTCTGGGCCCTGGCCGTTCGACCAACACGATGAACGTAGTCTTCCGCATCACGCGGTACGTCAAAATTGATAACCAGGTCAATTTTTTCAATGTCAATGCCCCTTGCGATGATATCGGTAGCTACCAAAATTTGAACGTTGCGGTTTTTAAAATCACGTAACACATCTTCACGTTCAGCCTGCTCCAAATCAGAGCTGATAGCCTTTGAGTTAAAGCCGTTGCTCTGAAGAGAGCGTGCTATTTCTTTCACCTTTTGCTTGGTAGATGAGAAAATAATGATACTTGGTAAGTCTTTATCTTTTAGCAGTGTGTTAAGAAGAGGAATCTTCTGAGTGTCGTATACCATATAGGCTGCCTGCAAAATACCTTCAGCAGGTTTACTGATAGAAATATTGACCTCTTCCTGATCGATTAATATGTTTTTCGCTAACTCTCTTATTTTTGGTGGCATTGTAGCAGAAAACATCAATGTCTGACGTTCTTTGGGCAGGTATTTAACGACTTGCATAATGTCATCAAAGAAACCCATGTCAAGCATACGATCAGCTTCATCAAGTATTAGGTGCTGGAGCGTATCCATATTCACATAGCCCATTGTCAGGTGTTGTATTAGCCTGCCAGGTGTTGCAATTACAATGTCCGCTCCTGTTGTCAGCGCATTCTTCTGCCGGTTCCACTCCCCAGAATCATTACCGCCATATATTGCTGTAGAAGAAATATCAAGAAAATATCCAAAGCCTTCCATTTGCTGATCTATTTGGATGGCTAACTCTCTTGTTGGAACAAGAATTAAAGCATTAATTTTATTGTGGCCATCTCTGATTAATTTGTCAAGCACTGGCAACAAGTAAGCAGCTGTTTTTCCTGTTCCTGTTTGAGCACAGGCAATCAGATCTTTACCATCCTTAATTACCGGAATGGTTTTTTCCTGAACAGGCGTTGCTTTTTCAAAACGCATGGCATCAAGGCCGCTTAGCAACTCATCTGAAAATCCAAATTCTTTAAATTCCAATATTCTCTCTTTACAGTTTGATTATTCTACATAAACGACCAGTCCTTTAAGATATTCTCCTTCGGGATGATAAATGTCAACCGGATGATCGGCAGGTTGTGTCAGTTGCTGTAAAATCCTGACTTTACGTCCGGCCCTGGCAGCTGCTGAAAATACCATCGTCCTGAATTGTTCTTTAGTGATCACCTGTGAGCATGAGAAGGTAAATAAAATGCCGCCCGAACGAATTTGTTCAAGGGCCTTGGCATTAAGGCGTCGGTAGCCTTGTAATGCATTTTTTACCACGTTAATATGCTTAGCAAAGGCTGGAGGATCTAATATGATCAGATCGTATTTGTTTTTTATTTTATTCAAGTATTTAAAGGCATCAACAGCAAAGGCCTCATGACGCTTGTCGCCCGGAAAGTTCAGTTCAACATTGTCGTTGGTAATCTGAATCGCTCTTTCTGAGCTGTCAACGGAGTGAACTAATTTGGCTCCACCACGCATTGCGTAAAATGAGAATCCTCCGGTGTAGCAAAACATATTGAGAACCTCCCTGTTTTTACTGTAATGCTCAATAAGTGAGCGATTTTCTCGCTGGTCAACAAAAAAACCTGTCTTTTGACCTCTTTCCCAATCTACTTTAAATTTAAGGCCATTCTCAAGAGCTACTTTCTCAGAGCTTTTACCAAAGATGTATCCATTAACAGGTTCCACATCGGCTTTATATGGCATTGTTCCTTCCGACTTGTTAAAAATTGATTTTAGCGAGTCGCCCAAAACCTCTTGCAGTGCTTTTGAAATAGTGTCTTTCTCCAGGTACATGCCAACGGTATGCATTTGCACTACCGCAGTACCATTGTAATAATCAATGATTAAGCCAGGCAGGTAATCTCCTTCACCATGAACCAGGCGGAAGGCATTGGTTTGTTCGTCAGCTACTAACCCATTAGCCTGTCTTAATTCATAGGCTTTTAGTATTCTGCTTTTCCAAAAGTCATAATTTATTTCTTCCTGCTCAAAACTAAGAACACGAACAGCTATAGAACCAATGATATAATGGCCCAGTGCCAGAAAATTATCCTGACTGTCGAGCACTTCAACAATATCACCTTCTATTAATTCGGGGCCTTTAACTCCTTTAACTGCTCCGGAAAATACCCAGGGATGAAAACGATTTAAACTTTGCTCTTTCCCTTGTTTTAAAACTAATTGTGGTCTTTCTGACATTAATGTTTGCTTCTTATATTGTTTGAGCCTTAACAGACGGAAATTCTTTTAATAAACTATAATATAATTCGAGTGCTACCCATGCATCAGTCGCTGCATATAATACCTGACCTTCTGAGAGGTGAGGTGCTTCCCAGTTCGAAAGGCGCTGTCGTTTACTGACTCTGAAATTCAGCACGAGGCCGGCCAGTTTTTTAAGACTGGTATCTTCTATTCCTACTCGTTTAACATGGTCTTGTATTTCAATAAAGCCGGCAGATTCAAACTGAGCTAAACGATTGAGGCCTTTAATATCATCCCGAATACCAACTCCTATTTTTTTAATTTCAGGATTAGACAATATGTCTGCCAGTGCCGGGTGAAAACCAGTTTTATTCAGACGAAACAGATAAACTTTGTCAGGAGTAGCTAATTGTAGCAATGAAACCTGATTAATTTTACCTTTTCTGAATGAGGGTTTTGTTTCAGTATCAAAACCAATCGCTTTATGTTGTTCCAGTTCTTTAACAAGGTTGTAAACTGCATTCTCATCTTCAACAACATCAACCGGTCCTTCAAAGTGCTTTAGGGGTAATTGACTTAATTCTTCTTTGCTTATGGTTTTCTCCATCTATACTATTGGGGATTTATGATATTAGAGTAATGGGGTTTGTTCAGGGTTTTCATCTTGCCAGTCTTGTTGCATGCGATTATACCAGTTTTCTTGCTGCTGGCTTTTTTGAAACTCTTCTTCGCCTTCTTCTTCGGTTAAGTCATCCTCGCCATATAATACAGCATGTAAGGCCCTGAGAGTATTAACCATTCTTTGGCCCCAGTAAAGTTCAAAATTTGTTATGACTTCGGCTAGTGCATCATTCATAATCTCGGTAACACCCAATCTGTATGCTGATACAAAATCTTTTAAATCCTGATAGATATCCGCCATGTCTTCACCAATAAAGGCAATAACCGGAGTGTCGCTTCTTTGCATTTCGGCGTTGAAAACTTCGAGATAATCATTAAAACGACCAAGTTTAGCAGTGATTCCTTCCTGAATTTGCGCATAAGTCATTTCATCAACTGTCTTCTCAATGCTTTCCTCTAATTCTTGTTCTACCTTAGGTAAAACAGACGCTTTAAGGTATAGCAGAGGAATGATTCGGGTTGCCACAGTGACAAACTCTTTGCGTTTCATTTCATCAGCTGTTTCCAGAAATGTGCAGTATTCTTTTGCTACAGTAACAAATTCAATAACATTCTTGGAGTAAACTACGTGCTCAAAAGACTCTTCCATACAATTAATCTAATCACCCTTTTCTGAGACAATGCAGATTGGATATTTAATGGGCAAAAGTAACAAAATTTAGCGAGTAATACTTTTGTATGATGATATTATCCAGAGATGCTGACCATGACTTGCTGTATAAGACCAACATATACTAAAATCGCAATTGATTGTGGCTTGCTTTGTAAAGGAAAACATCGCAGTCGGATAAAATTGTTATTTTTGCAGTGAAAAATCAGTTGATGCCTCGTGCTAAAATTGGTTTTGTTGAATTAAATAAAAGCGAATGAGTAAAGAAACGATTAGTTTAAGTGTGTTGTACAAAAATTTAATTGGACGTTTGAAAGAGTTGATGGTCAACCCGCGCAAAGAGTGGGAGATCATTTTCAACGAAAGAAAACAAATTAATGAGGTGTTGGCACAGTTTAGTTTTCCACTAATTGGTTTATATACAAGTGTAGTATTTTTAGGTTATTTGCTTAGCCATCAGGAGTTAGATTTCGAATCGGCTTTAAAAGAAGCTGTCTTTACATTCTCATCTTACTTTTTTGGTTTATACCTTTGCTATTATTTGTTTGGCAAATTATTATCGGTTTTTAATATTGTAATTGATAAAGTTACTATATTTAGTATAGTTGCTTATTCATCGGGCGTATTGTATTTGTCGGGCAGTATTTCTGCTCTGGTTCCTGAAACAATCATTATTGCAAGCATTATCAACCTTTACGTTGTTTATCTGATTTGGATGGCTTTATCAGCAATAGCAGATTATGCCAAAGAGCAACGTGTTTGGATGACTTTTGTAGGAAGTGTTGCCGTTTTGTTAATGCCAACACTTATTCATCGCTTATTTGTGTATATAAGTAATCTGACCTTATGAGTTTACCTTCGTCTAGAATAAATATAAGAAATAAGAGAGCAACGTTTGATTATGAGTTAATTGAGCGGTTTAATGCCGGAATTCAACTGGCAGGTACTGAGATTAAATCCATTCGTTTGGGTAAGGCCAGTTTAGTTGACTCGTACTGTTATTTTGTAAAAGGTGAATTGTGGTTGAAAGGGATGCGTGTTTCTGAATATTTTTACGGAACATTTAACAATCACCAGCCTGAGCGTGAAAGAAAGCTTTTATTAAAGAAAAAGGAACTTCAGAAACTTGAGCGGAAAACCAAAGAATCTGGTTTGACGATTGTTCCTGTTCGCCTGTTTTTTAACGAACGTGGTTTTGTTAAAATTGAAATAGCACTTGCCAAAGGAAAAAAACAACACGATAAGCGTGAAACACTGAAAATGAAAGACGCCGGACGGGAAATGGACAGAGCCCGTAAAAAATTCTGATAAAAACAGAACAGGACGCAACCACTTCTTTTTAATTCCATCTACTTTATCGAATACTTAATCTATGGGATGGAATTACTATTGGTAAACCGGCAATATTTCATTGGTTACAAGAGTTTAATAAATAGGCCTCTTAATTAATGTGAATTAATTGCTGTGAATAATCTTAACGACATAATAAAAGGTTGTCAGAAAGGGAAATCTTCTGCGCAAAGGCAATTGTATCAATTGTTTGCGGCGAAGATGTTTGCGGTATGCCTGCGTTATAGCAAGGACAAGACGGAAGCAGAAGATTGTTTGCAGGAAGGATTTATCAAAGTATTCAGTAATATAAATAAGTATGGGTTTAAAGGCTCGTTTGAAGGTTGGGTGAGACGAATAATGGTTAATACTGTCATTGAAGTTTACCGCAAAAAGCAACCTGAATTATTGGTTGATGACTTTCCATTGTTGGCTGATGACGATATGGATGACGATTATGATGTGCCTTTTACACAGGAAGAACTAATGTCAATGATTCAGGAGTTACCGCCTAAATATAAACTAGTGTTTAACTTGTATGTGATGGAAGGTTTTTCACATGCCGAAATAGCTGAAACATCGGGTATTTCTATTGGTACATCAAAATCAAACCTGGCGAGGGCCCGGCAATGGCTTAAGAAGAATATTGAGGAAAGAATTATAGAGAAAAAGCAGGCTGTATGTTAGATGGAGGGAAAAATATAGATACAGTTTTTAAAGACGGATTAAGCGATCATGAAGTTGCTCCTGACACATATGTTTGGGAGTCGATTGAGAAATCTATGAATAAGCATAAGCGTCAGGCGGCCGCAATTATAATGTGGCGAAGCGTGGCGGCAGCTTGTGTTATAGCTTTAATGACTGTAACAATAGTATTGCTCAATTCAGTGAGTGAACCATTGGTTAAGCAAACGGCAGAAGTAACGCCAGTCTTGGATCTGAAAATAACCGAAGACAAAAGTATTGTTGAGGAAGAAATCCCAATGGAAACAGAAAATAGTTCAAGGGAATTATTTCCGCCAAAAGCAAATAAGAATACTGTTCCAGGCGAGAAAGATAAACCAATAAAAGAATCAGTCGGCTCTTCATTTTCTACCTTGCATCAAGAGGCGAATAACATGAAGTATTTAGCTTCAATATCTGCAGTTGATTTAGGGGGCGATAATGAGTTGAATACTAATTTGCATTCTCAAAATAAAAGGGTGTATTATTCAATTTATAATCCTTTAAATGCACCTTCATTTGAGAAAGTTAAAAAGAAAACCTCGATCAGTATTGGCGGAATTGTGTCGCCATCTTATAATTCAAAAATGTCATCAGGAGGTAATGAAGCTGTGATGGCTGCATCGGGTGTTGATGTAAACGAAAGTGGAATCAATTCACTGGGGGGTGGTTTGCAGGTTAGGCTTAACACCGGTTCGCGCTGGAGTTTTGAAACTGGAGTTTTATATGCGCAGGTAGGTCAGGAAGTTAATAATGAATATGGCTACAAGCATTCCAGGCAGGCTTTTCTGAGTCCTCAGATGAGTAATAGTGCAGGTGTATCTAATTCAATGGGGCCTATTAGAGTTAGTAAGGCAGTGCCGAATAATTATGCGGAGCCACTTGTCGACAACCTGGTTGAAGCTGCATTTAGTACTGTTAGTTCTGTTAATTCAGTTAAGCAAACGCTTGATTATATTGAAATTCCGATGATGGCACGTTATTCTTTATTTAAAAGTTTCCCGTACTTGTCGGTGGCAGGTGGTATAAGCTCCAACTTTTTGATTGATAACTCTGCTTATGCTATTGATGGTGGTTCTGAACAAAAAATTGGTGAAACAGATGATATTAAGTCATTTGTATTAAGTAGTTCGCTAGGTTTAGGCGTTGAGTTACCAATCTATAAATCCATTCACCTTAATGTGGAGCCACGTTTGAAGTACTTCCTGAATTCGGTGAGTTCTAATGCTGATTATAACTTCCAGCCATATTCATTTGGAGTGTATGGAGGGCTTACATTTGTGATTAAATAGCTATTTAAGAGATTCAATCATCTGATAAAATACGCCTTTTTGTAAGAGTAGTTCTTCAGGCTTGCCGGCTTCGGCTATTGTGCCATTTTTCATCACTACAATCATGTCGGCCAATTTAATGGTTGAAAGACGGTGACTGACAATAATGGCTGTTTTGTCCTCTGAAATGTCCTTAAAATGCTCAATCAGGCTTGCTTCAGTAAATGCATCCAAAGAGCTTGTTGGTTCATCAAGAATGATAAGCTGAGCATCCGTATTATAAAATGAGCGAGCCAGGGCGGTTCGTTGCCATTCGCCGCGACTTAGCATTTGACTATCTTTGAATAAGGTCCCTAAAGTGGTGTCGTAGCCATCAGGAAGGTTGGAGAATATGTCGTGAAGTCCGGCACTTTTAGCTGCCGTTTGAATGGACGCTTTGGTGGAGTTTTTTTGTGTATTTCCGAAGTGAATATTGTCTTTAGCACTGACATTGTAAAGCATAAAATCCTGAAAAATAACCGAGATATTCTGTGCTAGTTGCTCATTACTTATATCATTCCAATTACAATTGTCAACTAAAATTCTTCCGCTATTGGGCTTGTGTAAGCCACATAGCAGCTTTACCAAGGTGGTTTTTCCACTTCCGTTCTCACCAACCAGTGCAATGGTTTGGCCTTTGGGGATGCGCAGGTTAATGTTGTTTAATACCGGTTTACTGGAATTGGGATATTTGAAACAAAGATCTTTTATCTGAATATCATTGATGATTGGTTTTGGGAATGTTTCAGAAGCAGTTGCTTGTTTAATCTTAATATTTCTGAACTCAAAGAAATTTTTAAGGAACAGGTTGTCTTCATATAAGGATGACAAGTTACCAAGTAAACTTTGAAGGACTGAATAAGCCCTTTGAAGTGCCAGGAAATACATTGCCATTGTACCACTGGTAATGCCACCTTCAATGGTTTGTTTAATAACAAAGCCAATAATTAAAAGCAGGATGATGGTAGCAAATAACTGTACTGTTACTTCATTAAGTGTTTTTGACTTAGAAAGGGACCATTGTTTATCGCGCAGGTCGTATTTAAATCGTTCATACTCCAATTTAAACGTTTTACCAAGATTGAAAATGCGGAGCTCTTTAGCAAAATCTTTTGCGGTCAGCAGGCGGTTGTAATAATGAACACGCCGTTCATCTTCAGTGTGTTTTTTACGATACTGATATAGCCTGCGTGTATACAGAATTCTCAGGTAGAAAACAGGTGTGCTCGAAACAATTAATATGGGGACCAGACTCCAATGTATATTTCCTAAAACAGCCAGTATTAAAATGATTGTCAGACTGTTTTGCATTAGCTGCAAAAGGCTGTAAAAAATACGTGCAGGACGATAAGTGGAGTCACTTAAAGCCCTGTAAAAAATATTCTGGTAATTGGAATCTTCAAAATAACGATAGTCAATATTAATCGTTTTTTGGTGAATGATATTCTGTACAAAATCATTCACAAAATGACTCTGACGTTCTCGTACCAGGCTACTGACAGATCCGCTAACTGAATTAATAAGAAAAAATGCCGCTGTTAGGCCAAGTGTCGAATAAAGAAGTTGTAAATTTGATTCCGGATTAGTTATCTGTTGGCCTACAACATCAATTAATTGTTTTACTACATAAAGAAGCAGTAACGGCATGCAGCCTCTGACTACTGTTACCGCTGCATTGATATAGGTCCATTTGGGCGAACTTTTATATACAATTCGAATTGATTCAAGCAGGTGGTTTAGTGTGAGCTTATTGCCAGGTTTCATTCAGGAATGATGTGATGATTAAATTACTAAAATAGCATAAAATTAAGAGGGACTGAGTACAATGTTGCAATTATTGATGTCTCCATCGTTTTTTTTTCTTACTATTATGCCTGATCACTTCTAATCCGTCGTACTTATTTAACGGAGTTTAGTTTTAATTCGCCCTGAATAAAAAAACAGGCGACCGGTATAGAATGTCAGCTGTGGCATTAGTCTTTTAAATACCCGAAACCAACCTTTCTTGCAATTTTTAGTTTCATTATTGCGTCTTCGGCTGATAACAGTACCTAATACCTTCTCGTAAGGTACAGGATGATCCGGGTAGATAAGACCATCTCCTTTAAAATGGTATGCGGTATTACTGATCTTATAAACTCTGTGGGCGATCAGCTTTCTCTGACCAATAAATACACCAATATCGCCTTTTTGAGGCTTTACAGGATTAACCAATAAAACGTCGCCTGGTAGAAGGAGTGGAAACATACTCATTCCAAAGGCTGGTACCTCAACCTGCTTTCCTTCCTGAAGAAAATGAATTAAGGTTGTTTGTATGTTTTTATTTTCCAAACTCATGTAAAATCATCTCAACAATATCTGTGTCTGGTTTAAATCCACATTCGTAAATGCCGCATGTTTCTGACAGGCTGATGACGGCATTAAGTCTGTTATGTACCTGATTGTTATCGTATTGAAACTGCATGCAATTACTTAATAAGCCAAGTGCTCCTTTTAGAACAGGAAGTTTTTTAAAATAGTTATCAGGTGACTGCTTGATTAAGAATAGCTTGTGTAAAGCAACGCCTTTACTGCTATCCTGGTAATAAGGCATTGGAGTATTATAAGCTTTAAAGGAATCGCCATCAGGAAGAATGATTAAACGATCATCGTTAATAATTGTAGCACCACATTTTTTCCATAAACCGGCCATAGTTGATTTACCGATTCCCGAAATAGCCGAGAAAAGATAGCCTTTGCCTTTATAATCTATGGTTGAAGCATGGATAACAAAACCACCATAAAAGTGAACGATATATTGCAGTAATAAGATGCCAAGAGGATGGAAGAACGGATCTATAATAATTTCCGAAGTGCTGTTGGTAGTGATTTGTATATCAACTAAATTCTGATTGGAATCAACAAAGGCAATGGCCTCATTTACAATGGCGCTATCGTCAAAAACAACATAAACACCTTCCAAAGCATCTTTTTTTATAATGCTCCATTTATAAGGTAAGTCCTCTTCAAACTTTTCAGAGCCCTTAAATATTTCTTTCCAGTCGCCTGGCAGTTTTTTATTGTTGGTGTGGATATTAAAAGTCCAGGTGGTCTTTGGGGTAGTTGGATTTTCCTGAAAAAGATGACTTCCTCCTTTACTGTCAAAAACAAAATTGGGGGATAAGGAATTGACTTTAAACCTTATACCCCCAATTGAATAGTTTCTTGTATTTTCTGATTTGATCATTCTTACATATTCGAAAAATCTGGACTATCTCCACCAAAAGGATATTCGGCAGAAGATGGATTTTCAAACTTAGGAGCAGCTTCCGCTGGTGCTTCTGCTGCGCTAGGAGCAGGAAAAGGCGGTTCAATAGGTCCATCGCTAACCATAAACAGGCATGTGTCTAGGTCGTTAAAATGCTCCTCAATGTCAGGTTTGATATATTTTCGTTTAATCGTCATTCCCAAAATAGCTTCTCTTTATAGCTCTTTAATTATACCATTAGCAACAGCTTTCTTTAAGAATTGTTCCAAATCCTTTTCAGCTGTTTGTTTATCTACTTCGAATTCATTCAAAATCAACTCAATAATTTCCCCTGTTGATTTCTCCGAATTCATGTTATTATATATAAAAGAACCAATTTCATTAAGCGAGAATACCTTCTCCATTTGCGCAACTGTTCCAACAAGAGGTACAACTACCGTTTCGTTTCCCACAGTTTTTTCAACAAAGCCAGTTTGCTTTATATACAGCTTACTTCTCACTAATTTCATTTAAAACTTTGGCAAAAATATAAAAAAACATATTTCAAGCACTTAATTGGGCTAAAAGAAATGATTAATTTGACTAATGACTGAATTCTTTGTTTAAAAATTCAATTTCTTTTATCCTTTTTATCTTAGAACTCTGTACGGGCAAACGGTGCTGCATCCTGCCCAATGAATTCTTTTTTTAAGTACTTATGATAGCCATTGATAGCTATCATTGCCGCATTATCTGTGGTGTACGAAAATTTTGGTATAAAGGTTTTCCAATTTTTCTCTTCAGCCAGCTCCGTTAATCGGTTTCTTAATCCGGAGTTAGCAGAAACACCACCGGCAAGTGCAACCTGAGTAATACCCGTATCCTTAGCTGCCTTAATCACTTTGTCCATCAATATATCGATAATGGTCTTTTGTAACGAAGCACAGATATCTGCCTTGTTTTCTTCTATAAAATCCGGATTTTTCTTTAACTCATCTCTTAAGAAGTATAACACAGATGTTTTCAAACCGCTAAAACTATAGTCGTAATCTTTAATCTTCGGTTTACTAAACTTAAATGCATCAGGATTACCTTCTTTGGCCAGTTTATCAATGAGTGGTCCGCCAGGATAAGGTAAGCCCATTATTTTAGCACATTTGTCAAATGCTTCACCTGCAGCATCGTCAATGGTTTGACCAATAATCTCCATGTCAAGGTGATCACGAACAACGATTATCTGACTATTACCACCCGAAACAAGTAAGCACAGGAATGGAAACGCAGGTTGATCTGTATCATTTTCATCCTCCTTTATAAAATGTGCCAGTACATGGGCATGCAGGTGGTTAATCTCTATTAAAGGTAAGTTGTTAGCCAGTGCAAAACCTTTTGCAAATGAAGTGCCAACAAGCAGTGAGCCCATTAAACCCGGGCCACGGGTGAAAGCCACGGCGTCAATTTCGTTGCGATCAACTCCTGCATCTTTAATGGCCTTTTCAACTACAGGGATAATATTTTGCTGATGTGCACGTGAAGCCAATTCAGGCACAACACCTCCGTAGGCTTTGTGAACGTCTTGATTAGCAACTATATTTGATAAAATAACATCATCTTTAAAAACCGCCGCTGAAGTATCATCACACGATGACTCTATTCCCAAAATAATCACACTCATAAAATTGTCAGATAGAATTATTCATATTCAAATCAAAATTCCCACCTTTTTCTTAATTTTGGTGAGTTAAAAACGGGGTAAAAGTATAAAAAAAAATATCAAAATAGGATTGTATGTTTTGGGGGCACTAATTATAGTACCCCTAATGTTATATTCTATATTATTGCTTCCTTCTGTTCAAACCTCTGTTGTTAGCTATATTACCAAAGAGCTCAGCGAAGATTTAGATACCGAAATTTCCATCAAACGTGTTCATTTACGGCCATTTAAGACCTTGGTTTTGGATGAAGTAATAGTGTTTGATCAGCATGCTGATACGCTGTTAGCGATAAATCGAATTTCTGCTAATATTGATTCTATCTATTTCAGAAGAAAAAGCTTGTATCTGAAGGATCTCCAAATTTCAGTTCCACAGATTAATGTGTCAAAAAAAGATTCGTTGTATAACTTCTCGTTTCTTTTAGACGCGTTGCAACCGGGACAGAGAAAGAAAGATGATGACAATGCATGGAATATAAGTTTGAATAACCTTGGAATTGATGATGGAAAACTGAGTTACGATATCGATTCAGTGGGTACACATATGGAAGTCTCCAACCTCTTAATGCAAATCAATAATATTCATCAGGATAGTTTATGGCATTTTGGTTTGAGTGAGTTGTCATTTAAAAGTACAAATGGATTTAATGTTATAAAAGCAGAAGGGCAATTGAGTTTCAATAAGTCACATTTGACTTTTAGTCAGGGACTGTTTGAAACACAAAATTCATCGTTGCAAATTGATTCCATCGATGTAGAGATGTTTCCTGATAAAGAAGGGATAGATAGGTTTGGGCAATTTTATTTAAATGTAGATCGCTCAATTGTTAATGATGATGACATCTCCTTTCTTACGGGAAAAACAATTAGGTTTCCTGAAATACGATTGTCGGGACTGGTAACCGGAACAATCGACAATATAAGAGGTAGAGGTGTAAAGCTTCAGTTTGGGCCGCACTCCCAAATAAGCTCAAGTTTCGATATTGACGGACTACCTGATATAGATCAAACTTTTTTATACCTGAACGTGCGACATCTTAAAACGACGCCCGGTGATCTGGAGCGTCTCTTTTCAAGGGTGAAAGGACAAGCACTTCATTTGCCAAATGCAATTCGAAACCTCGATCAAATTACCTATTCAGGTAGTTTTACCGGCTTCGTTACCGATATAGTGGCATATGGAGAGTTTAATACAGCTCTGGGTAAAATTAATACAGATATCGGCTTGAAGATAGATGCCTCTGATAAACTGGTTTTTTCAGGTAACCTATCAACACAGCAATTTAACGTTGGCAAACTGGCAGGGGCTGAAGATCATATTGGTAACGTGTCAATGTCTGTCGCCATTAATGGTCACAGGCAATCGGCAGATAACTACAGTGCTTTTTTAAGTGGAGTGGTTGATACGATTACAGTAAATAATTATGCATACAAAAACATCAGGCTTAACGGCTTGTTTGCCAATAATAAGTTTGATGGCGACTTTTTAATCGATGACCCAAACGGACAGCTCGGCTTTAACGGGAAAATAGATTTATCAGGTGAAGTACCCAACTTTAGTTTTATAGCCCACCTGACCGAAATTAATCTTGATCAGCTGAATCTGTATAAAAAACATACTAACGCTGTTTTAACTGCTGATATAGAAACTGAAATTTCAGGGAGTGAAATTAATGATATTGTCGGTTTTCTGAATGTTAGTAATCTAAACTATCAGTATGAAAAGGGTGAAGTCTCAATTGATTCGCTTTTGCTTATTTCTGTCAGGGAAGGAGAACGTAAACGAATTGTTCTTCAGTCAGATATTGCAGAAGGTGATTTGGTTGGAGTTTATAATTTCACCCACATTGGCAATATGCTGAAACAAAACCTTACCGACTTTCTCCCTGCATTAAAAACACAGGTCAATATTAAGGAGAAGGATATAAAGGAAAATGATTTCACTTTTTCTTGTACGTTTAAAAGGATTTCAGACCTTGTTACCTTGCTTAATCCTGAAATTGAGGTTTCAGATAATGGGCTGTTGTTGGGAAATTATAATACAACAACCGGAGAAATTGATTTGGAGGCTGAGATTCAGTATCTGAATTATAAGGGAATCAGAGCAGTGCATCCCGAAATACATATATCTACAGATAATGATGATAAACTATCTGTAGTTTCGCGCTTAAAGGATTTAAATATCAATAACCTGGGTTCTTTTCAAAATCTTAGTTTTCATCAAACAGCCTATAATGATACACTTAAGTTTAATGTATTCTGGAACAACTGGGATGAATATACCAATAGCGGATCTATTTTAACGACTACTTCATTGAGATCGCGTGAAAATGGTTTATTTGCAACCACGCAACTATTACCTTCATATGTGATGGTTCATGATAGTCTTTGGGAAGTTCAGTCAACCACCTTACATTATCACCCCGACGGCTTTTCAGTTAAAAACTTTCGGGTACATCGTGGAAATCAGGAGATTGGAATTAATGGTTTTGTGCACCGTCATGTAAAAGACGGTATGCGCGTTCATTTCCAGAATATTAATCTGTCCGATGTGATTGGTTACCAGGATATGAAGCAGGTTGAAGTGAAAGGCTTTCTTAATGGAACACTTGATGTTCAACAGTTGTATACTTCGCCGGTGATAAGTGGAAATTTAAGTATAAACGATTTCAACTTTAACAATGATGCATTAGGTGATTTTGAAATTATTGCCGATTATCTTCCTCAAGAGCACCAGATAGAGATTGAGTCCAATGTGACTAAAGGAAATAGTAAGCCTCTCGCGGGCGGCGGTCTAATTGACCTGGAGCAGCAACAGGTTAACTTAAATTATGACATTGACAGTCTTGAAATAGGCTTTCTGAATTTATACCTCAGTAAGGTTATGCAAAACCTGTCGGGTAATGCCAGTGGGAGATTATCTGTTGTTGGACCTTTGTCGGCGCCCGAGCTACTTGGGGCCCTAAATATTAATAAGGCCTTTTTTGATGTTAATCTTCTGCAAACCACTTATTCAATAACAGACTCGGTTTTGTTTAAGCCAAACCTGATTGAATTTAAGGGAATACACCTTTCTGACCGAAATGGTAAGCAGGGTACTTTTGATGGTACAATCCAGCATCAGTCTTTCAGAAATATGCGGTATGATTTGCGATTAATCACTAATAATATGCTGGTTATGGATACTAAGTATACTGATAATCCGCTGTATTATGGTGAGGTTTATGCCGATGGAAATATGTCAGTAACCGGTACAACCAAGGATCTGGTGATAGACATTGGAGGTCGTACAATGGAGAATACGCAATTTTTTATTCCTCTTACTGATGAAGAAAGTGCCGAAGAAAGCAGTTTTATTCGTTTTATTAATACCTCTAAAGAAGAAGGTGAAGACGGTGAGGATGTTATGCAATCGGACGAGTATGAGATTGACTTAACCGGTATGACTGTGAGTATGGATCTGGATATAACGCCCGATGCCCGATGCCAGGTTATTTTTGATTCGAAAGTGGGTGACATTTTAAAGGGACAGGGAAATGGTAATCTGCAAATACAGATGGATAAAGAAGGTGGTATCGTGTTCTTCGGAGATTTTGATTTTGAAGATGGAGACTATATGTTTACCCTTCAAAATGTATTGAATAAGAAATTTGTGATTAACAGAGGTTCGTCCATACATTGGGATGGAAACCCATATGATGCCATTATTGACCTGAATGCAACTTATAACCTGAAAACGAGCTTGCTTGATCTGACAGGTGATTTTTCAGAAGAAGCACAGAGAGAATACGGGCGAAGAATACCGGTGCATTGTAATATGTTATTAACAGATCGCCTGACACGACCTAATGTGAAGTTTGAAATAAAGACGCCGTCAACCCAGGATAATAACCAAAACATATTGATTCGTACATCAATACCGAAGAGGAGACCAATCGCCAGGTATTGTCACTGTTGGTGCTTAATAAATTCTATACTCAGGAAACAAGTACTGCCAATAGCGGTGTAACATCAGGTAACAATGCCGCACTGGTTACCACTACCGAGATGTTATCCAATCAATTGAGTCATTGGTTGTCGCAAATCAGTCGCGATGTTGATATTGGTGTGAGTTACCGACCGGCCAGTGAGTTGAGTGATGATGAGGTTGAAGTGGCACTCTCGACACAAATGTTTAATAATCGCGTGGTTGTCAACGGCAACGTAGGATACGGAAGGGATCAAACACGTCCGAGTAACCTTATTGGTGATTTTGACGTTGAGGTTAAACTGAATAACTCAGGAAGTATCAGGGCCAAAGCATATACACGCACCAACAATGACCTTGTGTATTCAACCAATACATCGCCTACCACACAGGGTGTAGGTGTTTCGTTTAAAGAGGAATTTGATACTTTAGAAGAATTAATGCACAAGTATTGGTTAAAGATTTCAGGCAAAAACAAAGACAAAGAAAAGAAGAGTACTTCCAAAGAGACTAAAGAATAACTATTTTCGTTCTTATATAATAAAGTGATTTGTCTATTTTAGTGCAGATTTTAAAGACAGGAATAAATTCTTGCTTAATTATTACGTAATACGATTGACTAAAAAATATTAATATGAATTTGTTTTTATTCATTCAGGCAAATGCCGAAGATCTTATTGCTGAAGAAATGGTAGAAGGTGCTGAAAAAAGCATGAATCTATTTGAAATGGCCAAAGCCGGAGGTATTATAATGCTTCCTTTGGTATTGTTATCTGTCATTGCTGTTTACATTTTCTTTGAGCGCTACATGGCTATTCGTCGGGCATCAAAAGAAGATGCCGGGTTTATGAATAAAATTAAAGATTACATTCACGAAGGAAAGATTGAATCGGCAATGGCACTTTGTCAGTCGCACGATTTTCCAATATCACGAATGATTGAAAAAGGAGTGACACGTATTGGTCGCCCTTTGAGTGATGTAAATACAGCTATTGAAAATGTTGGTAACCTCGAAATTTCGCGTCTCGAGAAAAGTTTACCTACCCTTGCAACTGTTGCAGGTGGCGCACCAATGATTGGTTTCCTTGGAACAGTAATTGGTATGGTAAAGGCCTTTTTTGATATGGCTAACGCAGGTAATAATATTGATGTACAGTTATTGTCATCGGGTATTTATACAGCCATGGTAACAACCGTTACTGGTTTGGTGGTTGGTATCATCGCCTATTTCGCCTATAATATTCTTGTTGCAAAGGTTGAAAAGGTCGTGTTTAAAATGGAAGCACGCACCATGGAATTTATGGATTTATTAAATGAACCAGCGCACTAAGCATGGCTTTAAAGCGAAGAACAAAAATAAGCGCTGCCTTTAGTATGTCGTCTATGACCGACATTGTGTTTCTGTTGTTGATATTTTTTATGATTACATCAACAATGGTGCATCCCAATGCCATTAAGTTACTGATACCTAAAAAGGCGACAAAAAAGGTAGTAGTCGAAAAATACCTGAATGTACGCGTTACATCATCAGGACGGTTTTATGTTGAAGGTAAAAGAGTTGGTGACGAAGCCATTGAGTCAGGTTTGATTGCCGCTTTTAACCGAAATGATAAAACCATTGTAAAGCTTCGGACCGATAAAAACGCTTCAACAGGAAATGTGGCGCGGGTTTTGGATATAGCAGAGTCAAATGGTATTAAAGTAATATTAGACATTCGGTAATGGCACTAAAAAAGCGAAGTAAAATAGAAGCCGGTTTTAGTATGTCGTCCATGACTGACATTGTATTCTTATTGCTTATTTTCTTTATGATTACCTCTACATTGGTGACGCCGCAGGCTATAAAAGACATGGTGTTGCCAAAGAGTGATCACCAGGTGTCGGCCAAACCCAATACAACGGTGTCTGTTACAGCAGATTTGCGCTATTTTGTAGAAGGTGAGCAGTTGCCTTTCTGGAAAATAGAACGACGCTTAAAGGAGATTATTGAAGTCAGTCCGGATACATACATTGCTTTACATGTGGATGAATCAGTGCCATTTTCAGTAGTGGGACGCATCCGCGATATTGCAATTCGAAATAAATATAAACTGATATTGGCCACTCAGGGAAAATAAACGATGGAAGATAAGGATAAAAAATACGGCATTATTGGGTCTGCAGTTTTTCATGTAGCTGTACTGTTATTGTTGATATTCTTTGGCTTATCAACTTTGCCACAGGAAGAAGAGGGTATACTGGTTAATTTTGGTGATACGGTATTGGGACAAGGAGAGGTTGAACCCAAGCAATCGCAGGCTAAACCCGTTGAGCAGCAAAATACACCACCGCCTCCTAAAGTAGAAAAACTACCTGAGCCTAAAACAGCAGAACCCGAACCTGAGGACGAGGTTAAAACTCAGGATTTTGATGAAGCGCCTGTTGTTAAATCGGCCGAACAAAAGAAAAAAGAACAGGAAGAGAAAGATCGTTTGGAAAAGGAGCGTCAGCAGCGCGAAGAACAAGAGCGTATTGAACGCGAAAAAGAAATAGAGCGACAAAAAGAACTGGAGCGCCAGCGCCAGATAGAAACAGAAAAAGAAGCACAACGTCAGAAAGAGCTGGCCGAACAACGAGCCCGTGAGGAAGCCGAGCGCAAGAAGAGAGAAGAGCAGGAGCGTCAGGCAGCAGAGGCCCGTAATCGTGTATCAGGCGCTTTTAGTGGAAAAGGTAGTGGAGAAAGCTCATCTGAAGGTGAAACCGGTGGTAGTGGTAACCAGGGTTATGTAACAGGCGATCCTAATTCGAAAAACAGAAGTGGCAGTGGATTGGGTGATTCCGGAAGTGGTTTTGATTTGCATGGCCGTTCATTAATAGGTAGTTTACCCAAGCCGCAGCATACATCCAATAAAGAAGGCATTGTTGTTATTAAAATTATAGTGGATAGGAATGGTAATGTGACTTCTGCAGAGTTCCAGATGAAGGGATCCAATACACAGGATCGGGAGTTGGTGGCCAATGCCAAGGCAGCAGCCAAGCGTGCAAAATTTAACGCTGATAAAAACGCTAATGCCTATGCGCAAGGAACCATCACCTATCACTTCCAGCTGGATTAGCACTCAGTTATTGAATTATATTTGACTGGTCATTTCCTTATTAGTTAAAGGAGTTATAGTCCTGATAGAGGGGAGGTTCATCACATTGCCGCGGATGAAGATAACTGCGTTACAATGCATGTCGCAGGCATTACAAAGCATTTTTACACAGAATCATTGGCAGTCGCATGCCTTACAAAATATATTTGCAGTGCCTCATTGGCATGTGAAGGGCATGCATTGTATTTTTACATTAAAACATTTCGTTATACAGGAGTTACAATACGTTTCTGCACTGCATCATTGTCAGTTGTCTGTATTGCAATGCATAGTGACACTGCATCATTGTCAGTTGCAAGATTTACAACACACAAGGGCAACGCTCGAAAGAATTTCCTCTTAAAAAGAAACATCCATGATAAAAAGATAAGTGCTAAAAAGCACCTTAAAAGGCGTTATTATAAAATATATGTAAGCAGTTGGTTCCACTCCAATAGACACACTATTCAACAAGCACCCTGCCGGGTACCAAAAAGGGACCTTATTCGGATCAACCTCGCTGCCAGCGAGGTTGATCCGAGGCGGTACCGAAGAAATATCGAAGGAGTCCCAATGAATTACCGAAGGAGTCTCAATGAATTACCGAAGCAATATCTAAGAAAGTTCAAAGCAAAAGTATTTGTTACGAAGAATATTAAACCCGGATTATGTATTAGAATGTCGTCATGAACATTAAAAGTGCAATAAAACAAGGTTTCATCGAAGCGAGGCATAGCACCGTTCTGGTGAGTTGAGATGAAGCAACAAAGTGACTTGTTTTGACGTAATTTCAATGTGTAATAGATTTTCTAATGCATATTTCGGGTTAAAGTCAAATCAGGTGAAAATACTGAAAGATGGTCATTGAATACATGTTTAGAGAGGAAGAATAGATTTAATAGTTGGATAAACATGTTCTCTTCCAGCAATGACCAATCGCCCGTTCAAGCATTTTTCACTTATCTATTTATTAGCATGTTTTGTGAGCAATTGTACTACAAAAACAAAACCTTTATGCCAGCCACAAACACAGTCAATAAGAGAATGTAGCGTATATACCTGACACCAATTTGGCGGGCATATTTTGAGGCAATAAAAGCACCGCTGGCATTACCAATAGCCAGTATAATGCCGTAAAGGAAATTAACCTGACCAGACCAGATAAAGATGCCTAAGGCCACGGCGGTATATGTCAGTACAATAAATACCTTAATGGCATTGGCTTTTATCAGGTCGTAGCCAACGCCCAGTACTAAACCCGCCAGTAAAAAGAAGCCCACTCCCGCCTGGATAAAGCCACCGTATAAGCCGATGAAGAAGAAAATAACAACCTGCCAGAAGGCAGGTTTCTCATTTACCTGCCCCGCTTGCTCTTTGACCCATTTATCGGGTTTGAATAAGATAACGAAGAACATGACGAACAATAATGAGCCAATAAAAAGATTAAGTATTTGCTCATTAATATTGACAGCAATGGAAGCGCCCACAACAGAACCAGCCAGAGCCGGTATAACCAGGAACATACTGCTTTTATAATTGATCAGACCCTGTTGTTTGAAGTTGCGTACCGCCACCACATTCTGAAAAAAGATAGCCACCCGGTTGGTGGCGTTCGCCTGGTGGGGTGATAAACCTAAAAACATGAGAAGGGGTAAGGTGATTAACGAACCACTGCCGGCCAGTGTGTTGATAAATCCGGCAAAGAGGCCGGCCAGGATAAGTAAACTTGTGTCTAAAAGTGAGATGTCCATAGTGCAAATGTATGGTTTTCATTTAAAAACCTTAATGATTATGCGAAGCGACAGATGGAAATAGTTCTAAAAAGAATCATTGATAATTCTTTTTTTTTCAATCACAAATTACTCTAATTGCTCAAATTCAGATTTAGTTTGGTGGAACTATTTGTGTTAATTCGTGAGATTTGTGGTTCTGAATTTTTAACAGTGTTAATATTGAAACCTCTGGTTAGTAAAATATGTAATGTAAGATTCGCTAAGTTAAGAAGGTGTCTTCTGGTAAAAACAAAAGCCGCTCTCAAAAGAAAGCGGCTCCGTTTTTTTTATTTTTTAAACTTCATTCAAATAGCATCAGCTATAAGATGAGTTTATACTCTACCATGCAAACATTGGCTTATCAGCCATCAATGCATTCACTTTTTTGCGTGTTTCAGCAATTGATTCTTCGTTGTCGATGTTAGAAATAACTTCGTCAATGTAACCAACGATAATACGCATGTCGTCTTCTTTTAAACCACGTGATGTGATAGCAGAAGTACCTACACGGAAACCAGATGTAGCAAATGGTGAACGTGTATCGAATGGAACCATGTTTTTGTTGATGGTAATGTCAGCTTTTACTAATGTGTTCTCTACTTTTTTACCTGAAATATCAGGGAATTTAGTACGAAGGTCGATTAGCATTAAGTGGTTGTCAGTTCCTCCTGAGATGATTTTGTAACCCAACTTAATGAACTCATCAGCCATAGCCTGAGCATTAGAACGTACCTGGTCAACGTAAGTAGCAAAGTCATCAGATAAAGCCTCACCAAATGCAACAGCTTTGGCTGCAATAACGTGCTCTAGCGGACCGCCTTGCTGACCCGGGAATACAGCAAAGTCTAATACTGCACTCATCATCTTAGTTTCTCCTTTTGGAGTCTTGTAACCAAATGGGTTTTCGTAATCTTTACCCATTAAAATCATACCACCGCGAGGTCCGCGTAATGTTTTGTGAGTAGTAGTAGTTACAATATGACAGTGCTCAACAGGATTGTTTAAGCGACCTTTTGCGATTAAACCGGCAGGGTGCGCCATATCACAAAGCAATAAAGCACCAATCTCATCAGCTAAGCGACGCATACGTGCGTAATCCCACTCACGTGAGTAAGCCGAAGCACCTGCAATAATCATTTTAGGTTTGTGCTCGCGGGCAATAGCTTCCATCTCATCGTAATCAACCAATCCGGTATCTTCTTTAACGTGATAGCAAACCGGGTTGTAAGTTACACCTGAGAAGTTTACCGGTGAACCATGTGTTAAGTGACCACCGTGTGCCAAGTCAAGACCCATAAAGGTATCACCTGGCTTTAATACTGCAAAAAATACAGCGGCATTAGCCTGAGCACCCGAGTGAGGCTGTACGTTAGCATATTCAGCACCAAACAACTCACAGGCACGATCAATGGCCAATTGCTCAGTTTGATCTACCA
>JAKSBD010000672.1 GCA_022361295.1 Bacteroidales bacterium
AGTACTTCCGGTTATGAGAATATATTTTTTCATGTGTATCTGTTTTAGACAAAAGACATTGTTTACAAGACGTAAGATACAAGTCATCAGACCTTAGACGCAAGATTGAAGATTGACTTGCATAATGAGCTTTTAGCCGTATTATCCGCTGATAACTAAAGTCAATTCAGCAACAAGCCTGTACCTGTCTTTGCTTTTCGTGTGTCGATATTTGTCATTTAGTTGAACACCCTTAATTCAGCAAGGTAATTACTTCCTCTTCAGGCAGTCTTGATTTAGGCGTTTTATCGGGGGTATTGAAATCCGATTCTTTGCGATAGCCTAATGAGATAACACCTACGGCGCTGTACCCCTTTTCGCGCAAGCCAAACTCCTCATCAATTAATTTCATATCAAGCCCTTCCATTGGCAATGCATCAATACCTAAGGCAGCAACACCAAGTAAGAAGTTACCCATATTCATATACACTTGCTTCTCCATCCAGTGCTGCAAATCCTTTAGATCATAGCGGTGCATATTGGCAAAAATATTTCTGGCGCCAAACACCATCTGCTTTATCTCTTCATTGGGATACCTGCCATCTTTATCTTCAACTTCAAGCAGATGCTTCATATAGGCCTCATCGGCATCAGTTCGGGTACAAAAAACAACTACATGTGAGGCGTCAAGTACCTTTTGCTCATTAAAAGCATAAAATCCCTTTGTGCCTTGGGTTATTCTTTTTTTCCCTTCTTCGGAACCGGCAATTATAAAATGCCATGGCTGAATGTTTGTGCTGGAAGGGCTCATTCGAAGAAGCGTCTTTAATTTAGAAAAATCTTCGTCAGATATCTTTTTTGTTGAATCAAATTCTTTGGTTGAATATCGCCAGTTTACTATGTCTATAATGTTCATATTTATTGTTGATTTGTTGATTTGTTGATTTGTTGATTTGTTGATTTGTAATAAAAGAGATATGATTTTATGCAAGATCGTCTTTAGCTTCAATTAAATAATGGTGACTGTGTGAACCTTCAGTACGAGCCTTTAAATGGGGCACATAACCCGGATCGTTCATAAAATCGAGTGCCGCTTGTTTTGATGGCCATTCAATTACAATACGCAATGCTGCCTCCTCTACTTCCCCTTCAATTTGTTCGTGACTGGCGGTTCTTGCCAGATATTTGCCACCATGCCTAGCCACCAGTTTGTTTGCAGGCTCCAGATAATCAGCAATCCACTTGTCGCTTGTTGGAGTAACATCCAATACAGAATAATAAGTCATAACACCAAAATTTAAAATGAATAATAGCTTTCTTAAAATTGTGTTACAAAGATATTGAGCACGACACTGACAGGTATTGTACTTAAATTGGCATTAATTGTACTATTGTTGGATTATCATGAAAATAATCCGATAATATTACCTTTTTAGAATGATCTTATCTATTTTTGAGCTCAAATAATGATAATAAACCAATAATACTACAATGAAAACAGAATCAATCGACAAATTATTGGAGATTCATATAGAAGAATTGGACACCTGGATTAAAAGACCGTACAAAAACAACTTCTTCGAGATAGTATATATTGAAAAAGGCAACGGCAGGCAGTGTATTAATCATCATGAATTTGAATATCATGAAGGAAACATCTTTTTCTTGCCTCCCCTTGATTGTCATTCGTTTAAAATTACGAGTCCGACAAAATTCTTTTTTATCAGGTTTACCGATCATTTTTTCTTACAAAAAGATGGTTTAACCAACTACAATGCCTGGTTTGATAAGATTGCCTATGTTATTGCCAACTACAACAAGGTACCCGGCGATATAATAGCGACAGAACAGGAGCGGCAGTTTATCATTAACAATATCAAATCCATCTACCAGGAGTATTTACGGGCAGACAACTACTCCCATTCTATCATCTCAGGCTCCATTGCCTCCATACTGAATATACTGGCCCGCAGCATTGAAAACAGGTATGTCAATAAGGCCAATGAGACGGATAACAGGTTTGGTGAGATACTTCGTTATATAAATACTCATTTGCTGGATAGTGATAAAACTCGTTTAATATACCTGGCCAACCAGTTTGGCATTTCAAAATCCTACTTCTCTGAATACTTTAAAAAGCAGGCCGGCATAAGCCTGGGAGATTACATACTAAAATCGAAGCTTAAGATTGTAGAAACAAAAATAAGGCATACCGACTTAAGTTTAAAAGAGATAGCCTGGCAAATGAATTTTACAGACAGCAGCCATTTGGCAAAAACTTTTAAGAAAGCATACGGAATGACGATCAAAGAATTCAGGAATACCGAATCCTATTGCTCCTCATACTACTGCAATACCTTTAAACCAGCTATATGCATTAGAAAAACCCCGACAGACAACTGCCGGGGCAACTAACAAAAGCCAATGGCCCAGATTCAGTTTAGACACCGAATACAAGTCCAATAACCCTATTTGCGTTTTATTATTTTTTTGGTGATTACCGTACTATCAGTCAGCCTGATCTGCACAAAATAAACACCCTGAGCCATGTCAGTAAAAGGAATTAGCTTAATATCAGATGTGTGATCAAGGCATTTTACAAGCTGTCCGGTGGAGTTGTAAACCTGCACGCGATTACACTTAGCTCCTTCAGAGTTAATATTCAACTCGTTAATTACCGGATTAGGATAAACAGTAAGCTGAGCAGCGGTCTGACCATCACCCAGGGCAGTTGCAAGTGAAGTCATGTCAACAGCTACATCTGCATAGGCAGAATGGTCATTATCAGGTAAAGCCTGCAACTTGGCTGTGTATACGCCATCCGCATCAATGGTTATTGCACCATATGTACCTGTGTAGGTATATGAATTTACTCCTGCTCCAACCGTTGTTATATACACATCGCCCGTACCTTCTGATGGCTCGGCAATAAATATATTGGTACCATCAACAGCATTGGGGTCATTATCCCATGTTAAGGTAAACTCTGTAGCGGTTATATTACTTATCTGCAGATTAGTTGGTGCTACAGGCTCATCAAGCTTTTCAACTATTGAAATATTATCAAAGTACCACTCTTCGCCACCAATATTATCATCAACATTAAAAAAGAATACAAACTTATCAAAAGTAGCTGTCTCTGTATCAACACCATCGAAGGCAGAGAAGTTAATGGACACCATCTGCCACCCTGATTCAGAAACGGGGTATACCTCACCTTGTGCCACACCTCCTACACCATCTAATTCAAGTTTTGCATATAATTTGGTTGCTGAAGGGGCCATTACTAAAAATTGCAAAGAGCCCAGATCTTTATAGTTTAAGGGATTATTAAGAATAACAACTGCTGCATTGGCCCATGGCTTACCGGCAGGGATAATGTATTTGCCTACTTTAGCAGATGCATTAAGACCGTCACTTAAAGGGTTATCAACCACCTCTGCCGTTCCATCCCAGGCGGCGTAAGTATAGTGGGCAGGATTCTCAAAATCCACAACCGTTGTTTGCGCAAAACCAATTAACGCCAATAGTAATAATGTAATTGTAGTAGATAATTTTTTCATAGTACTTTTATTTTGGTTACACTGATTATTCAATGTAAAGATCGCTTAATCAGAGCGGTAAGACTTGACCTATTATGCTGATTAATGATGATTTTATTAAACTGCGGATGGCACGGAATTACACAGAAACGAAGACCAAAACTATATTAACCACAGATTACACGGATTACACGGAATGTATACCAAAACTATATAAACCACTGAAGGCACGGAGTTACACAGAAATGAAGACCAAAACTATATAAACCAC
>JAKSBD010000050.1 GCA_022361295.1 Bacteroidales bacterium
GCAAGCCCTGATGGTAGTTCGGTTTTTACTTACTCTCCGGGTCATTATGGTGAAGATCTGATTCATTTGTCGAAAGACATTGATGAAAAGATTAAATACGGTGCTGAGCAGGTTGTTTGGTGGAGTCAATATTTTGAAGGTGGTGAAACACAAACACCTTTATTATCAAGTCAGGACATGCTGCCGGCCATTGATTACTCCGACTATATTGAGAAATGGAACAATACTGAAACAGTTATTGACGAAGAGCATAACGAGAAAAATATTTATCTGCCCAACATGGAGCTGATGACCGTAGATGAGTACATGCCATTGGCAGAACAGCATGCCACTTCGGTAGATACCATTTGGGGCGAACGCCCGAATGTGTGGGTGTACATTCACGGACCTGCTCACCATGATGCACTAACAGCCAGCCGTAAGGCATCTAAATTATTGCCTGCTGCCGAAAAATTCTTAACCATCGCCTCAGTGCTGGATGAAGAAAAAATGCCTTATCCTTATCAGCAACTCGACAAGGGATGGCAAGCCAAAATTTATCCCGACCACGGCTGGGGAGGTCATGATGGTGATGTTACCGATAATTTATTTAAAGAGAGCCTGGTAGAATCTCAGGTGATTGGTGAAAAATTATTGGATGATGCCACTACTTTTATTGCACAACGTATTAAAACTCACGAGAAAAAAGGAATACCTGTTGTTTTGTTTAATAGCCTTTCCTGGCAACGTACTGATCCGGTAACGTTTCGTTTGAACCTGCCTAAAGGAAAAGCACAGGGATTAAGTGTTATAGGGGCAGATAAAAAGCAAGTGCCGTCTCAAATTACCGATGTCAGCAAATATGATGATGGAAGTATCAAGCATGCAGAAATTGTTTTTATTGCTGAAAACATTCCTTCAGTGGGTTACAAAACTTACTATGTGAAACCTGAGATGAAGAGCAATGAACAAACTGACAATGCACGAATGTCGGCTGTTTACGAAAATGACTATTACAAAGTAAGCTTCACAAAAGGAGGCATTGAGCAGGTATATGACAAGGAATTGAAAAAGGACTTGTTTACAACTAACCAGTTTAAAGTTGGGGAGATATTTACTTTGCAATCAGAAGGTAACGGTGCAGGAGAGTTTGGGGATGTACAGCAACCATTTATGCGAAATTTTGATCAGGTTGGCTTGCATAATCCTGAATGGAAATTAGTAGAGTCGGGCGATGTTTTTACAAGCTACAAGTTGGTACAACAAATTCGTCATGCCAGGGTGGAGCAAAAAGTAACGATTTATCATCAGTTAAAACGCATTCAGTTTGATAATCAATTATTAAACTGGGATGGTGAACTGTATCGCGAATTCCGTACAGCTTATCCGGTTGCATTTAATAACTCTACAATCAAACACGAGGTTCCGTTTGGAACTGTTGAAGTTGGGAAAGATGAAATTAACTCAGCCGGCGAACGTTATACAGCATTGTGTAAAGATGTACATCCTCGTGCTATTATGGACTGGATTTCGGCAGAAGATGAGGAGATGGTAGTGACCTTGAGTTCGTCAGTAGCTGCAGCCGACTGGATTAACCCAACAAAAGATGGAGATGCTAACTTACTACAGCATGTTCTTTTAGCAAGCCGTACCTCATGTCACTGGGAGGGCAATGAGTATTCACAAGCCGGAAGTCACTCATTTAGCCATGTATTAACATCAAATAAAGCCGATGAAGTTAGTGGTACAAGGTTATCAAAACAGTTTAATGAACCGCTTAAAGTTATTGTAAATCCTGAGAAATCATCAAAAGCGACATTATCCGAAAGCATGCAATTCTTTAGTATTGATAAAGAAAATGTAATAGTAACAGCCATTAAACGTGCCGAGGATGGGGATGCCATTGTGCTGCGTATGTACGACACTGAAGGAGAAGCTGCAAATGTGAACCTGAGCTCACATTTTGGCTTTGAAAACCTGATGCAGACCAATATCATCGAGGAAAATCCGGTCGAAGTTGATAAAATGGAGATTAAACCATATAGTATCGAAACGTACACAGTTGACTTGAAGTAATAAGTAATAAAATCAGGCACCCCGTATGGATAAAATCAAACGGGGTGTTTTCTTTAATATCTAAGCGATGAAGTATTTTGTACTTGGTTTATGCATGTTATTTATAGCAGGCTGTACAGTGGATATGCCTCTGAAAAATTATACACAGTATGTTGATCCGTTTATAGGAACCCAAAACGAAGGACATTGCTTTCCCGGGGCAACTGTTCCATTAGGTATGGTACAGGTAAGTCCTGAGTCATATAATACGCATTATACCGGTTACGAAATGGATCACGTTACAGGGTATCAATACAACGATCCATGGATTATCGGCTTTACGCAAACACACCTTAACGGTGTTGGATGTCCTTCCATGTCTGATATTTTGTTACTGCCTTACTGTAATAATACAATCGACCATACATCCCGTTTTAATTCTAAATCGACCTACAAAAAAGCCAGCGAAATGGCCATGCCGGGCTATTATAGTGTTTACCTTGATGAACATCATGTTAAAGCAGAGCTTACGGCAACAGAGCATGGTGCCTATCATTTGTATACTTTTGACCATAAGGAATCGGCCAAACTGCTCATTGATTTGCAATATGGCGTTTCGTGGGATATCAATGGGATACCGGACAATATATTGTCGGCAACACAACAGTTTGAAGACGACTATACGCTGACCGGTTACCGAAAAGCCAGTGTTTGGACACATAGAGATCTGTTTTACGTTATCAGGTTTAATAAAGCGATAAAGCGAAAAGAATCACTGGAAGCTCCTGGCTCCAATGAAGAAAAGGCTCCAAGATATCTCTTAAGTTTTGATATGGAAGATGATCAGCAGCTCGAAGTAATTATTGGCTTATCAACAGTTGGAATTA
>JAKSBD010000019.1 GCA_022361295.1 Bacteroidales bacterium
AGTAATACCAATTGTATTTTAAGAGGCAATCGCCTGGTACTTTCTTCGAATTAAACTCAGACCAAACTCAAACCAAACTCAAACCAAACTCGAATTAAATTCGATTCAAATTGAATTTAATATGTATTTGCTATGTGTTTATTATGTGTTTAAATTGGGTTTACTGTGTCAATGAATGGAGAGTGATGGGGAGTGGGTATAAAAAAAGGGCCTGCCTAAAAGGAAAAATAGTTCTCGCTAAGCAGGCTTTGCGTAAGAATCTTATTATAGACCCTTTAAAAATGCCTCAAACTCAATATTTCCTCATTTATTATTAATTCATAATTACGTGTATGTCATTAAATAATGGTCTATATATAAGTGAATGCAGAAATAAAAACATTCTATAAATCAATGATCACAAAGGACACAACTTTAAATAACGCATAATTTTTAGCAACTTTACACCCTTCAAATAATATCAGACAGAATGCAGATAAGATTTTTATCTATACTACTTGTATTAATTACACTTGGATTTAATTTCAATTTAAGTGCTCAGGAGAAAGGCAGAGTAACAATCGAAAATTCAGACTGGGGAGGTGGAAGACCAGATTTAGGCAAAAACGTTTTACTGTTAACCGGAAATGTAGAATTAAAACATCAGAACACATTGATGTATTGCGACAGTGCCTATCATCACAATTACAATGACTCAACGTTTATCGAAGCATTTAATAATATCCATATCATACAAAATGATTCTATTCATCTTTATGGAGATTACCTGACCTATAACAGTAATGAAGGAATTGCCCGGGTTAGGGAAAACGTTCGCATTCAAAAGAAGGATATTACCGTATTAACAGAATTTCTTGACTACGATCGCGTCAATAATTTTGGATACTATTTTAATGGCGGTGAAGTACTAAGTGGCGATAATAAACTTATTAGCGATTTAGGGTATTATTATCCTGATTTGAACGAGGTTCACTTTAAAGATTCTGTTGTAGTCCATAACCCAAGGTATACTATTTTTTCAGATACACTTAAATATCACACGATTACCGAGGTTGCCAGCATACTGGGCCCCACCTTTATACATAGCGAAGAGAACTTAATCTATAGTGAAAATGGCGCTTATGACACCATGAATGATAAAGCTCAACTTTTTAAAGGGGATACACAAAGCTATGTTCAGGGTAAAGAAAACCTGCTTAAAGGAGATACAATTTATTATAATCGCCGTAAAGGATTAGGTGAAGCTCACCAAAACTTTGAGTTACATGACACAACCAACAACATGATAATTACCGGTGACTATGGCTTCTACAACGAATTAACACAATATGCTTTAGCTACTAAAAAGGCACAGTTACTTCAGATTTATCAGAATGACACACTTTATCTCCATGCCGATACCCTGCAGGCTATACCATTGCCAGAAGAACAAAGCAGATTGGTTAAAGCCTATTACAATGTGAAATTCTTCAGGCCAAATATGCAAGGAAGATGCGACTCTATGGTTTACGACATGCGTGATTCGACTAATACCTTTTACAATACACCAGTTATATGGGCACAAGGTAATCAAATGACTGCGCAGACCATTAAATTATTTAGTCGAAATAACGCATTATACAAGGCCGAGCTTAACAATTCAGCTTTTATAATTGCACCGGAAGACAGCCTAAGTTTCAATCAGATCAAGGGGAGAAACATGACGGGTTATATTAAAAACAATGAGCTATATCGCATTGACGTGGATGGTAACGGACAAACCATTTATTACCCTAAAGACAGAGAAGCTGTTATTGGGGTAAACCGCGCTGAAAGCAGCTCTTTAACCTTATTTCTTAAAAAAAGGCAAATTACAGGGATTACATTAAAAACAGATCCAAACGGAAACCTCAATCCTCCTTACATACTACCCGATGATGACGTGAAGCTGAAAGGTTTCATTTGGCTTGAATCAATACGGCCTAAAAACAGGTTTGATATTTTCAGACACGTTGAAATGCCTAAAATGGATGCCCTGCAAGATGATTATGATGATTATCAATTTGGTGACTCAGAAAATTAGATAATAAAAAAAGGGGCTTTCGCCCCTTTTTTTTTGCTCTCTTAATATTCGTCTTCATTGAAAAAGAAGTCTTCCTTACTTGGATAATCTGGCCAGATATCCTCGATACTTTCAAAAACTTCCCCTTCATCCTCTATTTCTTGCAGATTCTCGATTACTTCGAGAGGTGCACCTGAACGAATTGCAAAATCAATCAATTCATCCTTTGATGCCGGCCATGGCGCATCTTCCAGTTTAGAGGCAAGTTCGAGTGTCCAATACATAGCAACTCAATTTAACATTAATAAAATTGTGTTCTTTCTTGTTTTAGTTATCTGCGAATATAAAAAAAAAATCCAATCCAACAACTTCGTATTCAATGGAATTTCTTCAACTGTTAAAATGTTTGATTAATGTTAACTAATCGGGGTTTAAAAAGTTTTCATCAATACTCAATAAAACATTGAGGATATTACCTATCTACAAGGCCATTACATTTTCATTCACTAAGTCTGATTCAATAAGCCCATCGCGCAAACGAATAATACGATGTGCATGTTGTGCGATATCCTCTTCGTGTGTAACCAAAATTATCGTATTACCCTGCTGATGAATTTCATCAAAAAGTCGCATGATATCAACCGATGTTTTTGAATCAAGATTCCCCGTTGGCTCATCAGCCAGTATAATAGATGGATCATTGATCAAAGCACGCGCTACAGCTACCCGTTGCCTCTGGCCCCCTGACATTTCATTTGGTCTGTGATGCATCCTATCGGTCAACCCAACACTTTCCATCACAGATTTTCCGCGTGCAAGCCTCTCATTTTTCGATATACCCGCATAGATTAATGGGAGCATGGCATTTTCAAGTCCTGAATAACGAGGCAACAGATTAAATGTTTGAAAAACAAAACCAATTTCCTTATTTCTTATTTCAGCCAGGTTATCATCTGTTAAATGGCTAACATCTGTTCCATTTAATATATATCGTCCACCTGTAGGAGTATCCAGAGCACCGATAATATTCATCAGAGTCGACTTTCCTGAACCTGATGGCCCCATTATGGCTACATACTCCCCTTTATCAATTGTCAATGATACCCCCTGAAGAGCCTTCACTACTTCAGTTCCTACCTGGTAGAATTTTTTAATTTCATTAATCTCAATTACTTGATCACTCATCAGTTCAAGATTTTTAAGTTGTTAGGTATTAAGCTTAATTATTACAAATATAACTTTTTAAGCAATGATTAAAAGTTAATATCGTACAATGAAATGCTGCTTTTGACATTCTTGCCTGAAAAATACTATTCCCAACTGAAATAAATCCATTGAAACAGTCACCTTTGGATGAGAGCAAATAATTTCCCAGGCCTCTTCCATTCCTTTTGACCAGTGAATATCATCAAAAACAAAAACGGAGTTATTTACAGCATATGGCAAACAGTTATTAAAATAATTAAGGGTGGCATTCTTTTCATGGTGACCATCGAAAAACACAAAGTCAATTTCTTCAAGTTGAGAACATAGTTCAGGTAAAACATCCTGAAATTGTCCAACGATCTGATTAACATTGTCGCAATGCATCTCCTCAAACGTATTCTTTGCAACCTGTGCTGTATTTTCACATCCTTCAATAGTATAAACTTTTCTTCGCTTATCAGCTAATGAAAAATAGAGTGAACTTAGACCTATTGAAGTACCGAGTTCTAAAATTGTTTTAGGTTTAATCTCCTGTAATAACCGAAACATCAATTCGCCGTATTTACAAGGAATTGAAGATTTGCCAACCATATCAGACACATGCCTTTCCCTATTATTAAAGGCAACACTTCCAGCTCCGTAATCAATTGGTTCTATTTTAATATTTGATTGTTTTAGCTTCTTCCGATAGTCGTTAATCTCATCAAAAGCATAATATTTCTCATTACCGTAAAAAACTTCGCGAACCAGATTAAACGCAAATGGACTATGCAAACCGTAGCCTTTTTTATAACGTGCGTTAAGACGATATTTTAAATAACTTTTAATTTGAAATAAATTCATTTGAAGCAACTATTTGAAAGTATATGACAGCCCATTTTAATTCAATTATAGAAAGCACTTATCTTTGCGCCAAACTATATATTAAATGGGAAAAGGCAAAGGTAAAAAACAAAATAGTGGTTCTGCAGGTCAAAATCGTAAAAAGTCAGAAGAGTTTTTAACACAAAACAGAAGTAAAGAAGCCATTTTTGAAACTGCATCGGGTTTACAATATGAAATAATTAAGGAGACATCTGGTATAAAGCCAGATTCAGATTCAAAAGTTAAGGTTCATCAGCGAGCCATGCTACTGGGTGGAAAAATACTGGACGATACCTACAAAGATGCCACTCCTCTTGAATTTAATTTAGAGGAGACCATTGAAGGCTATTCAGAAGGCTTACAGATGATGTCTGTGGGGAGCAGATATAAGTTTTACATTCCATCAGAACTGGGTTGGGGCAAAAAAGGATCTGGCGCAAGAATTGGCCCCTATGCCCTTACAATTTTTGATGTTTCATTGCTTGAGATCATCGATTAAGTACACTTCTTTTTATCCTGCATTAAACACTTTCATATAGGAGTTGTTTAGCTAGTAGTAATTTGAGAAGAAGACATCCTGAATGAATACATACATCCAACAATTATTAGAACTTTTAGAGGAGGCTGAAAATAAAGCTGTAAAAGATGGCAACCATGAAATAGAAATGGAGTCACATTTTGCAGAGGAATTCCTGCAAGGTAAACCTGAGAAGATTTCATCTGTTGTAGGCATTGATAAGTTCAATTTCCCTTCAACAGATAAACTATCTGACTCGCAAGTATCTATACTTCTGCAAGCAATCGAAAAACTATTACTTTCCTACAACTGGGAGTTTATGTTTCCTGAGAATGTTACCGACACTGTTAAATATGAATTTATAGTTGATCACTGGAGCTCTAAACATGTATTTTGTCAACAAGGTATTGTTCAAATTGAAACATGTAAGTTCGACGAAAACAAATGTCCATTTCCGGGACATTGTAATGTTTGCCAAAGCTTTAAAAGCGATACAGACTGTGATCACCATTTAAACAAAGGTCAAATAGATTTTAACAATCTTATTCCTAGCTATTCTGAAGAGGAAGAAGATGCGTCATTGCGCGAAGAGATAGAACGGGTAAAAACTAAAATGAAAGAGCCAAGGGCCGACCATTTCATTACAGGTATTCACAACTATTGCGATGGTCGTTGCAAAAGCTGTTCTTTTACTGACAAATGCAGTTCGTACGCTTTGAACTCTGAGCTCGACAACATTCAACAAAATGACCAGAAAGAATGCGAAAAACAGCTTAAAGTAATATTTAAAGCCACTACTGAGATTCTGGAAGAAGAGCTGACCAGGCAGGGCATAAATATTGATGATGCCATATCTGAAATGGATGATTTGGATTTCACACCCAGCCCAAAACATGATCTGGAAAAACAAGCAGAATCATATGCCGAAAAAGTTAAAAGGTGGCTGGAGTCAAACCAGATGGAATTAGAAAGCCGAATTGTAACCAACACAAACTCTGACATAGAGAAAGACACGGAAACCATTACCTGGTTCCAACTTTTCATCCCAGCCAAAGTAAACAGAGCAGTTAACGGCATGACCATCAAGAATCAAAATGACTGTGAGCATTATGACGCCAAAGGCTCAGCTAAAATTGCGTTAATTGCTATTGATGAATGTGTAAGTGCCTGGGAAAATATTATGAACCATATCCCCAATAAAGAAGACAGTATATTAAACCTGTTAAGGCATTTATCGAAATTAAGAACTGAACTGGAAAAGTTTATACCTGATGCACGCGCTTTTGTCAGACCAGGATTTGACGAATAAAAAAATCTGAGAGAGGCTTAGTGGAAAATTTAAGAATTACGACAAATTCTAATTGCATCTCTCAGATATTATCGCACTATATAATGCGAAAAAATTTTACCTCCCGTTGCAGGTAAACCAATGGCACCATTGGCTACGGTTATTTTTAAACCGATGTAAAACTATCATTTTATTTGAGAGTTCAATAGCTAAAATGTTTTTTTTTGTATAAAATAATTAAAAATTAATGATACTTATCGTCTTTTGAATTTAAACCACACTAATTCGCAACTTTTACTCACGCTAATCAAAGTCTGTCAAGGGTTTGCTCGATTGCATCAAAAACCTGATGATCCATCTCAAATACTTTCTCAAAATCTCTTTTCGATAGCTTAATCATGTTTTTTGCTTTTCGTTTTTCACCGGTTTTATACAGTAATTTTCCATAGTGAAAGCGAATATTGCCACATGCTTCATGATTGCCAAGCAGTTTGATCAGAACCTCATCATAAATAGTACATAAAAGCGTCACCCTATCCTCTTGTAAAAAAAGAGTGTTAAATTCTTCCGGCACTTCCGGTGAATACGGTGAACTTACTAAAATATCGCGACCTAAGTTTTCACAAATTGAATCATTACCCATTAGTAAGGATGATTTTAATAAATACATCTGATTGGGTTTATAATTTGGATTCAGCATATCAGCTTTTAGAAAAAAATCATTGGCTTGAATAAGCTGTTGGTTCTTCAAATGTAAAATACCTGCAATTCTTGCTGCATCTGACTTGCTAATGGAATCAGTATAAAGCTCATAGGCTCTTTCACTATAACTGATTCCTTTTTGAGGCAAACCATCGAACAAATAAGTAACTGCCAGGCTATAGTTTGTTAATGCCACATCAGGATTCAGGCTTAATGATTTTAAAAACCAGTTCTGGGCCTCAAAATAATTTTGAAAAAGTGACTGATAATAGCCCAGCGCATATAAACTGTAATAATCGACGATACCATTTTCAAAGGCCTGCAAGTAATAACTGTTACTCTTTTCGAGCAGAGCTTCAGATCGTTCGCCCCAACTATCACCAAAATCGTAATAAACTCGATTGTAGAAATCTCCCAGAATCTTTGAAATTCGATAATCCTCAGGATTTTCATCATATAATCTTAGTAAGACACTGTCTATATGCAACTCAACAGGAGTAGCTCCATAAACATTGTCTTTTCTCAATTCCTCAAGGCTTTCACCTTTTCTTAAATTGACAAACGAAAAATGACGGTAATACTGACAATTTAAATGATAATTCAATGCTAAGTCAACTTTTTGAAGACTTTGAGTTACATTTAATGAATCTGAATTTGCCAGACATTCAAAAGCAGCTAAATACTGCCCGCTTTGTATAAGAGAGTCTATATTGTTTTGTGCTTCTGCAGTTTTTGACAACAGAAGAAATAAACTTGCTAATAACAGATGTTTTAACCTGTTTTGTGTACGGTCGTTCTTTTTATAATCCAAATCGGTATTGTAAACCTAAAATTAATTGTTTACGAGCCCCAAGAAATCCTGTTTCAGCTCTTAACATTAAATTCTTATTATACTGAAATTGTGTTCCTACAATAAAATTCCACATTTTCTCTGGTCGTTTGTCAAGGTTATACTGAACAGATTCGGCACGTGAGGCAGCATCAAGTGCTGTTCCTGCCAAACCAAGTTTAGCTTTGGTGGTCGCATAAGTACGACGATTCTCTTCTTGCGCCTTTTCGGCCAGACTTAAGCTATCCCACCATTCGTCTACCTCCTGATGCCTCTCATCAACTTTTTCAAGACCATTATTCACTATATCTTCAAAACCAGGGATTAACTCATTAATCAATAACGATCCACTGGTACCTGTATTCATCTTCACTCTAAAACCTCCTACCCAAACAGCAATGCTTTGTTCAGGCTTTTTAAACTGAAAATTTTTGCCTAAGCGTGGACCGAAAATAAAAATCTTAGCAGGCTTATCAAGCTCTGGTATATCTGTCCATGTAAAATTCATATCTAAAGCCAGAAAGCCTCCTCCTACCCCCATAGTAGGCGTTAATCCAAATCCAAAGCTGGTAGCATCAAACTTTGCTGTGGTTCCTGTTTCCATAACACTGGTCCATTCCCAGTTTAGCTCTCCATCAACCACCTGGAAATTACCAGGTGCATATACACCAAAATCTACTGCAGTTTGATTTTCAGACTTAGCGAATATACCATATATATTTAAGAATGGGAAAAGCCAGAAATCAGGCCTGAAGTTAACACCATTTGTGATAGCAGTAGCATTACTGAAACGAACTATTTCATCTAACGCAAATAGCTCACCATTGTTAAACCCCACTCTTAAATTATCGATTAAAATATCTGATTCCTGCCAAACATACTGGACACTTAGACCTGCTGAATATGGCAATTCAAATCCCATTTGAGTCACTTTTTCACCCCAAATAGGTAATAAATAAGGGTAACTACTTGTGCCTAAACTGTCAATTTCTTCAACATTCTTTTTACCCACCACCTTGTTGCTAAAAGTTTGCGCTTGTAAGGAAGCGACTGCTAATAATAATACCAATGATAAGAATATGTTTCTCATAGCTCAATCATTAAATTACAAGATTTTTTCAACCACAATGTCTGTTAAAAGATTAGATAAGTCAATTATAAAGCTAAAAATATGGCTTATAGTATAAGCTTATACTGATCTGAACACTCAATTATGTTACACTAAAAATACCAATTGAGCTAAAAAACCAGACTTGACATTCATTTATTTTTTCACGTACCTTATTTAGTCGTTTGAACAAACTAGGTCATAATCGTTTCTATATCAATGTTAATATAACTTTTAGCCACATGAAAAATTTAATGATTCTGGTTGCTATACTAATGATGGCACCTTTTGCGCAAGCTCAAAAAAACAAAAAACCAAATATATTAGTTATTTGGGGAGATGATGTAGGCCGCTCTAACATCAGTGCTTATACAATGGGTATGATGGGATACACTACCCCAAATATTGATCGCATCGCTGATGAAGGAATTATTTTCACAGATTATTATGGTGAACAATCATGTACAGCTGGACGCTCCAGTTTTATTATGGGACAGAGTGTATTCAGAACAGGATTATCTAAAGTTGGATTGCCCGGTGCTGAACTTGGCATGCAAGTAGAAGATCCTACCATCGCAGGCTTACTTAAAGATAAAGGCTATGCAACCGGTCAGTTTGGTAAAAACCACCTTGGCGATCGTGATGAACACCTGCCTACCAATCATGGCTTCGATGAGTTCCTTGGTAACTTATATCACCTTAACGCAGAGGAAGAGCCTGAAAATGAAGACTACCCGGGAGATATGATTCTGGCAGACGGTACTACCTTCCGTGAAAAATTTGGCCCTCGGGGTGTTATTAAATCTTCAGCTGACGGAAAGGTAGAAGATACAGGCCCTCTAACTAAAAAGCGCATGGAATCAATAGACGATGAAACTGTAGCTGCTGCACTGGATTTTATACGCAGACAGGAAAAGGCAGGCATTCCATGGTTTGTATGGTGGAGCGGAACACGTATGCACTTCAGAACGCATGTGAGCGAAGCTAAAATGGCTCAAATTAAAAAACAATATCCCAATGCAGATGAGTATACATGTGGTATGCTTGAGCACGATATGCACATTGGTCAATTCCTTGACTTACTTGATGAATTAGGCATTGCTGATAATACTATTATTCACTATTCAACAGACAATGGACCTCATTATAACACGTGGCCTGATGCAGCCGCAACACCATTCAGAGGCGAAAAGAACACCAACTGGGAAGGTGGATGGCGTGTACCGTGCATGGTGAAATGGCCGGGCGTTGTTAAACCTGGTTCGGTAAGTAATGGGATTGTTCACCACATGGACTGGTTACCAACATTCTTAGCAGCAGCTGGAGAAGATGACATCAAAAACAAACTACTGAAAGGTCATGAGTCAAAAGCACTAAACAGGGATTACAAAGTACATTTGGATGGTTATGATCTTACTGAGCATTTAAAAAACCCTCAAAGCGTTCCTAGTCCACGAAAAGAAATATTCTATTTTTCAGATGATGGTGACCTTACTGCTTTACGCTATGAAGAGTGGAAGCTAATTTTTATGGAACAGCGTGTTGAAGCGACACTACAGGCCTGGATGGAGCCATTTATCCCTCTGCGTGTTCCATTGATCCTTAATTTAAGAAGAGATCCGTATGAAAGAGCACCAATAACATCTAACACATACTATGATTGGTTAATTGACAGAGTATTCCTTCTGGTACCTGCCCAAACGTATGTTGGTAATTTCTTAATGACATTCCAGGAGTATCCGCCGCGACAAAAAGCAGCCAGTTTCTCTCTTGACCAGGTAATGGAGAAACTCCAGACTGGTTCAGGTTCGAAATAACAGAATATAACAACTTAATTAAAAATGATGCTTGACTATTCAGGCATCATTTTTTTGTGCCATCTCTTTACCTTTGCCAATATTAATCTCATTTTAAATATAAACCCTAAGATGTTTTTACATTTATTCTCTGATGACAAATTAAATAAATACGTAAAACCGATAACCCTACAGGTAAAAGGCAAAGCATCCTATTAAGAAAATCTAATAATTGTTATTTTTGCAGCGATGTCTGACCTTTCGATGCAAAATATCAATTATCTCCCAGGCGTGGGACCTAAAAAAGCTGAGCTGCTCAAGCAGGAGCTTAAAATAGGATCGTATGAGGATTTGCTTTATTACTTCCCTTATAAATATGTCGATCGCAGCAAGTTTTACGCCATCAGAGATATCAATGCCAAACTACCTTACATTCAGGTTAAGGGACGTTTTACATCTCTCAATACCGTTGGTTCAGGTCGACAAAGCAGGATGACAGCAACCTTCTCCGATGGCACCGGCGTTTTGGAGTTAGTCTGGTTTAAAGGTCATAAATACGTTAAGGAAGGTATCAATTCAGAGGCCGAATACATTGTCTTTGGTAAACCATCTGCCTTTAATGGTAAGATAAACATTGTGCATCCGGAATTGGAAAAGGTTAACGACACACAGGTTAAAATATCATCCTCCCTTCAGGCTTTCTACAATACTACCGAGAAAATGAAGAAAGGCTTTTTGAATTCCAAAGCCATTCAAAAACTCCAGCAGAATGTATTTCTGTCATTCCAGGGCAAAATACCTGAAAGTTTACCATCCAGCATTATTGAAAAGTATAAGTTTCTTAATCTGCATGAGTCACTTAAGGCCATTCATTTTCCTCCTAATTCACAATTACTGGAAAAAGCTCAGTTACGACTCAAGTTTGAAGAGCTCTTTTATATACAGCTCAATATACTTCGCCAACGTAACCAACGAACCAAAGCAATAAGGGGACATTTATTTCCTACTGTTGGCGATTATTTGAATGAATTCTATTCACAAAAAATACCTTTTGAGCTAACCAATGCTCAAAAACGCGTTATTAAAGAGATACGTCGCGACATGGGTTCCGGCAAACAAATGAACCGACTTTTGCAGGGCGATGTGGGCTCAGGAAAAACATTGGTAGCACTAATGGTAATGCTTATTGCGCTGGACAATAACTTCCAGGCGTGCCTGATGGCACCTACCGAAATATTAGCAACACAACATTTTGAAACAATCAGTGAAATGGTGGAGGGACTTGGCATTAAAGTCGCCTTGCTTACCGGTTCTTCAAAAAAGAAAGAACGCGAAGTAATAGATACTGATTTACAGTCTGGTGATTTACAGTTACTAATAGGCACACATGCACTGCTGGAAGACAAAGTTAAATTTAATAATCTTGGTTTGGTGGTGGTAGATGAACAACACCGTTTTGGTGTGGCGCAACGTGCCAAGCTATGGAAAAAAAATACTCAGCCGCCTCATGTTTTGGTGATGACGGCCACTCCTATCCCACGCACTTTGGCAATGACCATATATGGAGATTTGGATGTTTCAGTGATAGATGAACTGCCGCCTGGTCGCAAACCCATTGAAACCGCCCATTATTTTCACAATCGACGTAACAATCTTAATAAGTTTATAAAAGATGAACTGGATAAAGGCCGACAGGTATATGTGGTATATCCGTTAATTGAGGAATCGGAAAAGATGGACTTCAAAAACCTGGCCGAAGGGTACGAATATATGCAGCGCGTATTTCCCGATTACAAAGTGAGCATGGTGCATGGCAAGATGAAACCTGCTGAAAAAGATGCAGAGATGCAGGAGTTTGCTGCCAATCGTTCTCAAATACTGGTATCTACCACAGTGATTGAGGTAGGCGTTAATGTACCTAATGCATCGGTAATGGTGATTGAAAGTGCAGAGCGCTTTGGCTTATCACAATTGCATCAGTTACGTGGCCGTGTGGGTCGTGGTGCAGACCAAAGCTTTTGTATATTAATGACCGGTTACAAACTTTCGGAAGAAACACGAAAGCGAATGGATATTATGACACGTTCTACGGATGGATTTGAAATTGCCGAAGCAGACCTTAAACTGCGTGGTCCGGGCGATTTGGAAGGCACACAACAATCCGGCTTACCATTTTCGCTCAAAATTGCCAACCTGGGTCGCGACGGTCAGATACTCCAGTTTGCCCGTCAGGTTGCTGAAGCCATTCTAGCAGACGATCCACTGCTGGAAAAGCAGGAAAGCTTTATACTGAACAAGCAGCTAAAAAAACTAGCCAGTGAAAAGATGAACTGGAGCATGATAAGTTAGGGATATATGAATTATGACGTGGAGATTTATGAATTTTGATCACCAAACCTTAAACCCTGAACCTCGGAATTATAAAGAATTAAGTATTCTTAATAATTTCAGCAGATCCCCTAAACCTTAAACCATTTATCTCTATTCATTAGTGAAACTATATTATCTTTAGTTCCGGAAATAATTTTAATAACTATGAACAGTACAAAGCCCTACCCTAATCTGGCACAAAGCTGGGGAATTACAGGAATCGTTATCCTCTGCATGCTATTATTTACACCTGTCAACATTGTGCTACTACCAATTTTAGGTAAAGAATACGCCATGATGACTTACTACGTTCTAATGATGGCGGTTGCCGGATTTATTGCCCACCTCATACGTAAAAACGAAACTGGTGTCAAAAGTTATCCTTTCAAAATAAAACAAGTTCAGCTATTGCCCTTAATCCTTTTGGGAGCTCTTGGCTTACTGTTTGGCATCGTTAATCCGGTTGGTAGTCTCATCCCAATGCCCGATTTATTTAAGGAAATGTTTAAAGAGATTGCATCTCTTAAAGGTTTTGGGGCTTTTGCAATGATGGTAATTGCCGCCCCAGTATTTGAAGAGTTTATTTTCAGGGGAGTTATTTTAGACGGGATGTTAAAAAGATACTCCCCAGCCAAAGCTATCTTCTGGTCTTCTTTTCTGTTTGGTTTTGTACACCTTAATCCATGGCAGTTTGTGACAGGATTGGTAATTGGTGGATTTATTGGTTGGATTTATTATCGTACACATAGCTTATCAATCAGTATGCTTATACATGCCACTGTCAATTCATGTGCTTTCTTCCTAAAGTTTTTTATGGATGAAGAAGCCATGCTTGACCAGTCGTTTGCTGAGTCATTTGGCGGAATGACCAATGCATTAGCTGTAACAGCCGGTGCTCTTGTAATTGCTGCAGTATGCATTATTGTCTTAAAACAACAATTCGAAAAAACCTCTGATACTGTGCAATTAAATGAAGCCGAATAGCTTATAACAATCATGACTTAACTGCCTCTATCTCTTCTTTGAGAATACAGTGAGAAATTAAGTCTTATAAAATTTTCTAAGAGTAAGGCAGAAAATTTAAACCTGTCAGAATACTAAATCCTGACAGGTTTGTTTTATATCCAACTTTTTATCAGAGCGCTACTACATCATCTTCTTTCGTTAATATAATCTTAGAATTCACTTTCGAAGTGACTACATTCATAAAGTTCTTTAGCTCCTTGTAGCTCGATGACGGGTAACTTTGTTTCTTAAAACTATAATCAGCAACTATTTGAATATGGTTGCCTGCAACTTTGGCAATGTAATTAAAGGCCACATTATCAGTATTGATCTTACTCGCTGATGGTAATTCATCCACTTTATAACCTTCAGGTATTGCAATTGTAGCAATATATCGATTGCCCTGCAGGTAAACCATATCAATTGGCAATACACGTTCTTCCTGCTTAAACGGATTATCTTTCTCGGCAAGATTAACAAATGGCGATACGATCAATTGATTATCAATTTGGTCGAGCGACTGTGTAAAATGAAAATTATACTTAAATGGCTTTGTTTTCTCGTACAAATTCACAACGTTAATGTCATCAATTATATTAAGTCCTTTTCTCGTAAATGCCTTTTCAAAATCTTCTTTGTCATGATGATACCCGCTTCTCTCGGCCAAAGCCAGGTAGCCTGTCGTTTTTGACATACATCGTCCTTTTACCTCACCTTCTTCCAAATCAAATTGCATTACCAGGTTGAACTCTTCCAGTGATAAAGCACTATTTGATATAGTCACCCAATCCTCACTATCTTCCTCAACTATAAAACCTTTTCCGTTAATACAGCGTGAAGGAATCAAATAATTTGGACACATACTTTCTGTTGCATCAACTAAACTCTTTTTACCATCCACCTCAACCAATACCAACACATAATTAAACAGGTTTGAATATGGAAAGCTATCACTTACCTTTCCATTATCGCGCGTACTGATAATAACAGGAGAAGCTTTTAAACCAACAGCTCGCAAGGCTCCAATTGTACTCAGGTTAATATTTCCCGAGTTACCTGTTAACTGCTGGTTAAATTCTTTAAAGGGTAAACGGGCATATTTGCCTTGATAGCCATTCCACTTATATGTTTCTTTCATATAATTCAGCACTGCATTCAACCGTTCTTTCTCTGGTTTATCGCCTATATAAGCGAGTGTTTTACTCCCCCATTTTTCAGCTTTTTTCAGATATTTACCAAAATCTGTATTGTCAAGCATCTCATTAGCCAATGAAGGCCATGTATTCATAAACTGTTTCTTGTAACCTGACGGATAATTAATTTCCGATAACTGAAAATCAATCTTTTTTATGTAATCATTACGCGATGATATAAAGCTTTCATCTTTAAACGAAGGAACATTATTCAAACCAAATTCATACACCATATCCCTAAAAATTATTCCTGCAAAGCTTCGTTCAAGGCCCTTTTTCTCATAACTTTTGAAATGATCCATTCGACCAGCCCCCTGCATTCGATATCTGTATGAATAGAACGGAATCATATTCACCTTGTATTCGCTATACATGGTTGGTATGTCTGTTTGAAACTCCCAATCTTTAAAGTGTGTATAGAAAGGAGAGAACACTGAATAGCATACATCAATCACGCAGCCTTCCTTAACATTAGGCATGGCAAACTTTTTTAAATACCAGAACTTATTAATATCTTCAGCATAAACATTCTTACCATCCAAAGCAACTTTTCGGATTTGTCCATCTTCAATATTAAAGGTATAACCCTTAATATCTTTTACTCTTTCCTTTTCGCTATCTCCTTTAAAAAGTGGAATTTCGAACTCCCCTTTATCAAATGCAGCCTCGTTAAATATTTTAATTCGGACATGTCGGTCAAATCGCAGGACAAACCCTTCATCATCCCTTACAAACCAAGAGTTACCCTTGTCAAAAATAACAACCGCAGGCGCTTCTTTTTCAAACTCACACTCTTTCAATTCAACATCTGATGCATTTAAGACACCAAATTCTGTTTCCTGTGCATTCGTACTTACACTAGCACAAAGCAATAGAATTAATAATGGAATAACAGTTTTCATACGATTATATTTTCTTTCATTTGCCATATGAAACTCCCAAGAAAATTTAATCATCCCACTGTGTTTGAAGTTGAATAATTAAATTTTACATGCTCGCTTCATGTGGTATCGGATTAGTTTTTATTGATATTTCACCATGCCCTTTTGAAGCTCTTTTGCCCTGCAACTTCTTACAAACTGGTATAAACCGGCATAATTAGTCAAAGAATAAACACCTGATTGAATAAGAATATGCCTGATTATTATAAGCTCATTTTCTTTGTAACTTATTTCCCTTTTATAATGCCCGTATTCTGATTCAATTACTTCGCTTTTTATCCCGGAAACACTTTCGATTGCTGCAGGTAGTTTATACCGTATTGTATCTGTAACATTAAAAGGATAAGCGAACCGAAGCTCCTGCGTTCTCTTTTCAGGCTTTTCGAGCTTAAAGTAAAAGGGCCTGATTGGTTTAATTAATGCACGCGAACCAATCGGCTCTACCATATTATTTAATGATGCCTTTAATTCGAGTGTCAGAAATGTTGAATCACGATGTTCTTGCCAGATATTAAACTCTTTAATATCGGTCCGCTCAAACAGCTCCAACTCATCGAGATAGTCTATTTTATCGCGTTGTGGCAAAGCATCATTCATTCCTTTCAAATAGTCAAATACCGGACCCTTAATCTTTGCTATACTTGATATATTCTGCCTTCCATCCTGATCAATTGTCACATTTGTTGAAAAATTAGTTGAAACATCAGCATTACTAAATGCAGGTGTTTTGACCAGCTTACTTTCCTTTCCGTCGACCAACAGAACTGTTCTGTTTTGAGTAAATGCTCCTAAATAATTAAATGGTGATGTATTATCTGTGCATTCAAGCCAAATAGTATCGTTGGGCTGAGGCACACACAATATTACATGATTAAACTGCTGCGAAGGAAATTCCTTATTGATCGGTACAGGGTAACGATCTGCATATACCTTAGTATAAAGAGAACGAACACCAGCTTCTTTCAGCATTGTGTACATGTAGTTGGTCAGCGCTTTGCAGTCGCCATACTTGTTTCTGCACACATAAGCCGCTGTTTCAGGTTTTAAACCACCAATATCCAATGATACATTAATATAACGGGTATTATCCTGCATATACTTATACAGAACATTGATTTTCTCAACATCGCTAACACAATCCTTCGTCAATTCTTCCACCTTCAACTTTTCATTATCAGTAAGGTAGTCCGTATTCTGCTTTAAATCACTTGACCATTGCCCAAAGTCCACCCAACTTTTAGTACTTCCCGGCACCCCATATTTGAAACGTTCAGGTATCATTACCACATGCGATTGCAGCTCAATCAATTTAGGACCGTATTTTTGTCTCTCTACATAGTCGATATCTTTAGCTGTCCAGTTATAAATAACTTTATTCTGATAACGTTCTATTTTTGCGGAGTCGAGTCCATGCTGAATCAAGCGAACAGGAAAATCAGCAGGCAGCTCAACCGTTAACGCTGCATTTTTAACCGGCGCCTTTTTATACCTTCGAGGAAACCAGTTAGCTATGTATAAATATTCATTAGTATCCTGTTCATACCTGTATTTAATAATATGTGGATAACGGTTGTGAATTAGCTCAAACGACACTTCCATATCATCACTATGAAACGATGCATAAGAAAACACGTTTGAACGAACAATGTCTTTCTTCTTAAGGCTACGAATTTCATTACCTGACAAATCATAAATCCCGGCCTCTAACTTCTTTATGTTATTTCCCTTGGTATAAGGAATATCTATTTCTGCATAATCGGTTCCCTTCGCTGAGTTAATCTGCAATTCAACTTCAGTAAACTCGACTAGCTTGTTTTCACGAAACACTACTTGTTTATGATATCTGTTAACCTGACAATCGGGTAATTGTGCACAGACAGGAACCATTGCTGCCAGCAGCAAAAATAACATGAGGGATAGGCGCATTATTTTTTTTTATGAAGATAATGTTTTTACCTATACATCATGAAGAAGACATATTATTTTGAAACTATCTACATAATAACCTGATTTCGACGTTAAATTTCGATCATCGAACTCAGTTTATAAAAAAGCCGCACCAAAAAATGATGCGGCTCAACTACATATCATTTAACACTATCGATGACTAATATCTCCGGCTCCTGATTCATTCAGTTGCTTAATTTCAGGATTACCGTAATAAATAATATCGCTTCCTCCACTGGCATTAGCTGTTATTTCTTTTTCTGCCCACACAATTGCGTCAGCACCTCCCGAACTGGTTACTTTGACACTTTGCGCCTTTAACTCACGCGCATTAATATCTGAACCTCCGCTTGACGATGCGATTAACTTATCTGTTGTTCCTTTAATTTTAATATCTGAGCCACCAGAAGTAGTCAACTTAAGCTCCCCAGTCTTAACCTCCACATAAATATCTGCCCCTCCGCTGGTACTAATTTTTAAATGCTCCTGTTCAATTGTATTTTGTCCATATATATCAGAACCACCACTGGCTACTATTTTTTTCAATTGCCTGAATGACAAATAAACCTTTGGTACTGTTTTACTATTCCAATTCCAGCTACTGCTTCCCTTCATATAAATTTTTAAAGTAGATCCCTCTACTTCTGTTCTCAATCTATGAAGGTCATCTTTACGACATTCGACCTCCAGTTGTATTGCATCCGATTGGGTTAAATACAAATCGATACCTGACGAAACACTCACAGCAGTAAAATCACCAACGCTGCGTTTTTCTTTTTCCTGTGCTATTGTAACACCTGCAAAGCAAACAATTAGGGCAATCAGTGTAATCTTTCTCATATATTAAAGTTTATATGTTTAGATAATAGGACGCTTACATCTGTCATATAGTTACAAGTTACAACTAAAACTTTATTTATGGCGATTAAAGTAATCGATAGTGGCCCGCTTTACATGTGGCGCCAAAAGCAGGGCAGCTATCATATTAGGAAATGCCATTAGCGCATAGGCAGAGTCTATAAAAGCAATAACAACATCGATAGAAACTACAGCTGCCACAATAGCACTCAAAACACTTACCACATTATAAATATTCTTCGATTTTGTACCGAACAGATAAGACGAACATTTATTACCATAATAAGGGAATGCAAACAATGTTGACAAGGCAAAAAACATCACACATAAAATCAACAAATAAGGCCCGTAGGTTGGAATAGCCTTATCAAAAGCCAAAGCCGTTAGTGTAATGCCGTCTGCGTCGCTTGTTTGCCACACACCTGTTACTAAAATGGCAAGTGCAGTCATGGTACAAACAATTAAGGTATCAACAATAGGACCAAGCATAGCAACCAGCCCTTCACGCACCGGTTCATTTGTTTTGGCAGCACCATGGGCTAAAGGGGCTGTACCAATACCCGCTTCATTTGAAAATGCAGCACGCTTAATTCCTGTTATTATAATAATACCTACAGCCCCACCTAATACTGACTGTGCATCAAAAGCATCTTTAAAAATCAATAAAATTGAATCAAGTAATTGATCAGGGTGAGAAAAAATAATAAACAACACAACTCCCACATATAACACCACCATAAATGGAACAATACTGGCAGTAACTTTTCCTATACGCTTAATACCTCCAAAGATTACGACCGACATTGAAAGTGCAATGATAATCCCCGTTATCAAATCGGAACTAAAACCTGTTTCAACACCATTAGGCTGTAGCACTATATCCCTGAACACCTGTGTAAGTTGATTACTTTGAAACACAGGAAACACGGCAAACATGGCAGCGACAGCAAAAAAAACAGCCATTGGCTTCCACTTCTTACCTAAACCTTCGGTGATGATATACATGGGCCCTCCTTGTATTTCACCTTTGTCGTCCTTTGCCCGAAACATAACCGCCAGGGTACCGGTAAAAAACTTAGTTGAAACGCCCAGCAAAGCACTAATCCACATCCAGAAAATAGCTCCAGGACCTCCAGCCGTTATAGCAACCGCTACTCCACTGATATTACCCATCCCAACAGTTGCTGCCAGTGCCGTTGATAATGCCTGAAAATGATTGATTTGACCTGCTTCTTTGGGATCGTCATACTTGCCCCTTAGAATATCAACTGCATGAGCAATATACCGAAACGGCATCAACTTACTATATATCATAAAAAAGAATCCTCCTCCAAGGAGTAGAATAAGAAGTGGAGTTCCCCAAATAAACTCACTAAATTTGATGATTAGGTTTTCAATATTTTTCATTTTAGAAAGATAGAAAAAGTGTGTAGCCTTACAAAGAATACAAAGCTCATCGCTTTAAAATTTTTTAACGCTAATTATTGCAAGATTTCTTTAATTCATGTTGAATTAAGTTTTAGATTTGCAATCGTTCATAATTATTGAAAACAACAACTAATAATCAATAACATAAATTCTGCTTAAGCCAATAGTCGCCAATATCATTATCAACACACTGACGACTAATGACTTTTGCTTATTAAGCAAATTACACTATGGCTGATTTTAAGTACCAAAAACCTTTTCCAATCCTTAAGGACACAACCCCTTATCGATTGATTACTAAAGATTATGTTTCTACCATTGAAGTGGATGGCAGAAAGATTCTGAAGGTAGATCCTAAAGGCTTAGAGCTTTTATCAAAAGAAGCATTTGCAGATGTATCTTTTTACCTGCGCCCTACACACCTTGAAAAATTAGCACATATTCTTCAGGACGAAGAGTCTTCAGATAATGATCGTTTTGTGGCCCATACCATGTTAATGAACCAGGTTGTTACAGCCGAAGGTGAATTACCGACATGTCAGGATACAGGAACAGCGATTGTTTTGGGTAAAAAAGGTGAAAACGTTTTTACAGGTGCCAATGATGCCGAGCATTTGTCACGTGGTGTTTACGAAACTTATCGCGACAGAAACCTTCGTTATTCTCAAGTTGTACCATTCTCAATGTTTGAAGAGAAAAACACAGGCTCCAACCTACCGGCTCAGATTGATATTTACGCTGAACAAGGCAACCAATACGACTTCTTGTTTATGACTAAAGGTGGCGGTTCAGGTAACAAAACATTCCTATATCAGCAAACCAAAGCTTTATTAACAGAAGAAAACCTGACTAAGTTTGTACAGGACAAAATCAAGGACCTTGGCACTTCTGCATGTCCACCTTACCATCTTGCTTTAGTGATTGGTGGAACTTCAGCGGAAGCAACATTGGCTGCTGTTAAAAAAGCGTCTGCCGGATATTTTGATCACCTGCCAACTGAAGGCAATGAAGGAGGCCAGGCATTCCGCGATTTAGAGTGGGAAGCCAAAGTACAGAAGATCTGTCAGGAAAGCACTATCGGAGCTCAATTTGGCGGTAAATACTTTGTTCATGATGTTCGTGTTATCCGAATGCCTCGTCACGCTGCCTCTTGCCCTGTTGGATTGGGTGTTAGTTGTAGTGCCGACCGTAACATCAAAGCAAAAATTACTGAAGAAGGTATTTTTGTTGAGGAGCTAGAAAAGAATCCTTCGCGTTTTGTTCCAAAAGAAGCACCTCACATGGCTCCGGCTATTGATATTGATTTAGATCAGCCAATGGAAGATGTGCTTAAAGAACTCAAAAAGCACCCTATTAAAACCCGCTTAAATCTGTCGGGTACTTTAATTGTGGCAAGAGATATTGCACACGCGCGCATCAAACAAATGCTTGATGAAGGAAAACCAATGCCTGAGTACTTTAAGAACCACCCGGTATACTATGCAGGACCAGCAAAAACACCTAAAGGAATGGCTTCTGGTAGTTTTGGTCCAACTACTGCAGGTCGTATGGATCCATATGTTGATATATTCCAGAAAGAAGGTGGATCAATGATTATGGTAGCAAAAGGTAACCGTTCTCAGGCAGTAACTGATGCCTGCAAAAACAACGGAGGCTTCTACCTTGGTTCAATTGGTGGTCCTGCTGCTATTTTAGCTAAAAACAGTATTAAATCAGTAGAGGTTGTTGATTTTGAAGAACTGGGAATGGAAGCAGTACGAAAAATTCGTGTGGAAAACTTCCCTGCGTTTATTATTGTTGACGACAAAGGCAATGACTTCTTTGCTAAGCTATAATTGAGGTTATATAACTTCAATCAACATACACAAGGTGCGAATTATTCAACTCAAGAATAATTCGCACCTTTTAGTTTTATATATTGCAGACATATTCTGCATATCATGTCACACATATCCATCCAATACTACAAAAGCCCATACGGTGAATTGATTTTGGGCTCACATAACAATCAACTCTGTTTGTGCGATTGGCGTTACCGGAAAATGCGTAAGTCAATCGATAATCGCATTACTACAGCATTGGCATCAGAATATATAGAAGAACCTTCAGCGATTATTGACGAAACCATTCATCAACTTGAATTATACCTTAAAGGAGAACTGAAGGTCTTTAGACTTCCCATACTCCTTGCGGGCACTGATTTCCAAAAGAAGGTGTGGAATGCACTATCAGAGATTCCATGGGGAACAACCAATTCTTATCTTGACCTGTCTAAAAAACTGGGAAATGACAATGCTATCAGAGCTGTCGCCTCCGCCAACGGTGCCAATGCCATATCGATCATAATACCTTGTCATCGAATTATCGGCAGCGATGGCAAACTAGTTGGTTACGCCGGAGGACTAAATGCAAAAAAGAGGCTTCTGGAGTTGGAAGGCAGCTATCCGGTCAACAATCAGTTGAGTCTCTCATTTTAGTTTATAATGGACTTTTAAAACGTCACTTCATAAAAAGTACCAAAAATAACACATGCCTAAAATGCAGCATTTTACAATCACCCAAAGCTCCATTAAAAGAAAAATATCCGTAAAAAAACACACCTTAGTTACGGTTTAAAACATTAATTACACATATTTTTCTTTATATAATTTTTTTATCCTGATTTTCTGCTACTTACAGAACTTACAAAAACATAGTTGGTGTTTTATTTGTTTATTTTATAACATTTTACAAATCTTAGCATATCAATTCACAGCACATACTGATATACTTCTTAATTAACTGATAATAAAGAACTATTTCAGTATTTTTATTTGTACTATTTTGTTATTATTTGTTTTATTTAGTTAATTTTTAGAAGATATACACATTCTTTTATCACAATTAAATCACACAGAAACCAAAATTAATTTCAATTTGTAAGTAACCCCAATTAACAACACACAAAATGGAAGCAGTAAAATCTATGGTAGACTTGAAGAAGTATGGAATTGTTAACACCCCCACAATCATACACAATCCATCCTATGAAGATTTATACTTAGATGAATTAAATCCTGAATTGGACGGATACGAAAAAGGTCAGTTAACAGAAACCGGAGCCATTAATGTAATGACCGGCAGATTCACTGGCCGTTCACCCAAGGACAAGTATATCGTCCACGACGACGTTACTAAAGACACTGTTTGGTGGACTACAGAGCGTTCTAAAAACGACAACAAACCAGTTTCTCAGGAAACATGGAGCCAGTTAAAATCTGATGTATGTAAGCATTTATCCAACAAAAAACTTTATGTTGTTGACACATTTTGCGGAAGCAATGCCAATAGCAAGCTAAAGGTCAGATTCATTACAGAAGTTGCATGGCAGGCCCACTTCGTTAAAAACATGTTTATCCGCCCATCAGAAAGCGAATTGGCTACTTATGGCGAACCCGACTTTGTTGTCATCAATGGCTCAAAAACAACCAATAAAAACTGGAAAGAACAAGGGCTAAACTCGGAAGTGTTCACCATGTTTAATCTTAGCGAGCGCATGCAAATCATCGGCGGCACATGGTATGGTGGCGAAATGAAAAAAGGCATCTTTGCAATGATGAATTATTATCTACCTCTAAACGGCATGGCCTCAATGCACTGTTCTGCCAACAAAGGTAAAAATGGAGATGTTGCCATATTCTTCGGTCTATCGGGAACAGGCAAAACAACACTTTCCACAGATCCTAAAAGAGAATTGATTGGTGACGATGAGCACGGCTGGGACGACGATGGTGTTTTCAATTTCGAAGGCGGATGTTACGCAAAAACAATCAACCTTGATAAGGAGAGTGAGCCTGATATCTATAATGCCATCAGAAAAGACGCTCTTTTAGAAAATGTTACCGTAGATGAAAATGGTAAAATAGATTTTACCGACAATTCTGTTACTGAAAACACAAGGGTATCATATCCGATCCATCATATTAACAACATAGTAAAGCCGGTTTCAAAAGCAGGACATGCGAACAAGGTCATCTTTTTAACTGCAGATGCATTCGGCGTAATGCCACCTGTTTCGAAACTAACTCCTGATCAGACACAATATCACTTCTTGTCTGGTTTTACTGCTAAATTGGCCGGAACAGAGTTAGGCGTTACAGAACCTCGCCCAACATTCTCAGCATGCTTTGGTGAAGCCTTCTTGTCATTACACCCAACGCAGTACGGAGCAGAACTGGTAAAGAAGATGGAACAGCATGATGCGAAAGCATATTTAGTCAATACAGGATGGAACGGCACAGGTAAGCGCATTTCCATTAAGGACACAAGAGCCATTATAGATGCCATATTAGATGGCTCTATCGAGGAAGCTGAAACTACAAATATTCCAATCTTTAATCTTGAAGTACCCAAATCATTACATGATGTGAATCCTGAAATTATGGATCCAAGAAACACCTATACCGATAGTAAAGAATGGGAAGTTAAGGCGAAAGATTTGGCATCCAAGTTTATTAACAACTTCAAAAAGTATACTGATACACCAGAAGGTCAGGCACTTGAAAAAGCAGGCCCTGTAATTTAAACTCCTAATAACTATCTATAAAGAGGTACTAACCTACTGGTTAGTGCCTTTTTTCACACTTCAAACATTAAGGATTAACCAAGAAAAATTATGGCACACTTATTGTTCAATTTTGATTGAAATTAATTTCCAAATGATTAAGGCTACAATTGTGCAGTTACACAAGCAACGATAGAACGTTATTAATTGTTAAAAATGCAACCTTAATCAATTATTAGAGTAAACTAATCAAAATTAACTTTAAAAATGTGAGCTATGAATCTTCGTATAACAAAAAATGCTAAGAATAAGCAAATTTCATTTTTAATCGCATTAGATAACTTTCTTACTAAAAGAAATAACACCAAAGCATCTATTTTAATGCAAAGGTTAAATCAGTTTTTAGAAAAGAAAAATCCTGGTTTCAGTTTTGAAGCACAAGAAGGATCAGATAACAACATAGAGATCTTTGCAGGAAAAAGACTAATTGCTTATTACGCATAAAACAATACATGGCAGGGTACAATTACTTGCTATCATTTCATTACAAATGGCTCTTTTATTACAAAAGGGCCATTCTTGTTTGTATTCTTTTCTACATCTTTGCGACTTGAAACATTCATTAGCATGAAACTAAAGAAACTCATCCCACAATTAGCATCAAACATCATTGACTTAAGTTTTGACACAGAACCAAGAGAAGTTCAGAACCAGAGCATACCCAAAATAAAATCCGGAGCAGATATATTTGCAATAGCTCCTGAAAAAGCAGGAAAATCAACCGCCCTGTTAATTGGTATCATTCAGCAGCTTAAAGAACCTTTTGAAGAAGCTCCAAGAGCAATTGTCATTACTTCAACCAGAGAAAAAGCGTTTGAACTGGAAGAGCAGTTTCAATCACTGGCAGCAAAAACGTACCTAAGAAGCTTTGTTGCCTTTGACCAAGGCATCCTGCAGTATCAGAAAGATGAGATATACGATGGTCTGGATGTTTTATTCTGCACACCCAAACGACTTATGGAACTAGTCAATATCAATGGTGTACCAATGACTAAAGTAAAGATTTTAGCTGTGGACGATGCCGACATTGTCATTACAAATACACACCACGCAATTATCTACAGAATTGCCGACGGACTTAAAAATCCTCAACTTCTTTTCTTTGCAAATAAATGGCACCAAAGCTTTGACACAGTCGAAGAGCGCCTGATGAAAAACCCACACTATATTGAAACTAAATAATATGAAATGCCCATGCTCTTCGGGTAACAGCTATAATGATTGCTGCCAGCCTTTTTTAGAAAACAAACAGAATGCCCCTACTGCATTGCAGTTAATGCGATCCCGCTATACTGCTTTTACACAAGCCAACATTAATTACCTGATGAAAACCCATCACATCAGCACTCGGCCGATAAAAGAGAAAAGCGACATAGAAAACTGGGCCAAATCTGTAAAATGGATGGGACTGACCATTATCAATTCTGATAAAGGACAAACAAACGACAATGAGGGCATGGTTGAATTCAAAGCCTTATTCATGGAAAACGGGCAATTACAAGCCATTCATGAAAAATCCCTTTTTCGGAAAGAAAAAGGGATGTGGCATTATGTTTCAGGGCAATAACATTAACTCTCAAATTTATAATAGATCTTACTTACCAACTTCCAACCATCAGTGAATTTATATAAAGAAATATAGTCAACATACTTTAGTTCCTCACCAACATAAAATTCAAATTTGGCAACAGCAGCCGTACCTGTAACATCAACAGATAAAAACTTAACACTGATAAGATTATCCTTATCCCGGGGCAACTTGCCTTCTTTTTTACGCTGAAGCACTTTCTCTTTCCATTCCGCAATTGGCAATTTCCATATCGCACCATTCTCTCCTATACCTAACAAATTAAAATCGGGATGAATGCCTGCATCAATCTTATCAATATTTCCTTCATTCTGAATTCCTTCAACATAAGCCGACTGAATAACGTTTTTAATGGCCTCAACTTCCTTATCGTTCTTTTGAGCGTGCGACATCACGAACACTGCCAGAAATAATATCAACACATGTAGTTTTCTCATATCTTGTGATCTTAATTGGGTTTATATTGTTTTAAAGATACAACAATTCATTTTTACTTTAACCACTCCACTTTTTAAGTTATTTTTGCAGCCTTAAAAGCTAATGATATGTCGATGCAGGATTACGAGAAGTTAAAAGAACTACTGGCCAAAAATAAAAAATGGCCAATGCTATATATGTTTAAGTTTATAGTTCCTAATAACGATGGCAAAGTACAACAGGTAGTTGACCTGCTACCAAAACACGGAACAGTTACCTACAACCACACAAAAAACCTAAAATACGTATCGGTAACCTGTCGCGTTAGCATGAAGAGCGCCAATGCCATCATTGAAGTCACAAGTAAGATTGCTAACATCGAGGGCGTTATGAGCCTTTAAGCATACACCTTAGATACAAATTACACCTAAGGAGTATAAGCTTACTCCTCTTTACTACAGAAAATTACTTAATGGCGGCATTTTGCTATTGAAGTTTTAAAATAGCATTGCCTTTTACCAGATAATGAGGTATTTTTATACTTTATCACACTCATTATCGCCATTATGAAGCATTTACTAGCATCCATTATTCTGGGATTTTTGGCAATCTCATTTGCTGATTCTCAAAATCAGAAAATTGGTATTGTCGAACATCTCGATGAATATCTTCCAGAGGACATACGTGTTATTAACATTCAGGGAGATACCATCCTGCTTTCTTCCATCATTAAGAACAAGCCAACTGTTCTCAACTTTGTTTATTATCGCTGTCCGGGTATATGCACGCCACTAATGGACGGCATTACTGAGGTTGTTAATTTATCTGACATGAGACTCAGTGAGGACTATCAGATCGTTACCATTAGCTTTGATTACACTGAAAATCATGAGCTTGCCCTGAAAAAACGCAACAATTACTCCATGATTGTCGAAGCAGAGGGCATGGAAGAAGGCTGGCTTTTCTTCACCGCTGACAGTAGCAATGTAGCTCAATTAACAGAAGCTACAGGGTTTAGTTACAAAAAGACCGGTAACGACTTCATTCACACAGCCGGCTTAATTTTAATCAGCCCCGATGGCAAAATCACCAGATACTTAAATGGCACTTATTTTCTTCCCTTTGAGTTTAAATTAGCCGTGATAGAAGCCTCAAAAGGCATACCCGGTCCTACCGTAAACCGCATTCTTCAATTTTGTTACAGCTACGATCCTGCCGGACAGACATATGTTTTAAACATCACCAAGGTCGCCGGGATACTTATCATTGTTATCGCAGGCTTAGTATTGTTAGTACTTACTATTAAACCCAAAAAAGCAGTAAAAACCTAAATCTCTAAATATGTCAGATCATACAACAAGCAGTTTCAGAGAAGTAAAAGGCAAATACAAAGGCATATTTGCCTGGATATTCTCAACTGACCACAAACGCATTGGCTTACTTTATCTTTACTCGATCGTTAGTTTCTTTTTGATAGGTGTACTTCTAGGCATCGTTATGAAGCTTGAATTGATGGCTCCAGGCAAAACAGTTATCGACCCGGCAACTTACAATGCTATTTTCACCTTACATGGTGTTATAATGATATTTTTGGTGGTGGTGCCGGGATTGCCTGCCATATTTGGAAATTTCTTACTTCCAATTATGATCGGAGCTAAAGACGTAGCATTTCCTAAGCTGAATCTACTCTCATGGTGGATATATGTTTTTGGAGCCATCATTGCCTTATCATCCCTCTTTATGGGCGGCGGCCCGCCCGATACTGGCTGGACATTTTATGCACCATACGCATTTAAAACCAACACCAACATGCTACCTGCGGTATTGGGTGCGTTTATACTGGGTTTCTCATCAATACTTACGGGAATAAATTTCATAGTCACCATTCATCGAATGCGCGCACCAGGAATGACCTGGTTTAAAATGCCGTTGTTTCCATGGACACTATACGGAACAGGCTGGATTCAAATTCTTGCCACTCCAATTGTTGGCATCACTTTATTAATGATTGTTGGTGAACGAGTTCTCAATATTGGCTTTTTCGATCCAGCATTGGGCGGCGATCCCATCCTTTATCAACACCTCTTCTGGATATATTCTCATCCTGCCGTTTACATTATGATATTACCGGCCATGGGAGCTATCTCAGAGATTATACCAACATTTGCCAACAAGTCTATTTTTGGCTACAAAGCAATAGTTATCTCAACCCTGGCCATTGCTTTTGTCGGCTATTTCGTATGGGGCCACCACATGTTCACATCGGGCATGAGCGGAACAGCGCTATATACTTTTTCACTACTAACTTTCATCGTCGCCATACCAAGTGCTATTAAGGTTTTTAACTGGGTAGGAACCTTACACAAAGCGTCAATACAGTTAGAAACACCATTCTTTTGGGCTGCATCATTCCTGTTTGTTTTTATGATTGGAGGCTTATCCGGCCTGGCACTTGGAGCACTCGCTACGAATGTTCATCTGCACGACACAGCTTTTGTAGTTGCACACTTTCACTTTATTGTATTTGGTGGCGTAGGCTTTGCCTTTATGGGTGCCATTCATTATTGGTTTCCAAAAATCTGGGGCCGGATGTATAACAGTAAACTGGCCACATCGGGCTGGATTATTTTCTTTATTGGTTTTTGCACACTTTATTTACCAATGTTCTTTTTAGGTGTAACCGGTATGCCACGCCGATACTATGATTACGTAGAACGCTTCCATGGCCCCAATATCGTTTCAACAATTGGCTCGTGGGTATTATTGCTCGGATTAATCATCATCATTTACAATCTGGTAAACGCCGCCTACAATGGTAAAAAGGCTACAAAAAATCCATGGGGTGGCCGTACCCTTGAATGGACTGTTGACTCACCTCCTTCACTTGAAAACTTTGAGGAAATACCTGTTGTTGAGAGAGGCCCATATGATTACCGCAAAAACAGAGAATCATGAATAACATAGCACATATACATCGGGACGACGAAGCTTCCAAGTTAGGAATGTGGTTATTCATTTTTACTGAGCTTCTCCTTTTTGCAGGCCTTTTTATCGTCTATGGCATTTATCGCTACCTCAATCCGGTTGCCTTTCATCTGGCTGCCGAGGAGCTGAGTGTAACTGTCGGAACAGTCAATACCGTCATTCTATTAATAAGCAGTGCCACTATGGCCATGGCCAGCACTGCCATACGTCTAAAAAACAAACAGTTCACCATACTTCTCTTACTAATCACGTTATTTATTGCATTTATGTTTATGACCAATAAATATTTTGAATGGAAAGGAAAGTTTGAACACGGCATTTTTCCGGGAAGCGAAGACTTATTGCGCCTTGGCCATGGAGATACATTATTCTTCAGCCTCTATTTCTTTATGACTGGCCTGCATGCCTTGCACATCATTGTTGGCTTTGTGTTGATAACGATAGTTTGTTATCGGGTCAATAACAATACCCTCACTCATGAAAATCCGGTATTATTAGATAACTCAGGGCTCTATTGGCACCTTGTTGATTTAATATGGATATTCCTGTTCCCTTTATTCTATCTCATCACTTAAAAGCAATGCGCCATGAACAATCACAAAATCGAACATATTGTACCCTACAGACTTTACCTGATTGTTTTATCAGGCTTAATTCTGCTGACTCTCATTTCGGTGGGTGTTACCTACATTGAACTGGCCAATTTAACGGTATTTACAGCAATATTCCTGGCTTGTATTAAGTCCGTACTTGTATTGGTTTTTTTTATGCATTTAAAGTTTGACAACAAGCTTCTTCAAATATTAGTAACTGCTGTATTTGTATTAATAGCCCTTGTTCTTTTTATTACTTTCCTCGATTATAATTTCAGATAGCTATGAATGAACAAATGACAAATAACGCCTCAAACTTCGTCTCTCAGGTCGATTCTGCTTTTGTTTACATCTTTGGCATATCCATTTTATTCCTGATTGGAATAACCGCCTTTATGGTTTACTATATATTAAAATACCGCAAAAGTAAAAATGCAGAAGCAAGCCATATCGAAGGCAGTAACACACTTGAAATAATATGGACCGTTATCCCTACCATATTGGTTTTATCCATGTTTTATTATGGATGGTCGGGCTGGAGAAATCAACAGGATGTACCTGATGATGCCATTCCCATTAAAACTATTGCCAGAATGTGGAGCTTCACCTTTCAGTATGAAAACGGCTTAATCACAGACACCTTATACGTACCGATAAATAAGCCTGTAAAACTTGATTTGGTGGCACTAGATGTTCTGCATAGTTTATATATACCTTCATTCAGAGTCAAACAAGACATGGTACCCGGCAAGGAAGCTAACATCTGGTTTGAATCAGGGAAAGAGGGCGAATACGACATATATTGTGCCGAATACTGTGGGTTACGCCATTCATTTATGACTTCAATAGTTAAGGTTATTCCTGCGGCCGAATTCGATGAGATGACTAAAATCGACTCAACAGCTCTTGTCAATAACAATATAGAAGTTGACTCCAGACAAGCTGGAATAAGCGTAACTCGAAAATACGGCTGCAATGCCTGTCATACAGCAGACGGAAGCAAATTGGTAGGTCCTTCGTACAAGAATATACTAGGGCGTATGCGAACCGTTATTAAAGAAGGTGAGGAAATAGAAATGATGGCCGATGAAGATTATATCCGTCGCTCTATTTACGACCCCAATGCCGAAATTGTAAAGGGTTATGAAAAAGGCCTTATGCTATCATACAAAGACCAGGTGACAGAAGATGAGTTTCAACAATTACTTGAATATTTCAGATACCTATCAGGACAATGAGAAAAGACTTTAAGAATATTGCCACTTTTGGAAAATTCAGCATTTCACTTCCAATTGCACTAAGCTGCTATATAGCTTTTGTTTTATTCACAGGACAGCCAGGCTGGAATGGCATACTTGCCGCAACAGGAATATTCTTTATGTCGGCAGGCGCTTCGGCTCTCAATCAATTTCAGGAGCAAAACAGAGACAAGCTTATGCAACGGACTCAAAACCGCCCCCTTCCACTTGGCAACTTCAGCAAGCGAAAGGCCTTATTGATGATTGTGCTGTTTTGGATCATTGGAACCTCGATTCTATTAACATTCAATCTTTCAGCAGTTATCTGGGGGTGGGCAGGTGTCGTCTGGTATAATCTCATTTATACACCCCTCAAAACCAGAACTGCATTCTCAGTTTTTCCGGGTGCTGTTGTTGGTGCTATACCTCCTATTGCCGGATGGTGCGCTGCAGGGGGGTCTGCTCTTGATTTTCGCATCCACTTTATAGCATTCTTCTTCTTTTTAGGACAAATGCCTCACTTTTGGCTCCTGGTGTTAAAGTATAAAAACCAATATAAAAGCGCAGGATTTCCTGTAATCACCGATCACTTATCAAACAGCCAGGTAGTGCGAATTAATCTAATATGGTTTATTGCCACCTTTATCTCTGCTTTATTCCTGCCTATACTCGATATCATTACAAAAGAAACAACAAGCTGGATAGCCTTTATTTCAAGTATAATGATGATAATATGGATCATCAGAAGCACCATTGAAACCACCAAGGCCAAATCGCCCAATCAACTTAGAAAGCAATTTATCTATTTCAATTCGTTTTATCTTTGGATAATGCTTTTGGCAATTGCAGATAAAATTTGACAAATCGTTTTTACATATACACTAGTGTCGTTCTCATGCAAGACCATTGCAGTCCAACCTATACTCCCCATACCGGATGAATGATAATACAATGAAAATACCCGGCCCCCTCAGTCCTTTGGACAGCTCCCCGGGTGGAGCATTGATTTACAGCTTTAGAAAAGTAAATACGTCAAATAAACAAGCTGTTAATCAAATCTTCCCTTTGGGGAAGTGCCATAGGCGAAGGGGGAGTTTTACCATTACCGTAGTTCAGTCAGAACGCTTATCGTAGTTCAACCTGAACGCTTACCGTAGTTCAACATGAACGCTTATCGTCGTTCGATCAGAACGTAAATCGTTATAATATCAGAATAAGGCCCTTCAAAGCTTATGGCCCAGACATTATTCAAACAATCACTATTGAGGGCCGGATATAAAAAACCGGCATCTGATCGTTCAGACACCGGCTTGCTATATTGTGGGTAGGATAATTATCCCAATAACTGCTTTACTACGGCAGAAATATCTTTTCCATCAGCTTTACCTGCTAACTCTTTTGAGGCAACACCCATTACTTTGCCCATTTCTTTCATTGAAGTAGCTCCCACCTTATCGATGATTGCTTTCACTATTGGCTCTAATTCTTCCTTCGTTAGCTGAGCTGGTAAATAAACACTGATTGCTTCCACCTCTTCCAATTCCTTTTCAGCTAAATCTTCACGGTTTTGAGACTTAAACAATTCAGCTGCATCTTTACGTTGCTTCACCATCTTCTGAACGATTTTCATCACATCAGCATCTGTCAACTCTTCAGCAGCACCTTTTGAAGTCTTCGCTTCAATCATTTCTTTTTTCACTCCACGTAAGGCTTCTAATCTAATGCGATCTTTTGCCTTCATGGCTTCTTTAATATCGTTGCTAATCTGCGCCTCTAAACTCATAATATATAATCTTGAATAACTATTTCTTATTAATTCATTCTGTTATTAATCCACATTATCATGTAAATATGGATTATCCTTACTTATTTGCGGACCATTTTTCGCATCATCAGATAACGAAAAACGACTTACTTTCCGCTCTTGGCTCACCCTTCGGTTAGACTGGTTTTCAACAGGCATTTTGCGACGTTTATAGGCAGGAACATTTTCAATCTGCTCAATAAAGCGTTCATCTTCCATTTCCTCCTGGCTTAACTGCGATTTATAGTAACTGGCACCAGCAGTGCTAAATCCCTCATCTATAAAGTTATCATCAGAAGGGTTGTAATGATCCACCTCTGATTTTCTGCTTAATGGTACAACTGGTTGATAAAAAGAATCAATCCGCTCCTGTTTTTTTCTCTCAACAGCTTCAAAATCCACCACACGCCCCTGTTCCTCACTTTGTTCCGCAGAAAAATCAATCACTTGCTCCTCTTGCGGAACATTTACTACTTCCCCTTCTTCATCCAATGAGAAACGTGTTACTTTATCCTGACTTTTCTTTACACGATGCTCAATCAATTGCTCAGATACAAATCCGGTTGCAATAATTGTCACACACACCTGCTTAGCCAATGCATTATCATTTCCAGTACCCCAGATAATGGAAGCGTCATCTCCAACTACCTCCTGAACGTAGTCGGTTATTTCACCCACTTCATCCATTGTAATTTCTTCAGTACCAGAGGTGATATTCAAAAGAATATTACGAGCTCCACGAATCTCATTATTATTCAACAATGGCGATTCCAGGGATGCCTGAATCGCATCAAGGGCTCGTTTTTCACCTTCTGCATAGGCAGAACCCATAATGGCCACACCACTATCTTTCATTACTGTTTCAACATCGGCAAAATCGACGTTTATATAACCATGTACGGTAATTATTTCTGCAATGCCCTTGGCTGCGGTTGCCAACACATCATCCGCCTTCGAGAAAGCGTTTGATAATTTTAAATCACCAAACATCTCACGCAAACGCTCATTATTAATGATCAGCAAAGAATCGACATTCTTCTCCATTTCGGCGATGCCATCCAATGCTTGATTAATTCTTAATTTACCTTCAAACTTAAATGGAATAGTAACAATACCAACGGTCAGTATTCCCATTTCCTTAGCCGTTTTGGCAATAATAGGAGCCGCACCGGTACCTGTTCCGCCCCCCATACCAGCTGTCACAAATACCATTTTGGTATTTTGCTTAAGAACACTAACTACATCTTCGAGGTTTTCGATAGCTGACTCGCGCCCTTTATCGGGTCGGTTACCCGCACCCCTACCTTCTGTTAATGATTCTCCCAACTGGATTTTAACCGGAACCGGACTACTTTCCAATGCCTGAGCATCGGTATTACAGACCACAAAGTTCACATCCTTGATACCAAGACCATACATGTAATTGACGGCGTTACTTCCTCCACCACCAACTCCAATTACTTTAATTATTGAAGATTCAGATTGCGGTATATCAAAATTCATCAACTCTTCACTCATATCCGTCCTGTTTTACAATCTACATTTCAACATCTTTCTCGTCGAAAATATTAACAAGCCCGTTTTTAATGCCACTAAACAAGTTACCTGTTTTATAGCTCGACTTCTCTTTTTTGACTTTCTCGCGCTTTGAGCTAACTTTTCGTTGCGACTCTTCCCATTGCGGCTCAACTTCGCCAAATAATTCAGGTTCAACAATAGCACGCTTAGGTCTTTCCATTGCGCTTAATATTAATCCTATACTGGTTGAGTAGTTAGGCAAATGTGCAGACGGCGGAACATCACCATCCAGGCAACGATCAGGTAAACCAATTCTCACATCCAGGCCTGTACGTAATTTTATTAATTGTGGCAGGTTCTTCAACAAAGCTCCTCCTCCGGTTAAAACAATACCTGCACCAACCTTATCGAGGTAACCCGAGCTCTCAATCTGGAACATAACATAGTCGATTATCTCTTCCATACGAGCCTGAATAATATACGCTAAACTCTTGAAAGAGATCTCTTTTGGCTCCCAACCTGCCATTCCGGGTATGGTAACCACCATATCTTCACGGGCCATATCACCCATGGCAGACCCAAATTGTACTTTTAAAGATTCTGCCTGCTTATAAAGGACCGAACAACCTTCTTTAATATCAGAAGTCACCACATTGCCGCCAAAAGGAATCACAGCAGTATGACGAATAATTCCATCGTAGAACACAGCCACATCCGTTGTTCCACCACCAATATCAACCAATACAACACCTGCCTCTTTCTCTTCTTCTGTTAAAACACTCTTAGAAGAAGCCAGTGGTTCAAGTATTAAATCATTTAACTGAAGTGCAACCCGACGAATACATTTCTCGATATTTTTTACAGATGCTATACGTCCAAGTACAATATGGAAGTTCCCCTCTAAACGACGGCCAGACATGCCCACAGGGTTTTTAACTCCCATTTCATTATCCACAATATAATCCTGTGGAATAACGTGCATTATCTTCTCTCCTGCTTCAACCGGGATTTTATAATTGTCATCAAACAAATTATCTACATCTTCCTGAGTAATCTCAAGTCCACCTTCAATAAAACGATAGCCTCTGTTACGAAGACTTTTGATATGTTGGCCTGCAATACCTACATATACATCTTTAAGCTTTACATCAAGTTTTTCTTCAATACTTGCAATAGCCTGTTTGATTGAAGCCACTGTTTCGTCAATGTTTAAAACAACACCTCTCTTAACACCAATAGATGGCACCTTTTCCATACCGAGAAGCTGTAATTTCCCATTATCGAGTTTACGACCAACAATAGCCACAATCTTTGTGGTTCCTATGTCAATCGCTGCAATTAGATTAGGTTCGTGGTTCATAACATCTATCCTTTTGTACAAACAACTTGTCCTTTATATTTCAAACTTACTTTCTTATATAAATTCCACTCTCGGGCGTCCCAACCCTGAGTGTAGAGTGCTTTCAGATTGCGAAACTTAACATCAACATCTTCCACCTTTCCAAATTCAATCAAATGATCTCCTACACGCGGCACTAATGTTAATTCTCCTTTTTCATCGACATATACCTGTTCAATCTGCGCTTTCCAAAATTCATCCACATAAATGGTTTTGGCTATTGTCAGCAGATCATCATCTGAGGACAAACGCTTTACAAAACCACTAGCCACCAAAACATGCGCAGAGTGATTTTTGAATATGGGCATTTTATCACCATTCATATCCAGGTAATAAGATGTTCCATTATCAAAAACACGTACTAAAGGCTCACGCTGAGTTACATCCAAATGCAGAGTTCCTCCGTAGGTGTAATATACCTCACAGTTTTCTACAGCAGGATGCTTCTGAAAAAACTCTTCCATTTGATTACAATTAACTTCCTTTAGTTTTCTTCCTAGTATCCCCGGATATTTCTCCAGTGCAATATCAGAAAGCTCTTGCGCAGTGATAAATTGATTATCTGCACTATCACATATTGACGGAGCTATTTCACCACAAACAACTTCACTTTTATTAATAGCTACAAATGAGAATATTACCGTAATATAAACTACAGCAAGAGCCAAAAACACTATGTTTTTAAATCGTTTCATTTGCAACAAAACCTTATAATTCCGTTTAAATATAACTTTTTCACCCTACTATCAACTGTGTATTTATTATTATTTATTAACAATTTGTTAAACGTCTGCTAATTGCTGATAAACACCTTTAATTTCTCCTCTAAAATTGGCACTTCCTTATCTATATCTCCCGCTCCAAGCGTTAAAACAACTTCCAGTTTACCCTTGCACAACTCATCAAATAAATCTTGCTTACCAACCACCTTAACTTGCTCATTTGACATCAGTTCAGCAATTATTTCGGAACTAATTCCTTCTATCGGCAATTCTCGCGCAGGATAAATATCCAATAACAATACACGATCACAAACATCAAGCGAAAGAGCAAACCCTTCCGCAAAATCACGCGTCCGTGTATATAAATGAGGCTGAAAAATAACCGTAATATTCGATTCAGGATAAATAGCCTTAACCGACTTTAAAGTAGCTTTAATCTCTTCCGGATGATGGGCATAATCATCTATTAACACTAACTCCTTACTCTTAATGCGATATTGAAAACGTCGGCGAATACCCTCAAAAGTCGGTAAGGCCGCTTTTATTTCATCTGGCTCAACACCACCTAATAATGCCAGCCCGATAGCACCTACAGCATTCTCAACATTTACCAGAGCAGGAACCCCCATCTTTAAACCTTTTACAGTACCAAAAGGTGACTGTAAATCGAATTGATACAAACCATCAATCAACTTAATATTAAAGGCACTGAAATCAGCCTTTTCTTCAATCGAATAAGTGAATACCTCTATTTCATCTCCAACATCATCAATATCAAGTCCTGCCTTATGCAACAGCACTCCACCAGGTTCAATTTTATCAACAAACTCAAGGAATGCTTCATTTATCGACTCTTTATCACCATAGATATCCAAATGATCTGCATCCATGGCAGACAGCAATGCAAAATGAGGTGACAAATGCAGAAATGAACGATCAAATTCATCGGCCTCAAGAACAACATAAGATGAATCTGCGTTATGTAAAAAATTGGTTTTATAGTTATTAACAATTCCTCCCAAAAAAGCATTACAACCAACTTCCGATTGCTTGTACAGATGCGCTGTCATTGATGAAATTGTTGTTTTCCCATGCGTTCCTGCCACACAAACACTATTCATTCCGCCTGAAATTAATCCTAATACCGCAGCGCGTTTGCGCACATCAAAACCTTTATCACGAAAATAACTTAACTCTGAATGATCTTCAGGAATAGCAGGTGTATATACAACCAGGGTGGAGGTTTTATCCCGATAGTTTAGTGCTATTTGCTCAACATTATCATCATAATGAATAGAAATACCTTCACTCTCCAACTCCCTGGTCAATACAGTTGCAACCCTGTCGTAGCCGGCTACGTGCAAACCTTCGTATTTAAAAAAACGGGCAATAGCACTCATCCCGATGCCTCCGACACCAACAAAATAAACACTCCGTATATCTTTTAACTGCAACATTTCTTTAATTTTGAGCAAGTTTAATCACCTCTTCTGCAATATCATCCGCGGCATTTGGCTTAGCAAACTGCTTAATATTCAGCGCCAGCCCCTTTAACTTATCTTCTTGAGTCAACAACTTCGAAGCTTCACTCAATAAACTTTCAACCTGAGCATCTTTAACCAGCACCGCGGCATCTTTCTCTACCAGAGCCATGGCATTTTTCGTTTGATGATCTTCTGAAACATTTGGTGAAGGAACAAAGACCGTTGGCTTACCAAGGATTGCTAATTCTGATATAGAGCTGGCACCTGCGCGCGATACAACCAGGTCGGCAGCTACAAATGCCATATCCATTCGACTTATAAAGTCTGTAACGATTACACGCCCCTTTAAGTCTGAAGGCATTTTCTCTTTCATCTCGTCAAAATAAAACTTACCGGTCTGCCAAATCATTTGCACATTGCCTGGTAAGGTATTTATGGTTTTTATAATTCCATTATTAATCGAACGAGCCCCAAGGCTACCTCCAATCACCAATATCGTTTTTTTATTAACATCCAATTCCCAGTGCGCGACAGCTTCTTCCTTAGCAATATCTGATAGTAAATCATTTCGTACAGGATTACCTGTGATGAGTATTTTACTCTTATCAAAAAAGCGCTCCATTTTATCGTAGGCCACACATATCTTAGCCGCCTTTTTGGCCAAAATACGATTGGTAACACCAGGAAAGGAGTTTTGCTCCTGCAATAAACTCGGCACACCTGATTGTGACGCAATGCGCAGCACAGGACCACTGGCATACCCACCCACACCAACAGCTACATTGGGTTTAAAATTCTTTATAACACTCCTTGCTTTCAACATACTACGAAGCAGCTTAAATGGAAAAGCCAGATTTCGAAGTGTTAACTTTCTATGAA
>JAKSBD010000679.1 GCA_022361295.1 Bacteroidales bacterium
CTGCGCCAACAGCGTCTGTATTTGAAAAATTATTATTTACAAACATTCCTTTTGCAGAAAGGTTTACTCGTAAATGATCATCGAAAAAAGTAGGATTTACATTAATTGATGCAGTTGTTCTTTCCATACTTGATTGATCAAGTATCCCATTAGAAAGATTGTATCCGACTGATGCACGGTATGGCATCTTGTCAGCTATCATGCCTGACATAGCCAAACTATGATCTGTACTAACAGCCGTTCTGTACACTTCATCCTGCCAATCAGTATTAGCGTCACCCATCATATCCATGGCATCCGGATATCTTTCGGAATATATTTTCCTATACTCATCAGCTGACAACACATCTAACTCACTTGCTTTTGTCGCTACAGATATATTACCGGCATAATCAATCTTCATGCCTGCACCACTTCCTTTTTTTGTTGTAATTAAAATCACACCATTTGAAGCTCGCGAACCATAAATTGCCGTAGCTGACGCATCCTTAAGAACTGTAAATGTTTCAATATCATTAGGATTAACAACGTTAAGCGGGTTACGCATTCCTCCTACATCTCCACCATCAAGAGGTACACCATCAACAATAATCAATGGGTCATTTGAAGCCGTAAGCGAAGAACCTCCACGAATACGAATCGTAGCACCTTCACCCGGTGCACCACCACCATCAGTAATTTGCACACCGGCAACCTTACCATTAATTAACTGCTGCGGTGATGCAATTGCTCCCTGGTTAAAATCATCAGCATTTACTGTTTGAATAGAACCCGTAAGATCCTTCTTTTTAGTAGTACCATAACCAATCACCACTACTTCTTCCATACCAATCACATCTTCTTCCAATGCGATATTAATTGTTGTATTTGTAGCTACAACCTCTTGTGCTTTATAACCTATAAATGAGAAAACCAGTGTTTGCCCATTTTCTACGTTTAAGGTATAATTTCCGTCAGGTGTAGTAATAGTACCTTGTGTAGTACCTTTTACTGCAACTGTTACGCCCGGTAACGGCATTCCGTCATTGGCATCAGTTACTGTACCTGACACTGTCATTTGCTGCGCATACATAGTTGAAAAACTAAAGAGGGCAACAACAATAAACAGTAACTTAAAAAGATTTGACTGTCTTTTCATAAAACTAGATTTTCATGTGATTAAATTCATTTTCAATCGCCACAACTTGTCCCGTAATTACGGGATGAAACTCACGTTTCGTGTATTGATAATACAATAAAAAAATATCATGTTAGATCCCCGACACGTCGGGATAGTATTCACCACCGTTTTTTTAATTTTTCACAGACGTGGCTATTACATTAACTAAACATCCGTTATCCGTTTTAAAGGATTTTTTTGTGGATTAATTGAGAAGTGATTCTGTTAATACCTTTAAAACAATGTTTAATTGACCACTAAGAACGATACAAACATAGAGAATTAAAATTGAATTGTAAACACATTTTAACACTCCAATACATTCATTTGCAGAAAATTTACCGCAAACGTTTGCGATGTCGTTTGCGGTGTCGTTTGCGAAAAAAAAGCATGCTAAAAAACATGTTTTTATTTTTTTTGTTAGAATTTAATAAAGCGATGTGAAACGATATTTTTAGTGTAATTAAGCGTTTTTACTATCTTTAATTTTTATCAGCAATTAACTATTCCATAAACACAGGCATGAAGTCACAACCTATTACTATTAAAGATATAGCCAGAATACTTGGCATCTCGCCTTCAACAGTTTCTCGTGCATTAAAAGATCACCCCGATATAAGCCCCAAAACCAAACAGTTGGTCCAAACTTTTGCTGAAAAGGTAAATTATCGCCCCAACGCTTTGGCCTTAAGTTTACGAAGCAGCAAAACCAATACCATTGGCATTGTTATACCTGAAATAGTCCATCACTTTTTCTCTACCGTTATTAGTGGAATTGAAGATGTGGCTTATGGCCGTGGATACAATGCCATTATCTGCCAGACCAATGAAAACTACCAGCGCGAAGTTATTGATCTTCAAGCCCTGGTAGATAACAGAGTCGATGGCATCCTGGTATCGATGAGTAAAAACACTCATGAATTTACGCACTTTGAGAACTTAAAGGAAAATGGTGTTCCCGTTGTCTTTTTTGACCGTATTTGTGAGCAAATCAGTTCTGACAGGGTTATAGCTGATGACTTTGAAGGCGCTCGCATTGCTACCAAGCACTTAATAGCTAAAGGTTGCAAAAAAATAATGCACCTGGCAGCACCGCAACACTTATTAATAGGTAAAAACCGAAAGGAAGGTTATACAAGTGCCCTAAAAGAACACAAAATGGTTTGCGATGATCGCTATATAATAAAATGTGATACGCGTGAATCTGTCTTTGCCAAGGCAGATGATATCATTCGCCTTGCACCTGAAATTGACGGGATTTTTGCCGTTAATGACAGTACAGCCATTGCTGCCATGCAAATTCTTCAGCGTAATGGTTATTCCATACCTAAAGATATTGCTGTAGCCGGTTTCGGTGATGGCCCCAATGCTAACATTGCTTATCCTCCTCTTACTACTGTTGAGCAAAAAGGCTATGATATTGGCCAGGCTGCCATGCGCTTATTGATTGGCCATATTGAAGGCTCCGTTGAAGAAGAAGAGTTTGAAACAAAGATTTTCACACCAGAGTTGGTTGAACGAACATCATCCCAATTGGGTCACGAAGCCAGGTAAAATAAATAATCACATACCATTTGTCAAATTTAGCTTTTGAAAACTACCATTAGCTATAATTTGCTGCATATATCTAAAAAGGGAAGCATTAAAAGCATTTCTATAGTTCACTTATTGCTATTCACCCCCACCAGTTAAAAGCACAAAAAGATAAACACAGAGATGCAAAGACCCGGAGTCTTTTTTATAATCTTCTGCGAATCAATACCCCTATGTCAGGTTTTTGTTTGCACAATGTTTTATTCTCGTTTTATGAACCATTACGGATATTCAAATCTCATTTAATATAATGTAACTGATTAGCTTTTTCGATGAGTTTAAACCCAATTAAACTCAGATTAAACTCAGATTAAACTCATACCAAACTCAAACCAAACTCATATTAAATTCGATTTGAATTGAGTTTAATACGACTTTAATATGTATTTATACTGTATTTAATATGTCATTACTACAACCTTGGTAGTTGTTATATAAAACAACACATCGTAATTGATCCATGATGTTGTTATAATTCATAACACTGTATATAGCAAGCTCTTCTTCTGACTTACCAACCATTACAGGATAACAATTAGTTCATATCAGCTCACATATGACTAGTCGACTTATAATTTAACACCTCACCGAAAACGATTGCGGAAGTGATGCGATAACAATTTTCACTTTTTCGCACCTTCGCAATTTTATTTTCGCAAACGTTTGCAATAGGTAAAAGCACTGATTTC
>JAKSBD010000441.1 GCA_022361295.1 Bacteroidales bacterium
CGAGCCATATTTATCTTGGCGAAAACCAAAGTTAAATATGTATAAAATGTTACAGCATAAGTTTATAATGGTAATTGAAGGAAATGACGTTGCTACAAGTTTAAAATGGGTAATGGCATCAAATTCTGTGGCCGTAATGACCAAGCCCAATTATGAAACCTGGTTTATGGAAGATACACTAATCCCGAACTACCATTACATTCAGGTTAAAGATGATTACTCTGATGCAGTTGAGAAAGTGAACTATTACATCGCTAATCCTGATAAAGCAAAAGCCATTGTTAAAAATGCACATGAGTACATCGACCAGTTTAGAAACAAAAAGCGCGAAAGGCTTATTTCATTAATGGTGATGGATAAGTATTTTAAACTTCAGAATGATTAATAGTCTCTGATTGTCATTCCCAATCCAACAGTTTTTTTACAGCTGCACTTTTTTGGTATGGAGCTTTATCATTTAGTGAAGCACCATTTAAAACCTGCTCATACTTATCGAGATAGCTCAAAGCCATTGTTTTGGAATTGTATTTTTCAAGCGCTAATTCATGACATGTTTTTATTGAAAACTGATCAACATTTTCAATGGCCTCAACCAGCTCTTCTTGCTTATTGCTTAAAAAGCCAACCTCCTTGTTTACCAAATCAGGTAAAGCGCCATAAGGCGTTCCAAAAACAGGGCATCCATAATAAAGGCTCTCGGTTATAGCCAATCCAAATGGCTCGTGCCATCTTACTGGAAATATTAATCCTTTGGAGCCATTCAAGAGCTTATACTTCTGCTCACCACCAACCATACCATGAAACGAAACGCGCCTGCTCGTTGTAAAGCGAAAACCCATTTTAAGGTTCAATCGTGTACCACCAAGTACCTTTAGTCGCTCATTCTTTGTGCTTTTAATGGTATTAATAGCACCTTTTACATTTTTCACTTTCCATGCTGCCTTGCCAAGAAAATGAAAGTAAGATCTGTTCATTGACAGATCAGGCTTTTGGTAGTCATCCCAATCCAATCCATTATTTACATAGCTGTCGGAGGCATAGCGATGGGCATGATTCCTGGAAACAAAAATCATATTTGAGGGCAGTTCAATATCCTTACCTCCATTACCATGCATGGTAATTACATAAGGCTTTTTCAATCTCTCTAAATCCGGAACCATCATATTAAAGTGCACCAAATCCACATCATCGCTTATTTGATCAACAATTGGCCTGGTGGTATCAATCGCGTTAACATCAGCAAACGGACAGGATGAACCCTTGTTTACCAGGTAGCTAACTTTATGCCCCATTTTAACTAACTCGTTTCCTAAATACCAAATTACGCGTGAAGTACCTCCGTAAAGAGGTGTTGGAATAATTCCGTTATATACAATTACTACTTTCATGTGTTTAAATTTATTTTTCAATGGTCACATGGAACTCACAAATAAATTTAATCATCCTGTGTGTCAATTTGGATAATCAAATTTGCATGTTCGTTTCATATGACTAATATTCTTTCATTTGCCATATGCAACTCCCAAGAAAATTTAATTAACCCACTGTGTTTGAAATTGGATAATTAATTTTTACATACTCATTTCATATGATCGGGCTATCTATCATTCAGACAGCCAAATTAAGATTTTTGAACTATTTTCTGTCGTTATACCAAAGAAAGATACATCAGAAAAATCAATGATATCATAAGTTTATGCATTAACAAAAAAAACCACAGGGAAAACCGAGCTCACAGAAGTGGGACCTATGAATACACTTGTGATCTCAGTTAACACTGCGGTTAATTTTTGTACATGAAAAACAACAGGCACTTTACTCCTGTTTATAATTTATCGATACCATTCTTAGTAACGATTACCTTATTTCTTTTGGTTGTATTCCATATCTCTCTATTCATCGACAGGTGTTCTTTGTTTTTATAGCCCCGACTATGATCAAGATGAATACAAATAGCTGAATAGCGTATTTGCTTTGACCGTAAACCCATATTATTAAGGCGTGACCCAAATTCACGATCTTCAGCACCATAACGCATTTCTTCATTAAAACCGTTTAATTCAAAAAAGTGCTCTCGCCAGGTGGATGAATTGCCACCATTCCATGTGGCTTTAGCCGGTGTAATGGCATTCATAAAATTGGTGAAGGCTTTAAATCCGGATAACTTAGACAGCTTAAAAGTCCTTTTCATTCCAACCTGACGTAACCAACGAATACTAAATGGCTTTTCTGACACTATATCATTATAACTTATTAACTGACTGACCGACATGGGCAATCTAAGTGTCCCTCCTGACAAGTAGTAGCCTTCTTCGGCATAATTTAAGTGGGTTTCTATAAAATCCTTTCTTGGAATACAATCACCATCGGTAAAAATGATGTATTCACCGCTTGACACTTTTAATGCATCATTTAAGATTTTTGTTTTCCTGAATCCCATGTCTTCATGCCACACATATAGTATATTCAGCTTTAAGTCTATCCGGCATTTTTCAATTACAGACTTAGTCTCCGGGCCTGAACCGTCATCAGCAATTACAATTTCAAAATCTGTAATCGTTTGGCACGAAAAGCCCATCAGCACTTTCTCTAACCAAACCGGATGATTATATGTACTGATTATAACAGAAACACTTGCGTTAATCATATTCTCTACAATTCAATCAACGATTAGTCAAAACTGATTAACGTTTAATTTTCTCCTTCTGCGCTATCACTGGATGCCATTCGACGCTTAACCAGTGCATTAGCCTGGTTAATATGCGACGCTATACTGATACACAAATCTTTGTAAGTTTCTTCACTAAGCTGATTCATGGCACGCAGGTAAACCACCAGTTTGTTATTGATAATTTTCATCAACTCGTGTTTGAGTTGCGTAGCGCTTTGTTTTGAAGAGGAATAATTCTTAACCTTATGCCACTCTTTTTCAGCCTGCTTAAACAAGCTTTGATCTTCAGTAAGCTGTTTTACCAGGTCATTTATACCGGTTAACAGCGTTGTATTTTCCTCCATACCCGCATCTGTCATATCACGAATAAAAGCATCGGTTAAAGCGGTTTGAGAAGAATAATTCTCTGTAATCAACTCAAATCCATATTTCTCAAATACTTTTTCCACTTTAAGTGCAGCCGCTTTTATTGATGCATCGGGGTGTAAGAGGTAACTTCTGTTTAGATACATGATGGAACGATAGGTGTTATCGCGGTTTGTATCATAAAGATCCATTTCAGACTCAGCCGCAGATTCATTAAGAGCAACGGCCAATTGAAGCAATACTTCCTTCATATCACTACCAATGCTTACAACATACTTATCTTCAGGCACAAAGCCGGTCAACAATTCAAGTATTTTAGCTCCGACATCTTTTGAGTCGGAAACTCTGATATTAGTAACTAGTTTACTGATCTTCATAAAGTCTAATTTTAAAAGGTTATGGGAATATTATAAATCTTAACATTTTATATTTTACAGTTATATTGAATCATTCAGCATTTCTTAGTTCAGGCCATTATCATTTAATAATTGGCTTCCTGTGGAAAAAAGAACCAATTATGATTTAGTAATTGCCCTAAAAGTGGTTTTTCAATGCAATTATTATTTGATAATTGCTTCTCGCACAGAAAAAACAGCTCTTTATTGTTTAATAATTGCTCATTTAACTCAAAAAAGAAGCTTTTATCGTTTAATAAATGCTTGATTCACGTAGGAATGAAGCTTTTATCATTTAATAATGGCTCCACTCATAAAAAGGAGGCCTTTATTATTTGATAATTACCTCTCTCACAATAAACCGCAAATATTAGCAGTCAACCACCTGAATAAACCATGCTTTTGTAATAAAAAAAGAGCAGAGCGATCAATGTAATTGAAACACAAAAAACATTGGTACAAACGGGAATATGACGCCCTGCTCCGGGTATAGAACTACTAAATCAAGGAAATTCATAAAACTTAGGCACTAACAATAATCTAATTAAACACTATTCGTTATGAATGAACTTAAAAGAGCAGGAACACCATTCTAATCAAAACACAAAAATTTGCATATAAAAAGCATTAACGGGAGAATGATGCCCTGCCCTGGATTTATCCTAAACATGGATATTTCATAAACTCCATTCCTTTCAAGCCTTCAGCAGATTACTTCAGGAAAAAAACAAAGGAGCAGAGACATCAGATTTGAACTCAAAGTTGAATGCTGATTAAAATTTCACAAAACAAGATGCTCTGCTCCACAATATCAATATACCTCAACAAACACCATTCTTTGACGTTTCAAAAAACTTAACGGTGAATGCAAATCAAAAAAGCGATCCGACATGAAAAAAAGAGCAGGAGACGATCGGCGAATATCAAAATATCATGACAAAACTATATCTGCGACCAACGAGGATATCCTGCGCTTAGAACTATTCAGAATGTATTTAAAAAGGTCTTTGACGTTTCAAAGACAACGGTAATGGTTGATTCTAAAGAATAAAACCATCGGTTAATGAAGTAAAAAGAGCAGGAAAGAATCGGGGAATAAGTACGTCACACACAACTTAGCTATATGTATGATCAACGAGGATATCCTGCTCTTAGAACTATTCAGAATGTATGTAAAGAATCTTTGACGTTTCAAAGACTACGGTAATGGTTGATTCTAAAAAGTAAATCATCGGTTAATGAAGTAAAAAGAGCAGGAAATAATCAGGGAATAAGCGAGTCGCAACTTAACTATATGTATGATCAACGAGGATATCCTGCTCTTAGAACAATTCAGA
>JAKSBD010000018.1 GCA_022361295.1 Bacteroidales bacterium
AACTCCGGTTAATTCCTTTAATGCCAAGGCAAGGAAATCTTCATTAGGATCTCCTAATTCTAATAGTTGGGCCGCATCAATAAAGTCAATGCGCTCCTGATCAGGTATCAAACCTTCATTATAGTTAATGGAGTTCGTTTTGTTTTCTGCACGCATTACAATTGGCTGAATGGCCCACGAATGTTTTTCATCCTGATCGCTTACGGTAATAGAACCATAGTACTTACCATGTGTTTGCTCACCAATATGATACACTTCCATATGCGGATCAAGTCCATAAATTACCATCTCACTGGCCGATGCTGTTTTAAATGTTGACAAAACAGCAAGTTTACTCAGGTTTAGATTATTGGCATTTTGTATCATCCTGTCAACATAAAAGTCTGTGTCATCAGGATATTGCTCATTAAAATAGTTAGTAAGGTTGGTGTTGTAGTTGGTACGTAATAAAACATCCCCAATCTTATCAGCGGGTGCTATTAAACTACTTAACAATATAGCTGAACCAACAGATCCGCCACTATTGTATCTCAAATCAAGCACCAGGTTATCAACCCCTTGCTTCTTAAAATCGGCAAACACAGCCTCTAACGCATCATCATAATCACTCACAAATGAATTATAAACGAGATACCCAACTTTTGAACCACCATGCTCAATGACCTTGCTTAATAAAATTGGATCACTCTGCCATTCAACAGCCGTTAAGTTAACTGATGGTGTTTCTTCTGTAATAGATAAATCCTCATTTAACACGCCAAATGTCATCGAATATGAATCCTGATTTAGCAAGTCAGAATAATTAGATATTGACAACTGTTTCCCATCGATTTTATAAAACATTCGACCACGATAAACACCTCCGGCCAAATCAGCAGGTGAACCAGGGTCAACATATTCTATAAACCCTATTAAATCTTCTGAATCGGAAGTCAGCCTGAAAAGCCTGATAGAATGCCCCATTGATTTACTAATACCTGAAAAGTAATTATTAAGTGCATCAATATCATCGGTTATAAAAGACCATCTGTCAACCTGTGTATAAATAAGTTTATCAAAGAACTCGAAGGTATCGGGTTCTCTTTTATAATCTATATTCGGCATCTCGGTATTCCAGAAATAAACGAAATTCATATTGTCCCAAACAAATTTATTAATATTTTGCACCTCTAATGGAACAGGATTTGGCTCTTCCGGGCTTGGGTTATCGTCATCTTTACAAGCCGTAGTTAAGGATAAACCAATCAAGATAATGAGGAAATAATATAGTTTTAAGTCTTTCATGTATGTAGATTTTGAATAGTTTACGATATTTAAAACTAATAATTCATTTGAATATTATCCTGAGTTCAACATTAAATTTCAAACATCGGATATAATACTAAATACCCATTAAAACCGTGCACCAAAACACTCAATATTACATTATATGGCCATTGGAACAAGCTGAAATGCCGAGCCCACGAAAAGCCAGATACAATCTGGATTTGGTTGATAAACTAAATAACTGCATCCCCCATATAATAAAGAAAGAAAAACGGATTTTGGTTCATCAGTCGTTTGGCTTTATTAAACGTCTGCAGTTACCTAAGGACTATCCTTTTAAAAACGGTCAACAACCCCATACAAAAGGAAATATTGTATGGACTGACTATGCAATCAGCACCTGGCCTCTATTACTTTCACTACTAAAATCAAACAGCAATACATTTGAAGAAGTACTGAGCCAATACTTTGTTATGAAAATTGGATTATTACCTGAATGGAACATTATAAAACAACATTTGATTAGCAATTGTACTAAAATCAAAGGAATCAATACCGATGAACTGGACAGATGGTACGATGAAATAAGTGCTACATTAATTAAACCTCAGGCATATCATCAGCTTTATCAATGGTTTGGAACTGAAGTTCGCGAAGTAGGATATTCTGCTTTTGATTATTTTATGGAATCGCGTGATACTTTTAATGCATGGCAAAAAGCCATTGATAAACACCTGAGCGATTTTACCAACCTTCCGAAAGAGCAGAAAGACTGGTTGATAAATAAATATTTCAACACCTTATTAGACGGATAGTTTTTTGAACTTTTAATCATTGACCTATACCTTTGCCGATCTAAAACAATGACAATGGAAATATCATACGATCAAATAAAAGAATCAGCTGCGTTTATTGAACAGCAGGGTGTAGAAAAACCTGAAGTGGGCATTATCCTTGGTACCGGTTTAGGCGGATTAGTAAATAGCATTAACATTATAAAGGAAATTGATTATTCAACTATTCCTAATTTTCCTGTATCAACAGTTGAGTCACATAAAGGCAAACTGATATATGGTGAGCTGGAAGGTAAAAAAGTACTGGCCATGCAGGGACGTTTTCATTATTATGAAGGCTATAATATGCAGCAAATCACCCTTCCGGTGAGGGTAATGAAATTAATAGGCATTAAACAACTCTTAATTTCCAACGCAGCAGGTGCTGTAAATCTTGACTTTAAAAAGGGCTCACTAATGCTACTTGATGATCACATTAATTTGTTGCCCGAGAATCCTCTTACCGGCAAAAACATCAATGAACTGGGACCTCGATTCCCTGATATGAGCCAACCATTTGATAAAAACATCAATCAACTATTAAAAGATGCTGCAAGAGAAGAAAGTGTGACACTTCATGAGGGCGTGTACGCTTCTGTACCTGGTCCTAACCTTGAAACACGTGCAGAATATCGGTATATTAAAATAATTGGTGGCGATGCAGTTGGTATGTCAACTGTTCCAGAGGTCATTGTAGCTAACCATATGAACCTGCCTTGTGCTGCTGTGTCTGTATTAACTGATGAATGTGACCCTGCCAATTTGCATCCGGTTAGTTTACAGGAAATACTTGATGTCGCTGCAGAAGCTGAAAAGGGTCTTATAAAGATTTTTAGAAAGGTAATCGCCAGGTTGTAAACCAACTATCAATAAAAGATCAAATATTAAAAGGATCGCACCCACATTAGGTAAGTGCGATCCTTTTTTATATCTGTATCTATTACTTATTCTGAATTGCCATAATACGGCTAATGTATTTCCCTAAGATATCAAACTCAATATTGATTGTCGAGCCCACTTCAATCTGGTGAAAATTGGTAAAGTCATGAGTATATGGAATAATAGCAACAGAAAACTGGTCATCCTTACTATTCACAACAGTCAGACTAACGCCATTAACTGTAACCGAACCTTTTTCCACTGTCATATAACCTTCAGCAGCTTTCTCCTTATCAATCACATATTGAAAAGTATAATACCAGCTTCCATCTGCTTCTTTAACGTCAATACATTTGGCAGTTTGATCAACGTGCCCCTGCACAATATGGCCATCCAGACGACCATTCATTATCATGCTGCGTTCCAAGTTGACTTTATCGCCAATTTTCAATAGGCCTAAGTTCGATTTCTCAAGAGTTTCTTTAATTGCTGTTACTGTATAAGTTTTGCCTTCTTTTTTAACAACAGTTAAACATACTCCATTGTGTGCAATACTTTGGTCAATCTTTAACTCATCAGTAAATGTGCACTCCAATGTCAAATGAAGATTTCCTTTATCTTGCTCTAAGCCCACTACAACAGCGGCTTCTTCTACAATACCTGAAAACATTTTAAAGCTCTTTTATGTTAGAAACTATCTGATTATCTGAACCGCTAAAATACCAAATAAATTAGACCTAAGATGTAAGATTTCACATTTAAGCCTAAACATTTACCGTTTAAGCCTACAATACTTTTTAGCACTTAATATTATTTGTATTTTTCCGCTTCGTAATCATATGTCTTAAGTCTTGCATTTTAACGCTTAAAGAAAACATTATGACAACAGTAAAAACAAAATATCTTGGAGGTCTTCGCACCGAGAACATCCATCTGCAATCTGGAGCAAAGATTATAACCGATGCACCTTGCGATAATCGCGGCAAGGGAGAATCTTTTTCGCCCACCGATATGCTGGCAACGGCGTTAGGTAACTGCATTATGACGATAATGGGCATTAAAGCGATGGACAATAATATTGACATTGAAGGCACAGAACTGGATATCACTAAAATCATGGCTGAGAATCCGCGGCGCGTTGCTGAAGTTATAATTGAATTTAACTTCCCTGACAAAGACTATAGTGAAGATGATAAAACATTAATTGAGAGTGTGGCCGGAACCAGTCCTGTTCCATTAAGTGTACATCCCGACCTTAAACAAACCATTAAATTTAACTGGTAAATTGTTCTTATGATATTAGTAACTGGTGCTACGGGATTAGTTGGCTCTCATCTGTTAAATGCTTTGATAAAAAAGGGTGAAAAAGTGCGCGCTTTATGTCGCAGTGAAGAAAGTAAAGCTACTGTCAAAGCAATTTTCAGACACTATAATACACATGGCTTTGAATCTATTGAATGGTTTATGGCCGATTTAATGGATTATTTCCTGTTGAAGGATGCCATGAAAGGTGTTGATAGAATTTATCACTGTGCTGCAATGGTTTCATTTAAACCAAGTGATCGGAACGAAATGTTCAACATTAATGTTGAAGGTACGGCAAACCTTGTTAATGCAGCCATTGAGCTTGACGTGAAACGTTTTTGTCATGTAAGCTCAATAGCCACCTTAGGTAAATCGCAAAATGGTGAATTAATAGATGAAACTACATTCTGGCAGAACGATGACAACCATTCAGTGTATTCACAAAGTAAATTCAGAGCCGAAATGGAAGTCTGGCGCGGTACCAAAGAAGGACTAAACGCAGTTGTGGTTAATCCTTCGGTTATTATCGGACCATGTCCTGATGATCAAAGCTCAGGACAGCTAATTAATACGTTAAGTAAAAACATGACCTTCTATACCGGTGGCGGTACAGGATTTGTTGATGTTCGGGATGTAGTTGATTCAATGATTTTAGTTTGTCAATCTGAATATGTCAACGAGCGTTTTGTAATCAATGGTGAAAACCTTAAATATCAGGAGCTGATGAAAACCGCCGCCAGAGTTTTTAATGTCAAGGAACCAAGTATTAAAGCCAACAGGATATTGACCGGTCTTGCCTGGCGCTTCGAACGTTTAAAATACATGTTGTGGCGTACAGCTCCGAAAATGACAAAAGAAACGGCAAGAACATCTCAAAATCAGTCAAAATACTCGAGTGAAAAGCTAACAAACTCTTTTGGTAACAGCTTTTATTCAATTGAAGAAGCATTAGTTAATGTGGCTGAGTTCAGGAGATAAGTTTAATTACCCTGGCATACAGGAGTTGAACCCGGGCAACTTCCCTTCGACAAGCTCAGGGAACGGGAACCTGCATACAACCGCTCCCTGAGCCTGGCGAAGGGAACATTAAAACAGATACCATGCCCAAAGGCTATATGTATATACTTCAGTGTTGTGACGGTAGCTTCTACACCGGAAGCACTAATAATATCGAAAGAAGATTGGGCGAACACAACAATGGTATTGGAGCAAATTATACAGCTAAACGTTTGCCTGTGCGACTTGTATATCTGGAAGAATTTGACCGGATTGATGATGCGTTTTTCAGAGAGAAGCAAATTCAGAAATGGTCGAGAAGAAAGAAAAGAGCTTTAATTGAAGGGGATATAGATAAACTCCGGGAATTATCAAAGAGTCAAAAAAACAGTAATAAGGAATAATCTCCCTTCGACAAGCTCAGGGAACGGGAACCTGCATACAACCGCTCCCTGAGTCTGGCGGAGACAAAATAAAAAAGGGCAATCAGCATTAAAGCTAATTGCCCGCTACTATATAACTTAACCTGATTAAATTCTACTAACTAACTCTTTAATCACTTTGGTCATTTTAGGTTCTGCTGCTGCTGCAACTTCCTGAACCTCTTCGTGAGATACCTCAACAATCTGTCCCGGCACACCTGAATCGGTGATAATAGAAATACCGAAGCACTGCATTTCCATATGACGGGCAACAATCACCTCCGGTACAGTTGACATACCAACGGCATCAGCACCTAATATACGGAACATCTTATATTCTGCAGGAGTTTCAAAAGTTGGGCCTGTTGTACCAACATAAACACCTTGCTTTAAGTCAATATCATTCTCTTTTCCAATCTTAAGCGCCTCAGCAATAAATTTCTTACTATAAGGCTCACTCATATCTGGGAAACGAGGTCCCAATTCATTGATGTTTTTACCCATTAATGGATTATCGCCAAACATATTGATCTGGTCGTTAATCACCATTATATCGCCTACTGCATAATCTGGGTTAAGTCCTCCACTGGCATTTGAAACAATAAGGGTTTCAATGCCTAACTGCTTCATAACTCTTACTGGAAAAGTCACTTCTTTCATGTCGTAGCCTTCATAGTAATGAAAACGCCCTTGCATGGCCAAAACAGGCACATTGTTAATGGTTCCGAATATCAATCGGCCACTGTGTCCTTCTACAGTTGAAACAGGAAAGTTAGGTATCTCTTCGTATGAAATCGACTTCTCAATATCAATTTCCTGTACTAGTCCACCTAGTCCGGTGCCTAAAATAATTCCGATCGTCGGGTTAAGCTTACTCTGATTACGTAGATAATCAGCTGTAATTTGAATGGTTTCTAACATAGTTGCGTATTATATTTTCAAATTTTTCTTCTTCATTAAAAAGTACTTTCAACTCAATTGGTATAAACCATGCCTTTTCAGTTACTGCATCTGGCATTTTATTAAAACGGACAGCATCCTTCTCTGTGGTTACCAATGCTTTTATCTTTTCACCACCAACAGCGTCAGAAATTTCATTAATATCATTTGATGAAAAGTGATGATGATCGGAATATATGAGTTGAGTATTAACTTTATATCTGTTTTTAAGATGATTAATAAAACCTTCGGGCCGTGCAATCCCGGCCAATGCAACAATGGGCATCCCTCCCGGAAAACTTTCTTTACTGTTTTTTCTTACAGCCTTAGGCAAGCCATAGCTTACTGTTGTAAAAAACACGTCCTGTTCAGCATTAGCTTTAAGCTTTTTCAGCCAATAATTCCTATCCTCTTCCGAAAGGTCTTCAGGGCACTTATTGACCACAATAATATCAGCACGTTTCTGTCCTTTACCCGTCTCACGCAAGTCACCAGCCGGGAAAGGACAATCCTTCCACAACGGACGATTATAGTCG
>JAKSBD010000017.1 GCA_022361295.1 Bacteroidales bacterium
AAACATGGGCGATATGAATGGTGCCAGGGTGGATTATATGACAGCTGCAAAATTAGATGCAGATAAGCGTACTCAGAATGATCTGGCCGCCAGCGCTACGGACAAAAAAGAAAATGAGAAAGGCGACAAAGATGCTTCCGGCCAGAAACGAAAAGCTACCCGTAAAAAGTCAGATAAAGACATTCGCAACTACGATAAGCTGGCTGTACTGGATGATTTCGGCGATGATGAATCAACAGAAGAGCGTTTTGACAATATTCGCGGTAAAGTACAGAATCGCAACATATTCATTGACCTGGAGCCAGTATTTGGCTTAACGTATTATTCGGGTGACACCATTTTGAGCCGTCCTGCCTATTACGAAAAAGAAGTCGTTAGCTTTAATAGGAAAGAGTTGTATAGAAAACCTTTGATGATTACCAATCGTGAAATTGAAGCAGAGGGTATCAGATACATTCGCCTGATTAATGACATTACTAATATTACAGAAGAGTTGCAGGATGAAGAAACAGATCGTGAAATACTGATTACACGCGGTGCACTATACAGTATGGTGATGAACTACAGTAATGCCATGGCTGATTACAATGAAATATTAAAATCTGATCCTGACAATGTAGTGGCTCTTTTTAACCGTGCCTACACACGCCATAAAATGGTGGAAGTGATTAAGGCACTTGAGGAAGAAACGCAGGCGCCAAATAATGTCATGTTGCAGGGACCTATAAAAGCCAAGAATCAGCAACATCAGAATATCATTGATAAAGACGCATCTCACATACTTGACTACGAGCTTATTATCAAGGATCTGAACAGGGTAATTGAACTGTCGCCGGAGTTTGAGTTTGCCTACTACAACCGTGCAATTGTACAATGTTTGAAAAGGAACTTTTTGCAGGGAGTTGAAGACTTTACGCAAGCCATTCGCTTAAATCCTGAATTTGCAGAAGCATATTTTAACCGTGGTCTGACACTGATCTACCTGAAAGAGGAGGCCGATGGAACAGCCGATTTAAGTAAAGCCGGTGAGTTAGGCATATACAAGGCATACAATGTGATTAAGCGTTACGGCTCTGAAGAACTATCGGGGAAAGAAAGCATAGCAGAGGTTGAGTAAATGAGTGTATTACCAGATAATTTCGATACGGACAATGCTGAATTTCAGGATGCCCTTAAACTGATTCAGCACACCAATTCGTCGGTTTTTTTAACCGGACGCGCCGGTACGGGTAAGTCTACATTTTTACGTTACATTTGCCAGCACACGCACAAGAAATTTGTGGTGGTGGCTCCGACAGGTATTGCTGCCATCAATGCAGGTGGTGTAACAATACATTCGTTTTTTAAGGTTCCCTTCCGACCAATCTTACCTGATGATCCTGATTTATCAACGCAGAAAGGGCGCATTTTTGATTTTTTAAAATACAGAAAAGCACATACGCAAATTATAAAAGAGCTCGACCTGCTAATTATTGATGAGGTATCAATGGTACGTGGTGATGTGCTCGATTTTATTGACCGTGTATTACGCGTATATACCAAAAATATGAACCAGCCATTTGGAGGAAAGCAATTACTGATGGTTGGTGATGTATTTCAGCTCGAACCGGTTGTTAAGCGCGACGACTGGCAAATACTAAAACGCTTTTATCCTTCCCCCTATTTCTTTTCGGCAAGGGTATTTAAACAAATACCGCTTGTGCAGATAGAGTTAAAAAAGGTGTATCGTCAAAATGACTCCACCTTTGTAAACCTGCTCGACCGTATCCGCTTAAAACAAGCCGGCAATCATGATATTGCTGCCATCAATGCCCGCTACAATCCACAGTTTCAAAGCCCCATTGATGAGTTTTTCATCACCCTGGCTACTCGTCGCAATACGGTTGATTATATCAATGACAGCAAGTTGGAGCAGCTGGAAGGTCAAGAACATGAGTTCAACGGCCGTATTTCAGGTGATTTTCCCGAATCGGGGCTACCAACCCTGAAGGACCTGGTATTGAAAGAAAATGCCCAGGTTATGTTTGTTAAAAACGACATGGAAAAGCGCTGGTACAACGGCAGCCTTGGGCGAGTGGAAGAGATTGATGAAAACGGCATATATGTGCGTTTGCAGAATGAAGAAATACATTTGGTTGAGAAGGAAGTGTGGCGTAATATTCGTTATAAATACGATGAGAAAAACAACCGTATTATAGAAGAAGAGTTAGGCTCATTTACACAGTATCCGCTAAAGCTGGCCTGGGCCATTACGGTTCATAAAAGTCAGGGTTTAACCTTTGACAAGGTGATGCTTGATTTCTCGGGAGGTGCCTTTGCCGGTGGTCAGTTATACGTGGCCCTTTCCCGTTGTATTTCATTAGAAGGCATTGTTCTTAAAACACAAATATCACCACGCGATGTGATTGTCAACAACGAAGTGGTTAAATTCTCAAGGGCTGCTAATAATAAAGTACTGATTGAAAAGGAACTGAACAAAGCCGAAGCGCAGGACTTATACAGGAATGCCATGCTGGAGTTTGATGCCAATAATTTTAATGAGGCAGTCAAATCATTCGCCATAGCCAACGAAAAACGGGAAGCCCTATCGGTAGAGTCGGTACAGCGATTAATTGCCATTAAACTGTCTAAAATAAACCACCTTGAGCGAGAGGTAAAAGAACTGAATGCGACCATTAAGCGCCAGCAAAAAAGCGTTGAGGAATTTGCCCGCGAATACTTTTTAATGGCCAATGAATGCATGGTAAAATTCAACGACAAACCATCTGCCATTGCGAACCTCAATAAAGCCTTGAAGCTTAAACCTCACTTTTTTGATGCCCTTGTCAGACGGGCAGCCATTCATGTGGAGACAGGCGATCTGAAAAATGCTGAAAAAGATTATTCTGCTGCAGATAAAATCAAGAAGAAATCATACAAAGTAAAATACAACAGGGGACGTACCCGCCTTGAACTCAGGAAATACGAAAAAGCTTATAATGACCTGCTTCAGGCTACCCGTATAAAAAAAGATAAGGCCGAAGCCTACTACTACCTGGGTGAAGCATGCGAAAAACTGGGTGACATGGACAAGGCTTTGGAATACAAGAATATTGCCGGGCACCTGGGCTTTGAGGAATGATCATTCGTTCACCTGAAATCATTTTTTTGTTTATAGGTTTATTGTTGAGGAGTTGAGGAGTTGAGGAGTTGAGGAGTTGAGGAGTTGAGGAGTTGAGGAGCTGAGGAATTGAGGAGTTGTCGAACTGTAAAATCGTCGAACTATTAAGGAGTTGAGGAACTTAACTATTAAACCTTAAACTAATAAACTAATAAATCATCATTCATAAATCATCATTCATAAATCATCATTCATAAATCATCATTCATAAATCATAAATCATAATTCCCCTCACTTATCTCCCAATGAAATATGCGGCATGGTTATGTTATATCGCACTGCCCATAGCCGTATACCAATGATTGTAATCACTGTTATACTCTCGCATATTACCGAAGGTACCTGTAGATTATACAAAACAAGGTAAACAACGGCCCCTGTAATACAAGCTGTGGCGTATATCTCCTTATGAAATATAAGTGGCACTTCATTGGTTAAGGTATCGCGTATAATACCTCCAACAACAGCTGAAGATAGTCCCATTATCACAGCTATTGGTGCTGAAATACCAAAAGCCAGCGCCTTTTCCAGGCCAATAACCGTAAACACGCCAATACCAATGGTATCAAATAAGAACAAGGTATTACGAAGCTTAAGCACCAGCTTTTTGAAAACAACAGTAATCAATACACCGGCCATAATCACAAAGAAATAGTCATAGGACTGAATCCATGAAACGGGCAGGTTACCCAGCATGACATCCCTGACGGTTCCGCCGCCAATAGCGGTAACAAAGCCAATAAAGATTGCTCCGAAAATATCAAGTCGCTTTTGAGCAGCAGTTAAGGTACCACTAATAGCAAAAACCATAGTACCTATGTAATCTAATGTCAGTATGAGATCTATTGATGGCATTCTTGTCTTTACTCGTAATAGGGTTTCACATCAATAACATGCATGCCTGCTTCATTGGCAGCATCAATACCCAGATGACCATCTTCAAAAACCAAACAGTCGGCCGGTTCAACTCCAATACCTTCTGCAGCCTTTAAAAATGTTTCGGGATGTGGCTTGTAATTATTCACATCATCTGATGTTACAATAATATCGAACTCATCAATGATACCAACTGTTGAAAGCAAAAACTGAGCTCTTTCGCGACTTGCTCCGGTACCAACAGCCATAGGCAGTTGTCCTTTATATTGCTTCATCACCTCATAAACAGGCTGGATCAGCTCAATATTATGAAGATTCTTTTCAACCAGCTGCTCTTTCGTTTTCACAAGTTCAACAGGATCTGTATCCAGGTTGTAACGCTTTATCAGGTCTTTACTGAGCTCAAGCACCGGGCGTCCGGTTAAGGTAATAAAGAACTCGTAAGTAAATTCAACGCCAAATGGCTTAACAGCTTCAAGCCACGCCTTAAAGTGGACTGGAGTACTGTTTACCAAGGTGCCGTCCATATCAAAAATTAAACCTTTGACTGATGCTGGCACCTTTATTTTCAATTCGTTACTGTTATTTTGTTTGTACATATCTTTCGTTTTGAGTCGCGAAAATAAACAATAAGATTGTAAAATCTCATTTTAATATTATAACAATTCCTAACTTAGCCAGAACATTAGCAGAGCTAATATGTTTAACCACCAAATTTAATTTTAAACTTAACTCTTGAAACTATGAAAAGTCTTAGTCTGGAAAACTTTGATTGGCAACAGATTTATGAATGGATCATAACCAATGGAATTAAAGTTCTTGCAGCCATTCTCATTGCCGTTGTCGGCTTATGGATTATTAATAAAATTATTAAGGGATTTAAGAAGCTTTTAATCGCCCGTAATATTGATGAGACCCTCGTTCCTTTTATTATAAGCTTAAGCTCGGTTACCCTTAAGGTGTTACTATTTATTAGTGTAATCAGTTACCTGGGCATTCAAATGACATCGTTTATTGCCATTCTTGGTGCTGCTGGTCTGGCTGTAGGTATGGCATTATCGGGTACACTGCAAAATTTTGCAGGTGGTGTTATCCTGCTTATTCTCAAACCATTCAGAGTAGGTGATTACATCGAGGCACAAGGACATGCCGGTATTGTTAAAGAAATACAGATTTTCAACACCATCCTTACATCACTCGATAACAAAGTGATTATCATTCCCAACGGAGGGCTTTCAACAGGTGCTATGATAAACTACACTAAAGAGGATACCCGTCGGGTTGACTTTGTTTTTGGCATTGGATATGATGATGATATAGATAAAGCACGTGATATTATTAAAGCGGTAGCCGAAAAGAATGAATTGATCATGAAGGACCCTGAGGTTTTTGTTGCGGTATTAGAGCACGGAGACAGCTCGGTTAACCTGGTAACGCGCTTATGGTCAAAAACAGCCGACTACTGGACCGTTTATTTCTATATGATGGAATTTGTAAAGAAAGAATTCGACAAGCAAGGCATTACCATTCCTTATCCACAAAGGGATGTACATATGTACAAAGAAAAATAATTATTAATAAATACCAAGCTCCGCATTTCTGCGGAGCATTTCTTTTTTAAATCTTATTATGAAGAAAGTTTTAAGTGTCTGCCTCTTATTAACGGCACTGACTGTTAATGCACAAACAGCAGACAACGATACGATTAAAAATTGGAAAATCGGAGGAACTCCTTCCTTCACATTTAACCAGGTATCCTTAACTAATTGGGCAGCCGGTGGTAAAAATTCTGTTGCCGGTACCTTTTTGCTTAACATGTATTTTAACTACAGCAAAGAAAGAGTTAACTGGGACAACACCCTTGATATGGGATACGGATTAACCAAACAGGGCAGTGAAAACATGGTGAAGACAGAGGATAAACTGTATTTCACCTCTAAACTGGGTTATCAGGTTGATGGTAGTAAATGGTATTACTCCGGACTATTGGATTTTAAAACACAATTTGATGTGGGTTATAATGATCCTCCGGAAAATACTGTTAAGCTATCAGAGTTTATGTCGCCTGCTTACCTTAATTTATCGTTAGGTTTGGATTACAAGCCAAATGATAACTTCTCATTATACATCTCGCCTTTAACCAGTAAAATGACCATTGTAATGGACGACTCATTATCAAATGCCGGTGCTTTTGGTGTTGATGAGGGAGATAATTTAAGAAGCGAATATGGTGCATCTATAAAACTGACAGCTAAAAAAGCTAACCTCATTAAAAACGTTGATGTAAACACCCGTCTTGATTTATTCTCTAATTTAAATGGGATGCATAATGCCAAAAATGTAGATGTTGACTGGGAGTTGGCCTTCAACATGAAAGTAAATGATTATTTAAGTGCAATTGCCTCTTTTAACCTCATTTACGATGATGACATCAACTACATTGACGAAAACCAGGTTGAACACGGGCCGAGGGCTCAGTTTAAACAACTGTTTGGTTTTGGAATAAGCTATAAGTTCGGACAGTAACTTAATCTCTGAAATCATCTTATCAGGTTGATTTCAGGTTGATACTAATCGGAGAGCAGGCCCTGATTACGTTGTAATCAGGGTTTTTCTTTGTAAAGAATTATCTGGTATTATTTACGCAACGGCTTAAGCAGGTATTCCAAGCCATTTAACTTTATCTCGTACAAAGTATGTAACAACATGCCTAACTTTCCTTCCGGAAAGCCCTTGTTATGATACCACACCAGATAAGGTTCAGGCAAATCACACAATATTCTGCCTTTATACTTCCCATATGGCATACGCATGGTTGTTAATAGTTCAAGTAACTCAGGATTCATAGCGTTTTATTTGAGGCCGAAAATACGAATTATTTTACACCCGCAACAGGCATTAGAAAATCTGGATTGAAGGAATATGCAACAAAATGAATAGTCTTTGTTTTTATGTTATGTTGGATACTAAGAGTATAAATACTAACTTAACTGTTTATAATAACATTTAATCTACGCGTCTTTTTTAGCAAGACGTTTTTTAAACCCGTAACTAAGATGAAACACATCCATTTACTGTTTACCTTATTATTTTTTTCTTGCCTCACATCCAATGCGCAAGTTGACCTGACCTACCAGGAACCTTCCAAAGAAATTATGGAATTGGCAGATGTTCCGCTTCCCCCTTCCACAGCTATCAACGATGATGGTTCCGTTATCCTATTAATCTATCGCAACCAATACAAAAGTATTGGTGAGCTTTCTGAGAAAGAGATTAAGCTGGGAGGTATTCGTACCAACCCTATTACTAACGTATCGTCACGCACCCGCTTTTCAAACAATATTAAGCTGATGCACAAAAATGGTGACATCACTGAAGTTAAGGGTATGCCTTCAAAGGCCCGCCTGGCCAACTTATCATGGTCGCCCGACCAGAGTAAAATGGCCTTTACCAATACAGTGGCCAACGGAACAGAGTTGTGGTATATTGACATTGCCAGCTCAACAGCTCATAAACTAACAGGCGCTACTTTAAATGGTAACTTAGGCCGTCCGTTTACCTGGATGAAAGATAACAGTCATCTTGTTATTCGTATGATGCCGGCTAACCGTGGGCCTTTAACTGACAAAAGTACAGCAATACCTGTGGGACCGGTTGTTTCGGTTAACGAAGGCCAGAAAGCGCAAAACAGAACTTATCAAGACTTGTTAAAAGACAAGGTTGACGAAGATAATTTCACTAAACTGGCTGAATCAGAGCTAAAGCTTATCTCACTGGATGGAACGATTAAAGACTGGGCTCCTAAAGCCATTTACCGCAGCATTAGTTTCTCCCCTGATGGTAATTATGCCATCGTGTCAATTGTAAGTAAACCTTTTTCTTACATCGTACCTTACCGTCGATTCCCAACAGAATATGTTTTAATGGATAAATCCGGTAAGACAATTAAGACCATTGAAAAAGTACCATTGATTGAGGAATTGCCAAAGGGATTTATGGCCGAACGAACCGGTAAACGTAACATTTCATGGCGTGCCGATAAACCCGCTACCTTATATTGGGCAGAAGTTCTTGATCAGGGTGATCCTGAAGTAGAAGTGGATTATCGTGACGAAGTATTTGAACTGGCTGCACCGTTTACTGCCGAGCCTAAATCGATTTTCAAAACAATTAATCGCTTTGGTGGTATCACATGGGGAAATGATAATGTTGCCATTGGATATGATTACTGGTGGAATACACGTAATACAAAAACATACCTTTTCAACCCATCTGACGCAGCTAAAAAGCCTGAAATTCTGAACGACAGAAACTACCAGGACAGATACAGTGATCCGGGTGATTTTATTACAGAACGTAACGAATACAAGCGAAATGTGCTGGTACTGGACAAAGGCTATGTTTACCTTGAAGGTGACGGTTTTTCAAAAGAAGGGCAGAAACCTTTTATTGATAAAATGAACCTGGCTTCAAAAAAGACAGTACGCCTGTATCAGGCTTCAAACGAAGATAAACTGGAGACTATTTCCAAAATTATTAACATTAGAAAAGGGCAGGTTATAACACGCGTTCAGTCACCTACCGACTATCCTAATTATTATTTAAGAAACATTAAGTCACGTAAAGCTCCACGTCCGGTAACACAATTCGAAAATCCGTTTAAAAGCCTGGCTGGTGTCCATAAAGAATTGGTTAAATACGAGCGTGAAGACGGCTTGCCACTTTCTGGCACCCTATATTTACCGGCTGGATATGATATGACCAGCAAAGAGCGCTTACCTTTGATTATGTGGGCCTACCCTACCGAATACAAAGACAAACAAAGTGCCGGACAGGTAACAACGTCAGCCAATGAATTTATTTACCCCTGGTATGGATCTCCTGTATATTGGGTTATGAAAGGGTATGCAGTTCTGGACGATGCCTCATTCCCAATAGTTGGTGAAGGTGAAGAAGAGCCAAATGATACTTTTATTCCACAGTTAGTGGCCAATGCAAAGGCTGCCATTGATTATTTAGATGAGCAAGGCTATATTGACAGAGAACGGGTTGCCGTAGGTGGTCACTCATACGGTGCTTTCATGACAGCCAACCTGTTAACCCATTCTGATTTATTTGCAGCAGGAATTGCCCGTAGTGGTGCATACAACCGTACTTTAACTCCGTTCGGTTTCCAGAGCGAAGAACGTAATTATTGGGAAGCGCCTGATATTTACAACACCATGTCACCATTTATGAATGCCAGTAAAATGAAGCATCCTTTATTGCTTATACATGGTGTGGAAGATAATAATTCAGGTACATACACTATGCAAAGCGAGCGTTATTTCAATGCTTTAAAAGGTTTGGGAGCAACGGTTCGATTGGTACTATTACCTTCAGAAAGTCATGGCTATCGCGCACGTGAATCTGTTCTGCATATGTTGTGGGAACAAGATCAGTGGCTCGATAAGTATGTTAAAAACAAGAAGTAAAACTATTTGAGCTGCCAACTGTTTGGCAGCTCATTTTCAAATACCTATAACTATGCAGCTTGCACAACTTACTCTTCAGGACATTCATAAGCAGCAATTCGATTTGGCTATACTTCCATGGGGCGCCACAGAAGCGCATAACTTCCATTTGCCATATGGAACCGATAATTACCAAAATGGGGTTATCATTAAGCAGGCAGCACAATTGGTTAATGATAAAGGTGTAAAGGTTTTAATATTGCCTGAAATTCCCTTTGGTGTTAATACCGGTCAAACAGACATCCCTTATGTTATAAATATGCTGCCTTCAACCCAACAGGCTATCATCAAAGATGTGGCAACATCGGTTTTTAAGCAATGCGATAAGCTGTTGATCTTTAACGGGCATGGTGGTAATGATTTTAAAACGATTATACGCGAACTGGGCATGGATTTTCCGGATAAAAAACTCTTAACCTGCAATTGGTTTCAGGCCCTTGATGCCGCTAAATATTTTGCCCAGCCAGGCGATCATGCCGATGAAGTGGAAAGCAGCCTGATGATGTATCTATATCCCGAATTGGTTAAGCCACTATCGGAAGCAGGAAACGGGCAAAGCAAGACCTTCAAAGTAAAGGCCCTTAACCAGAGCTGGGCCTGGGCCGAACGTGAATGGACAAAGGTAAGTAACGATACAGGCGTTGGTAATCCAAGCAAAGCCAGTTCTGAAAAAGGTGAGCGATTCTTCAACGATTTATGCCAGGTTATCAGTCAGTTTTTATACGAACTGGCCAGCACACCTTTGGATGATTTTTATGGGTATTAACATGAGTTGATTAACTGATGAATCGTCGAATTGAATAACTGTCGAATCGTTGATTTGCTATTTGTTTATTCGTTAATCTGTTTAAAAGTTTAATAGTTGAGTAGTTGATGAATTGTCTAACTGTCTAATCGTGTACAGTCTAATTGATAAACTATGTTACGCGCTCTGAAAACACTTAAAACATCAGTGTAACAGCACTTAACTATTTAGTTAAAGCAAAAAACAAGTTAGACAGTCTTTAACTATTTAGTCAAAGCTCAAAAAAACAGTTAGACAGTCCTTAACTATTTAGTTAAAGCCCCAAAAACAAGTTAGACAGCCTTTAACTATTTAGTTAAGGCTCAAAAAACAGTTAGACAGCCTTTAACTATTTAGTCAAAGTCCAAAAAACAAGTTAGACAGCCTTTGACTATTTAGTTAAAGTAAAAAACCAGATCAACGCCGTAACTATTTAGTTATGCCTGTTCCATTAATGTTTGATGTAATTTCTATTTAGAAAAAGTCCCTTTATCAATTTGACGTCATTTTCGTTTAGAAAAGCTTGTTTAACTATTGTTTGGAGCAATTTCTATTTAGAAAAGGCATGTTTAACTGTTTTTGGGAGCAATTTCTATTTAGAAAAAGCTCCCTTATCTACTTTGACGACATTTTCTAAAATGCCACAAATTAACAAATCAGCAAATCAACGAATAAACATCCCACATCCAAACATCTCACATCCACCCACGCTTTACTCTTCGTATTCGAAATACAGCTTATAGAATTTAAGGCCGCGGGCACTATCAAAACCTTTTTCGAGGTACTGGCGCTTACCATGAACATATACATGGAAGTTCTTATCAAGTTTCAATACCGACTTAAAGTGCTTTTTTTCTGACTTTACAGCGTCTTTCGATATGTCAAAGCTATCTTGTAGTGGCATGTTTTTCTCAGATTCAAAAAAGTTTTTGTAATCCTGAAACGCATCAACCACCTCCGGCTGTCGAATCACCTCCTTCTCAAATTCCTTTTCATCAAAAGCAGCATGCTTGTTAAAATACTCCATGGAGCGGTTCAGCATATCCACCTGGTCTGGTCGCTCCACATCATTTTCTTCATTGAACACCTCTCCTACAAAGCCTTTACACATTTGCAGATAGTTATTCGTAAAATAATAATTATCCTCACGTGGCTTCAAGCCAAGAAAATCATCTTTCCAGAAGTGGGCTTCATTACCTTTATTAATGTTATCAACAGAGCATATTTTGTAGCCCAGATCCTTTTCTGTATTGAATATCAGGCAACCTTTATCCAGTTTTTTAATATTAATTCCCTCCTGGGCTCCCAGTTCAAAATTATTATCACGCAGCATCACTTTTAAGAAAGTGTCTTTATTCTCCGACTTAAAAATCCCCAAGGCATCAACAATCTCACCATCAATTACACAGTTATTAAACAAAACCATGTAAAACTCACCCCCTTTTATTTTGGGGTGGTTAGATTGCTCATACAGGTGATTGGCAATGGCAATGGAGTTATCGTAGAATTGAGCCGGATTATTAAAGATGGTATCTACCATACCAAACATTTGGTTTTGCTCAATACCTTCGTCGTGATGAAAGTTAAAATAGGCTTCTGTTTTAAACGGTTTGAAAAAGTATTGTTTTAATACTTCTATTACCATTTCATCATCGTGTAATTGTAATTCACCTTTAGAAAAACGTAACTCTTCGGCTTCGGCCCTGCAACCAATATGATGAACAACGATATTTTGAATGGTAGCTTGTGTAAAATCAATCATTTTCTTGTGTTTAAATACTTGCCTAAAAATATAGCCTACGAAAATAATACTTTTCAAAAAAAGAACAGCTGCAATAACCAAGTTATTGCAGCTGTTACCGTCCATGAAGCGGTAATTTATAGTTTTATCTATTTTTTATTAATGCCCCCAAAAGCCCACCACCAAGGGCATAAACATAGATCATCACCTAATATACTACTTTTGCCTACTTGCATATTTTTGCACATTTTCTCACTTTTGTATCAGAAAGTGTGCAATAACTGTGCAAGCAAACCAATAAAACCATGGCAAAAGTATCATTGTATTTAGATACAAGATATAGCTCTAAAACAGGGGTATATCCATTAAGAGTGCGTATTTCTCACAAGGGAGCCAACCGGTATCTTCCGACTGAATATACTTCAACAAAGGAAAACTGGGATAGTGGTCTTGCACAGTTTATAAAGAAAACGCCTGAAATGAATAACTTAAAAGTTATCAATCTTAAACTTCAAAGGTTGATAATCGATCTCAAAGAGGTATTGTTTGAGATTAAACACATTAACCTCCTGAATGTGGACCAGGTGAAAGAGCGAATCGAGACCTCATTAAATGGCGACTCTAATCTTCACAATTCATTTTCTTCATATTACGAAAAGCAAATCGAGCTAATGAAGGTCAGACCAGGGAGAACATCCGGAATTTACGCAGAGACATTAAAGCGCATCAATACCTACACCAACGATGAAGATATTCAGTTTGCTACCATAAATAAACATTGGC
>JAKSBD010000016.1 GCA_022361295.1 Bacteroidales bacterium
AGGCAATTGTAAACTTAAAGTTCGGGAACTCTTTCTCAATTGCACGGAAGTGATCTTCATAGAAAATCTCTTTACGTGAACGTGCTCCGTACCAGAAAGTAGCTTTACGGCCAGTCTTTAAAGTGTGGAACAGGTGGAAGATGTGTGAACGCATTGGCGCCATACCTGCACCACCACCAATAAACATCATCTCACGCTCTGTTTCCTTAATAAAGAACTCACCATAAGGTCCTGATACAGTTACCTTATCACCTGGCTTACGAGAGAAGATAAATGAAGAACAAACTCCAGGGTTAACATTCTGGAAACCTCCTGCTACGCGATCCCACGGCGGAGTAGCGATACGGATGTTCAACATTACAATGTTACCTTCGGCAGGGTGGTTAGCCATTGAGTAGGCACGGTATGTAGGCTCCGGATTCTTCATCTTCAAATCGAACATACCAAACTTCTCCCATTCGCCGCGGTACTCTTCTTCGATGTCCATGTCTTTGAAGTCAACATCAATCTTAGGTACATCAATCTGGATGTAACCACCCGATTTAAAGTCTAAGATTTCGCCTTCCGGCAACTTCACCACAAACTCCTTAATAAAGGTAGCCTGACCATCGTTAGATACCACTTCACACTCCCACTTTTTGATACCCATAATTTCTTGTGGGATCTGCATGGTCATGTCTTCTTTCACTTTCACCTGACATGCTAAACGCCAGTTGTTAGCCTGCTCTTTACGTGTAAAATATCCTGTTTCGGTTGGAAGGATTGAACCTGCACCACTATCAACCTGACAGCGACACATGGCACATGTACCACCTCCACCACAAGCTGAAGGAAGGAATATCTTATTATCTCCCAATGCCGAAAGTAAAGTCTGGCCCGGGTCTACCACCAATTCTTTCTCACCATCGTTAATATTGATGGTCACTTCACCTGATGGCATCAGTTTTTTCTTAGCGTACAACAGAATCGATACCAAAGCAAGGATAACCACCAGGAATATCACAATACTGGTAAGAATGACCATTGTACTATTTATTGCTAATAATGTCATTTCTAATACGTTTTACTTTTTACAACTGAATTCCCATGAAACTCATAAATGCCACACCCATCAATCCGGTTACAATAAAAGTAATACCTAAGCCACGTAATGGAGCAGGTATATCTGAATATTGTATCTTTTCGCGGATGGCAGCAATACCAACGATGGCCAATAACCAACCAATACCCGAACCAAACCCGAATACAGTTGCCTCACCAAGATTAGCATATTCGCGCTCTTGCATAAATAATGAACCACCTAAGATGGCACAGTTTACAGCAATAAGCGGTAAGAAGATACCCAGTTGAGTATATAGTGTAGGTG
>JAKSBD010000366.1 GCA_022361295.1 Bacteroidales bacterium
AATCAGTGTGTATGGAATTGTGAAAACCAGCATCCAACGATGGTCTTTATTATTCATTAGAATCATTCTGTTCATATTAATCAGGTAGCCGAGTATAATTACGCTGATTACAATTATTGGTATCACTATTAATATGTGTAGATCGGGCTCTAAAGTGTGTTCTATAATTTGAAGAAATGCATATAGCAGATAAGGAATGAAAAAGAGTAAATCTATTTTACTAAAATAATTCTGGTTAGAAACCTGATACTTGATTAAAAGATAAAGCAGCGAAATAATCAGCAAATCGCTAAAAAAGTACCAATTGGCATCAGGCACAAACAGGTTATAATTATCGTCGCCTAAGGCATATAATACAACAGATAAAACGGTAGAAAAGAATAGCCAAAAGTTAACCGGTTTGTACTCTTGTTTCTTTTTTAAGAGAATGGTCAGAAAAAACAAGCCTTGTAATAAAACAATTATTTGTATGAATTTTAGCATATATTCAGTATCACCGTTAGACAGCAAAATTATTTAAATTTTATTTTTTTTAGTGACATCACAATGCCACTTCAGGTATGACTAAAAATTAAAGAATCAAATCTGAACCATAAAAAGTGTCCAAAATGACTCATGAAAAGTCTACATTGACCATTTTGGACTCGCGTATATAGAATTACTACATATGTATACAGTTCACACTATCTGTTACTTACGGGATTTTCTGCAGAGCAAAAGTTCTATCCAAGCAACCCGGACATGCAAAATCAATTTATTCGCATCGTTCCCTATAATTTAGTCTGCCTGAAATTCAATAATAAGCGATAACAATTATGGACAGATTCATTTTAACAGTAATGCTGTTGGGCATTTACTTTTGCCTTCCGGCTCAAAATTGGGAATATGATTACGATATTGCTTTATTAAAAGCAAAACAGGAAAATAAAACGCTAACCATCATTTTTCAGGGCTCGGACTGGTGCTCAAACTGTATCAAACTGGAACATAAAATATTAAACACCGGTGTTTTTCAGAAGTATGCCGCCGATAATCTGATTCTTCTCAAAGCTGATTTTCCTAAACGAAAGCAGAACAAATTATCGGAAGCACAACAGAGGCACAATAATAAACTTGCTGAGAGATACAATACAGAGGGGTATTTTCCTCTATTGGTATTGGTTGATGATGGAGGTTCAGTTATTGGAAAAATGGGCAATAAAAACGTGAAGCCACAAGCTTATATTGACGAATTAGATCAAATAATCAATCATTGATATGATAAGAACAATAGGAGTAGCATGTTTCGTACTACTTTGTATAGCTGCTTATCCCAATGAACTTTTCAAGCAAAAAGCTTTTTTGATGGGAAGTGATTTTGAGATAACAGTAACTGCTACAAACGAGGCACAGGCCGATATTTTTATTGCATTGGCAATAGATGAAATAAAAAGAATAGAAAAACTGATTTCTTCATGGGATAGTAATTCACAAACCACAAGAATAAACAAACATGCCGGAATTGCTCCCGTAATAGTCGATGAAGAACTATTCGAATTAATTCAACGTAGCAAAGGATTGTCAAAATTAACCGACGGCGCCTTTGATATATCTTATGCATCGATGGATAACATCTGGCACTTTGACGGCAAGCTGGCCAAGATCCCTGCTTCGGAGCAAATTGCTAATGCTGTTAAGTATATTGGACATCAAAATATTCTACTTGATGCAACGGATGGTAGTGTTTTATTAAAGCACAAGGGAATGAAAATTGGCTTTGGAGCCATTGGCAAAGGTTATGCAGCCGACAAAGCCAAAGAGTTGCTGATAAGCAAAGGCGTCAGTGCGGGTATTATTAATGCTTCGGGCGATTTAAATACCTGGGGGAAACGACCTGATGGTAAAGACTGGACCGTAGCGGTTACCAATCCTCTTGATAAAAATAAAGCATTTGCAACGCTTACTGTTTCGAACAAAGCCGTTGTTACATCAGGTAATTATGAGAAGTTTATAATGCTCGAGGGAAAATGTTACTCACACATTATCGACCCACGAACCGGTTATCCAACACAGGGAATTATCAGCGTTACTGTTTATGCTCCAAAAGCTGAGTTAGCCGATGCTTTGGCTACATCGGTATTTGTGATGGGTATTGAGGCGGGTCTTCATCGAATCAACCAACTGCCAGGAGTTGAGTGCCTGATAATTGATAGTGACGGAAATATTCATACTTCAGATAGTATTAAAATCAATCGATTATGACAAAATACAGAATTACAATAGGTTTTGCAGCCCTACTATTATTAGGCTCATGTGCAACGCTAAAGACTTATGAAAGGGTAAACCTGAATGATCCGGATATGGTTCTTACGCAGATTAAATCAGACAAATTCATAACCACATTTCACTCGTACCGTGAAGCTGCAGCTGGTGCAAGTGGCGGTAAATCGGGCGGAGGTTGTGGTTGTAACTAACATCAAGTTGTAAACTAAAAAATGGAATATGCGAATAATATCAATCGTAGTTTTTATGCTGTACATCACAAGTATGTTGTATGCACAAAATGACAATACTAAGGGGAAACTTTATAAAAAGAGGGTTTTAGAAGCAACTGAAATTGATTTTTTAAGCAGTTACTATATTCAAGACGGGAGTAATGCATCAGTATCAGGCGGTATTGGGACCGAGGAACTCACTAATTTTGTTGGAAATGTTATTATTTCAATTCCATTAAGTGACGATGATATTTTAAGCATTGATGCCAGTATCTCATCATATACCTCAGCTTCTTCAAGTAATCTGAATCCATTTGACGGCCCTAATCCGGCAGATCCATTTGTTGCCAGTTCAGGAGCATCAAAGAGTGATGCGCTTGCCAGCCTTTCAACCAGTTATACCCACCATTCCGACGATAGAAATACAATATGGTCACTCATTGGGGCCGTGGCTACCGAATATGATTATACATCGCTTGGTTTTGGTGGTCGTTTTACCAGGTTGTTCAACGATAAAAATTCAGAGATATCATTATCTACCAATATTTATCTTGATAGCTGGAAGTTGTTATATCCTTACGAGTTAGGAGGTCCGGGTGGGGACCCTGATGATGGAGAATGGCCTCCATTTGATATAGGAGATTACCCAATTACCGGTAATCCCGATTATCAACCAAAGTTTACACCTTACACATCAAGTAGACGTAACACATATGCTTTTGGACTTAGTTATTCACAGATACTATCAAAAAGAGCTCAAGTATTATTAATGTTGGATGTTACACAACAGTCGGGTGTATTGAGCAACC
>JAKSBD010000573.1 GCA_022361295.1 Bacteroidales bacterium
AATTACGCTTTCAGCACTTGGAAATTATACTTATCGATTTATGCCGACAGCCAGAGAAATAAAAGAAGTTGCCCACCGACGAGCCTTGATAAAAGCCGTAGGTAGTATACTAAAACAAGGGAGTTATGCCAGGCTTGCCATCAATGCCGTGGCCGAAGAAGCCAAGGTTGATAAAACCTTTATATACAGAAAATATGGTGATTTTAGCGGTTTGCTACACACTTACGTAGAGAAACGTGATTATTGGCTCAATGACCTGGAAGAGATTTCGGAAGAGACAATAGATGATCACCGGGCCTTTATGAAAAAGGTGCTTAAAGGACTGCTTGACCAGTTGTATAACAATGAAGAGCTGCAGCAGTTTTTGGTTTGGGAGCTGGGCGATAAAGAAGCTTATACAAGTAAAATTTCCATTACAAGGGAGTTGCTGGTCGAAAAGCTACTTAGTCAAACACGGCTGGTGCTCGACGACGAAGGGATTAACCTAAATACCATCTATGCCCTGTTTATGGCGGGTATTAACTACCTGGTTATTCATAAGGATAAATCAACATTCTGCACATTGGACCTGGTGCAGGAAAATGGCTATAACGAACTAATCAGTACGATGGACTGGTTGGTTGATGTTGTCTTTGACAGGGTAGAAACTAAAACCGAAGTGGAGAAGATTGCCATAAGGGCGCATGAGAAAGGAATGGATATTAAAGAAGTGGCTGAATTAACAGGTCTTCCCGAGCATAGGGTTCAAAAATTGATTGTTGAGAACTAAATAGTACTTAAAGGTATCTGAAGCCTGTATTTTAATCGAATATGATTAAAACACAGGCTTTTTTATGTGATTTTAAACATATGCAAAAGAATTAAAAGGTGTGTAGGTGGGTGGCTTAAATGTTATAAAAAACACATAAAGAGGTAGATAAAGTAATAAAGAACGTAAAAGTGCATAAAATACCTTAAAATTTGTTTTTATTGATGGATTTTTTAGATTTGTACTAAACCAGTAAAACCAAGTTCAAATGTGTTTAGCACTTGTTTATAAAAACGCTCGAAAAAAAGGCAGTGAATGCTGGTACTTGTAAAGCAATTAGAAGCTGCAAGTACACATCACCTCCGTTAACTTCATTAGTGCTTTTTAAAGAATGCTTTATGACTGTATAGAAGTCTTTGTATCTGTTGAGGCAGGAACGAATAAAAACACTTAAGATGTTTTGCTTAAATGAAGAAGTGCTTAATGAAATGCTTAAAAAAATGCTCTGGTGCGCGGTGTAAAAGCCCGTAATAGAGCGAATTTAAAAATAAGCGAACCCAACAGTTATTGAAAACACAAAAGTGCGAAAGAAGGTTCTCAATGCTGTCAGGTTCATTCTTAATATTTAACAAGTCCAAGTTATGAATATATTTTCTTGTAGCTGCTTTACGCGAGTGGCAATTTTGTTGGGAGTTGTAATAATTTCTTCATGTGAACAAGTTGATTTAGATGGAGAATTAACAGATGTTAAAGCTGGGTTTCAAAACTCATCGGTAGGAGACATTGATTACAATGTTAGTCTCAGAAGTGCTGAATTCCTTATTCAGTCAACTGAGGGTAGTAAGGAAATAAAGAGTATAGAACCATTGGTTTATGAAGGAGATACACTGATGTTTATCTTCAATTTTGAAGACGGCTGGCAAGTTATTTCTGGTGATAAAAGAACAGAGCCTTTTATTGCATCTGATGA
>JAKSBD010000210.1 GCA_022361295.1 Bacteroidales bacterium
CTCTTCTTCTAAATCTTCCAGTATTGAAAACCCGTCTTTATGCGGCATATGTAAATCAAGTAAGACTAAATCAGGTTGTTCAGCAACAATTTTTTTCCATCCTTCTACACCATCATTAGCTTCAACAACATCTACATCGTAATTGCGCAACATGCTTTTTAAAATTAACCGGCTGTCCGCAGCATCATCAACAATTAATATCTTCTTCACTATAATCTATTTGCAGGTTTATACTTAGCTCTCTTATACCAATTTCATTTTGATCTGAGCTTTATATTATTTTTGGATTTAGTCAGGGCGAAAAATTGATGCATCGGCTTAGCTACGACGATATTTTTCAACGCTGAATAAAGCCTAAAGAATAAAGTAATAAGGCTCATTTCAATGTGATATTGGTATTAACCACAAAATAGTAATAAAAACTTATATAATCATCTGTAATAAAGTCAATAGTGAGCGTGTTAAAGGCCTAAATCAGGCTTCTGTCCAAACTATTGATGAGTTTGTCATAAAAATAATGCCGTTAGTCATAAACATTGTCTGTTTTTAATAGTTTGTAAAAGAACTGCGTCATTTGTCGAATAAATTAGGCTGTTAGTCAAATATTTATACATGATGGTTTGCTTGTCTTAAGTGTGTAAGTAACAGATTATTAATTAGTAAAGCTTGTATTGATTATTTAATACGCATAACCTATCTGCGTTATATCAGTAATATAATACGGAATAATTATAATTTTGTGACTTTATAGTCTGTACAGCAGGTATATTAGATTATATATTTACAGCGCTTGAAAACTCAATTTTATGAAATATACTTCTACTATCGGAATTATTTGCTTGTTTTTCTTATTGTTAACAAGTAATGTTTTTAGTCAAAATGTTGGTGATTATCAATCAGCTGCGGATGGTAACTGGTCTTCGCTATCCACGTGGGTTAGATGGGATGGTGACTCATGGGAAGAGCCAACAGTTGGAGAAGGTTACCCTGGCGAAATTACAAATGCCGGTGTTATTACCTTAATGAGTGGTGATGCTATTACCCTTGACGTGTCTCCCGGAAATTCTATTGCTCAAATAGATTTTGAAGCTGGTAATGGCAGTAGAATCCGATTGGTTTTTAACAGTGGCTTTACACTATCAGTTACAGGAGCCATTAATTTCACAGATCCTTCAGGTGGTAATGATCAGCAAATTTTTGTCGATGCCGGGGTGTTAAACTGTGGTTCTGTTAATATGTCAGATACAGGACAGAATAATTCAGATCACCAGCTGCGTATATCGACAGGTACAGTCACTGTATCGGGCGATATCACCATGTTGGGAGGTTACGATCGTAATTACATTAACCTCGATGGTAACGCTACACTTAATGTTGGCGGAAGTATGACCGGTGGTCGTTTTGATCGTGCTAATAATAGTGGTAGTACGGTGAATTTTAACGGAACAAGTGGTGTTCAGACAATTGACCCTTATCGTTTCGAAAATGTGGAGTTTAATGGTGACGCTCAAAAAGTATTGGCCGGTAATATGGATATCGATGTTAGTTGTATAGTACGTGCCAATTCAAACCTGTACCTTGGGGCTTATCAGCTTATTGACAGAGGTACAACAACTTTCACGCTTAATGATGGTGCAACATTAGGCATTGGACATGCCAGTGGAATTGAGGCTGTTAGTGATATAGGTAATATTCTTCTGGATACCCGTAATTACAGCACAGCAGCCAATTATATTTATAACGGTTCTGTTGCCCAGGTGCCAGGTACCGGCTTACCATCAACCGTTAATCAGTTAAGCATTGAGTTTCCTGGTAATTTAACCGTTAACAATCCAATGACAGTTTCCTCTAATCTGAATCTTCAGGGAGGTAGTATTATTATTGGAAGCAATGATTTAACCTTTGAGGATGGAGCAACTGTAACAGGTACATTTGACAGTGACCACATGATTGTGGTTGACGGAGCTGCGGTTATCAGACAAAGTTCATCATTATCAGGTTTTAATATGACCTATCCGCTCGGAACATATAATGGTGGAGGTGGAGTGTATGAATATACACCAATGGTGGTGTCGAACCTGACGGGTTCAATTACCGGTACTGCAGAACTGAATATAAAATGTGTTAATACAAACGCACCCAACGGAAATGCACTTGACCTGCTAAGGTATTGGGAAGTTACTGAAACGAACTTTACATCAATAAGTGCAGATATCGATTTTATTTACGTGGATACCGATGTGGCAGGAGATGAAGCCAATTATGAATTTAAAAGAGCAGATGATACCAGTACAACGGTATGGAATGATCCGGCCAATGCAGCCATCAATACCGGAACCAATACACTATCAACAACTGGTAGCTCTGTTATTCAGGGAGTTTGGACTGCACAGGAACCTATCGTAGCATGGTATACCTTAAAAACAGGAAACTGGAGTGATCCTTCTATCTGGACTAATGACCCTTCCGGAGCGCTTCCTATTGTTGGAAATACTTATTATCCGCAGGCTGCCTCAGATAATGTGGTAATTAAAAGTGGTCGTGAAGTAACCATGGATATTGATAATGTAAATTGTAACTATTTAACCATTGAAGGTGAATTAAAGCTAGGTACGTCTTCAGGTCATTCATTCAGTAAAATTTTGGGTAATGGTCGTGTTTACATGGAAGCCGACAACTTCCCGGCAGGAGATGCCACTCACTTCGCCACCAAAAACCAGGGTGAAGGAACCGTTATCTTTCAAGGGAGTGGTTATTCAATCAATAGTGCTCATACGTTTTATGATGTTGAGCTTGAACTGACCAATACCATTGCTCAGATAACAATGTTGGCTGATTTAACAGTTAATAATAACCTTACCTTAAAAACCGGTATTTTAAGAATAAATGATGACACAGAAACTACCGTATTAAACCTTAATGTAACAGGTAATGTAGATATTCAGGCTGATGCATCTTTAACGGTAGGTCAGGGAAATACCTCTGGTTCTTATGCCATAGGGGGAACAATGCCTGCTGTTGGTCAATACCATAGTATTTATCACCAGGTAATTATTGGAGGTGACTTTATCAACAGGGGTACTGTGCGATTGACCAATGAAACTGCACCACGTTATAATCAGTTTTCGTATGTTGGTGCTGCTACGCTTAGAATGCAGGGAGCTGCCAATAACAATATGAGTCTGTATAATACTACTGATTTATACAACCTTGTAATAGAAAAAGGTGTTGATAAAACCTATCAGTTAGAACTATATGCAGATAATTCAAGTTATTTCAGGTTGTTCGGTGCTAATAATGTAGGGAGAATAGAAAGTTCACCATACTCAAGTTCAAATCCGGAAGTTCGAAAAGCCTTATGGATTCATCAGGGAACGCTTAAGCTAACAGGAAGTATTCACATACCTACATTGAGTGAAGGAAATCAAAGTGGAGGAAATGGTGATTACGCCATTGGAGAGTATGGAAAGATGATCATTGCCGGTGCTAACGTGGAGGTATACTCAACCGCACAGACGCAAAGCCAGATTCCTGGTTTTGAATCTTCAGCAATTGGAGTTGTTGCCAGCGGAAGTCACAGTGCCATGTCCTTATTTGGAGATTTTCAGATTGATGATGGTGTTTTTGACACACGAAACAGTTACGGTTTTGTGTATTGGGCAGCTGCCAATCCTCTTATTGAAATTAATGGTGGTGTCGTTTCTGTAGGTCGACTATACCAGGTCGGATCAGGTCCTGTTTCTTATATTCAAACAGGTGGTAGTTTAGCCGTTAATGATAGTCACTTCGACTTGAGTAGCGAAGATGCTGTTTTTCAGATGTCGGGAGGTGAAATTGAAATTAGAAGCGGTGATTTTATTATTGGTTCTAAAGAAGGTAATTACAGTGTAACAGGCGGAACAGTTAGGTTTGAGCTAAATGCTAATCGAACCTTAAACAGTACTGCCAACCTATATAACCTGATAGTAAATACTCAGTCAGGAAATAGAAACTTAAATCTTTCTCAGCCACTGGTTGCAAGCAATGATGTTAGCATTAATGATGGTGCTTTCTTAAATCATGGAGGAAGAAGTGTGACCATTGGTCGCCATTTTACCATTGCTGATGGTGCTAATAACCATGGTTATTCAACAACTAATAACACCTTAACATTTAACGGGACTGAAGATGGTACTTTCTATATTGGTCACCCTTATACCGATAGTTATGAGTTAGTTATTAATAATTTAACAATCAATAAGCCGGTTGGTAAGCGTCTAACCATTGCGTCGAGCCCCGAAAAAGAGGCACCTTATGTTGAGACTAATGCACCATCAAACCTATGGTATGCCCGCATTATTCAGGTTAAGAATGAGCTAAGGGTTGAGAGTGGTATCCTGGATCAGGGAGCTCAGGCTATTCGAATGTACGGACCATTGTATGTAGGTGCTGACGGGGTTTGTGGTATTTATGAGGCTGGTACAACACATAAGGACGCCCTTGTAATGGTGAAGGATGTTGTTAGCATTACAACTGAAGCAGGAGCTGAATTAGGTAATATTAAAATGAACCCGGCTCCTCAGGATAAAATCTTTGATTTAACCAGTGATGTTATTATCAAGCGTATTAGCTATCACCACGGACGAATGAACCTTGGTACATACAACCTGAAGGTTGATTACATTCATAAAGGTGGTACATTGACGCCTTACGAAGTATCGGATGGACGGGAGTCTGATGAAATGTTCATAACAGATGGAAATGCATCAGATGGTGGTCTGTCAATTTTGGTACATGGCAATGGAACATACGCCTACCCAATTGGAGTAAGCGGAAAATATACGCCTGCAGAATTGACAGTAACGGATTATGCCGATAATGGATACGTCACAATTCGACCTGTTCAGGGAGAGTTAACAACCACTAACCTTAGTGGAGGCAACCTTTTGGATTACTACTGGCGTGTTGGACATTCTGATTTCACTACTTTACCAACAGTGCAATATCAGTTTACGTTTAATGATGCTGATGACCTTGCTGGTGATAAAGCTAATTTTTACCCTGGAAAAGTTCTGGATGATTCGCCTTATACAAGATTGCATGAAGGGCTACAGTCAAATGTTAATACAACGAACAATACAATTACGTTTAATGATTCGCAAACGACAACAGACGATGCTGATGGTAACCCAATTGTGATTAGCAACACCGGTACAGGCTTTACACTTGAAAAAGCCAATTACACAGCTGGTGTGATCGGACGTTTTGAAGGTGCTGTTAAGATTTTCTATTCACGTCGTGATGGAGATGGAAATAACATTAACTGGTCAAATACCAGTACCTGGACTTATGGTGAGAATGCCAGTTACGGTAAGCATGATAGCCGTCAGGCACAGGCAGATGCAGTGCCTGGTCCTGGTGATGTTGCTGTTATCGGATGGGTGCCTTGGGATGCAGATGCTTCTCTTTCTGCATACTATGGAATGCCACACGGTGTTGATGCTGATGGCAATATTACATGTGCTGAGGTTGTTTTTAACCAAATGACAGATGCGAGTGGTAACCCGGTTCCAAGAGCCTATCGTTACAACTTCCAGTTCAGACCAACCATATGTATTAATAATGGTCGTTCCTTAACGGCTAATATGGTTCGTGGCGAGGGTATGTTCTGGAACCGTCAGTCCGACCCTGATATGAGTACCATGGATTTAGGTGAGTTTGCTGCCAATGACAGTTCATATGTCTTATATGAGATTACGGCTTCTACTTTAAACAATACACCAGATGTATTTCCTAACTTATTGGTTGCAACAAGCGGATGGGGAGGTTCTAACTTTACCTTTACCTTTACTAAAGACATTGTAACGAATGGTAATTTCGAAATATTAGGTGATGGGAATGTCCAGTTAAATAATGGTGCTACAGGTGATATAACCATTGGACGCGACTTACTAATGTTCATGCGCACAAGTGGAGGTGGAGCTCAGCTGTTCTACCAAAATTCGGGTACCGCCAGAACAGTTACCGTAGGACGTGATATTATAATGAGTAACACAGGCAACCGTTTATATATATCGGGTACCGGAGGTACTTCACTCGATCATCGATTATATGTCAATGGTAATATTATTCAAACAGAATCCGGATCGGGAATTGATTTATGGACATCAAATACTGCAGAACATGTAACACTTTATCTGGAAGGTACCGATAATATGACATTTGATGTGGAAGCAGCATCTGCCACGCCTGATTTATACAGAGTTATTGTTAATAAAGGAACTGATCAAACTGTTTCTGCCAGTTTTGTTAGTGATTTTAATTTAAATGGTTTAAGTAACGGAACTGCCGATTCGAAAGCATTGGATATACAAAACGGTACACTTACATTAAACCATGCAGATATTGATATAAATCTTACTACCGGCGGTGAAAACTTTAACATCCCTTCTACAGCTGCCCTTGTGCTTCAAAGCGGTGCCACTGTTTATGCAAGTGGTAATTCAGGTATCTATTTAGATGGAAGACTGGCTATTGACAATGGAACAGTTAACATGGATGGTGGTGATAACCCTATTGAGTACACAGCATCAGGAAGTGCAACTTTAAGTATTGATGCCGGTAACCTCATTGTTGGAGGTCAGATAAGAAGAGGTACGATAACAGATGTAGGTGTCTTATCTTACACTCAAACAGGAGGTTCAGTAAGAGTAGGTACCAGTTCTGCAACAGCATCAAGCCGGGGAGTATTTGAGATATTAGGTACTGGCAGTCAGTTTATTCAAACGGGTGGTACATTAAGTATCGAAAATGCCCAGACATCGGCTAGTGTGGCTGCTGTTTTACTTGAGCCGGAAACAAGCAGTATCGGTACTGCTTCGTCGGTGCTTATCGGTGGAACATCAACAACAGGTGGGCAAACAATTGGTATTAATTCAACAATTGCATTAAATAACCTGGTGGTTGATAATTCAAGTGGCAATAATCCGATTGCACAGCAGGTAGTTAGAAGCTTAACATTAAACGGAGGTCTTCAGATTGATGCCAATACACAATTTGATGCAGCCGGACTGGATTTATATATAGGTGGAGATTTAACAACTAACGGTACGTTTGTGCCAAATAGTAATACAACGTATTTTAACGGCTCTGCCACTCAAACAATTTATGGCGATGTGAATTTCTATAATTTTGAGAAGAGCGGCACTAACGAATTAGTATTAGATGCAGCTGGTGCTAATCTGGATATAGATAACAATTTTACATTTGCAGGAGGTACATTAACGTCTAATACCAATGAAGTTCAGGTACAACGTAATGTATCATTTGACGGTACGCAGCTTATTACGGGAGGAAACGGGTTGATACTTAATGGTACCCTTGCTCAAACCTTGTCGGGTTCAGGAACCTTTGATATTCTAACTGTAAACAATGCCAACGGCGTTGATGTGCCATTGGGTAATCAGCTATCTATAAATAAAAGCCTGAGATTGCAGAATGGTGTATTCAATATTGATAAGAACTTATTGATTTTGAATACAGGAAGTACCATTGAAGAAGTGAGTCCGTTCTCGGCAAGTAATATGATTCAAACGAATATTTCGTTTACAGATAATGGTGTAAGGAAATATTTCAATACAACGCCGAAAACATTTGTATATCCAATGGGATCTGGTGGAAAATATACCCCTGTTAGTATACGAATTGATTCTAATACATCGTCTACCGGTTATATCACAGTAAAAGCTGCAGACGAGTACCACCCTAGTGTAATTGATCCAACAAATGTTCTGGATTACCACTGGATTCTTAAATCGGAGAATATCACTGGCTTTACAGGTGAGATTCGAATGAATTATGATCCGAATGATGTGAATGTGAGTGGTGGTAATACTATTAATGATTACATATCGGCCCGATTACTGGCTGACGGATCAGGTCAATGGAATAAGCCATTCGGTGTTATTGATCAGGTGAATGACGAATTGGTATATACTTATGGAACAGCTATTACAAGTTCGGAAATAACTGGTGATTATACTGCCGGTGTTGATCCTGCTATACCGGATCAGGTGCCTACTTATATTTCGGTAGCTGATGGTCCGTGGAATGATGCGGCAACCTGGGATACTTATCCGACAGCAGGTGAAGGCGTACCGGCTGGAGGTCCGCGTGGTTCAATCGTTATCATTGATAATGGAACCAACGTAACGGTTACAGCCGATGCTATTTCATCTTATCAAACAACCATTAACGGATCATTATTGATTGGTACAACAGCAGCACACCGTTTGGGTGATGTGGCAGGAACGGGAACCTTATCGGCTGAAACGGGTGTGATGCCGGCGGGTGTTTATGATAGTTTTGTGGCAGCAAGCGGTGGTACTTTAGAGTATACCGGAAGTACCGACTATAGTATTTTAGGTGATTTGACAAGCGTTAACAACCTTTCATTCACGGGTACTAGTCAACGACGTTTACCAAACCATAACTTAACTATATTGGGTAACCTGCTCATAAACGGTGCCGATGTAGTAAATAATAATGATAAGAATATTATACTGAAGCAGAATCTGACCTTTGATTCAGGTAGTTTTGATTCAGGTGATAACGGAGCACGTGTTGTCTTCAGTGGTTCAGCTATACAGGCTATTAACGGAGCTTCAAACCTGACAGGAACGAATGGTATTGATTATTTCGAAATTGATAATTCGAACGGCTTAACAGTTGAGGTGGATGTGGATATTAAGGATTACCTGAATTTAAATAATGGTATCATCTTTAATACTTATGGCAATGACTTTATTGTTAACAGTAACCTGGCTGCCGCTGTTATTGGCGGCGGAGCAAGTTCGTACGTTCAGGGACCATTAACCAAGCTGGTAAACAATGGTGACAGCTTTAGTTTCCCTGTTGGTGATGCAGACAGGTTAGGTGACGTGTTAATAAGTAATACTATTACTTCCGGAGCTCAATTATGGTCTGCCGAGTACTTTAACCACAGTGCGGGTAATGATGGAAAAGATCCTAACAGTGTTGCCGGCGACGTGCAGTTTGTTAGTAAAAATGAGTACTGGCGTATTGAAGGTCCGGCATCATCTCAAGCCAATGTAACATTAAGATGGGATGATATTAGTGGTGTAACACCAGATGGTAACTTCAGAGTTGTTGACTGGCAAAGTTCGTCAGACTGGAATGAAGTAGCCATTGATGCTCCTGTTGGAAATAGCACAACAGGTAATGTCAGAACGACCAATAGAATGTCATTTAATGAATTTGCCAGTGAAGGAAATTATTTCGCATTTGGATCTATATTAATACCAACTTACACCTGGTTAGGTAATACCAATGATTGGTTTTTAACTACCAACTGGCAGGGAGGAACCGTGCCAAGTGGAGGAACCAATATTACCATTGCCAATACCGGTCAGGCACCTGTTATTAATAATTCAACAGCGGCAAGTGTTAATAACCTGACAATTGATCACCTGGGAGGTTTAACATTGCAAGCCGGTTCTCAAATGACGGTTAATGGTGACCTGGTAACCAACGATCGACTTTATATTGTAAACACGGCTTCAGATCCAGCCTCTTTAATTACCAATGGTACAGTAACCGGAGATGTTGATGTAACGTGGTCTTATAGTGATGGATACTGGTACTTCATAGGTCATTCTATCAGTAATCCGCAAATGCAGACCTATCGAGATATACCTGGAGCAACACCTGGCCAATCCTATGCATTGTACGATTACCAGGATGGAGGAGTTTTTGTGAACCTGTCGAAAGGCAGTCATGAGTTTAATGTCAATGATGAGCTAAGAGGTTATCAGCTGAAGTTTAATTTACCGGAAACTATAACGCACACGGGTGCTTTAAATAA
>JAKSBD010000456.1 GCA_022361295.1 Bacteroidales bacterium
AAATAACTAAACCTGATCAAACGTTTCTTAAAGGCTGGCATTTTTGTCAGCCTTTATTTATTTTAACTTGCTGACAATAATCATAGGTGCATATCAAATACCTTTTGCACTTTTGTTATTCAGAATAAAGTTATACCAATTTCATTTTAATGTGATATTGGTATTAGATAGGAACATAATTACACGCTAAAAATACGACACTATGACAATGATGAAAGCACTTGTTAAATCAAAGGCCGAAAAAGGTATTTGGTTAGAAGAGGTTAAAATTCCTGAAATTGGACCTAATGATGTGTTAATCAAAGTTTCAAAATCTGCTATCTGTGGTACAGATCTTCATATTTATAAATGGGATGAATGGGCTCAAAATACCATTCCTGTTGGTATGACTATTGGTCACGAGTATGTAGGCCATGTGGCTCAGGTTGGTAGTGAAGTAATTGAATTTAAGGAGGGAGACCGGGTAACAGGCGAAGGTCATATTGCCTGTGGGCACTGTCGTAACTGCCGACGAGGACGTCAGCATATTTGCGAAAAAACAGTTGGTATTGGTGTTAATATTGATGGTTCATTTGCCGAATATGTGAAGGTACCATCTACAAATGTGATGAAAATTAATGCATCTATTCCAGATGAGGTACTGGCAATAATGGACCCATTTGGTAATGCAACACATACAGCTTTATCATTCCCTTTAATTGGAGAAGATGTTTTAGTTACAGGTTCAGGTTTAATTGGTAGTATGGCTGTTGCTGTGGCAAAGTTTGCCGGTGCCCGTTATGTAGTTGCTACCGAGACCAATGAGTTCAGAGCAGAATTGGCCCGTAAAATGGGAGCAACACGTGTCGTCAACCCAATAACTGAAAACCTGCGCGAGGTAATGGACGATCTTGGTATGATTGGTTTTGATATTGGTCTGGAGTGTTCAGGTGCACCAGCGGCATTTAATCAGTTGGTAGAGCATATGTATAATTCAGGTAAAATTTCAATGTTGGGTATTTTACCTTCATCTACCCAGGTTGATTGGAACCGTATTATCTTTAAAGGTTTAACATTGAAAGGTATTTATGGTCGCGAAATGTATGAAACATGGTACCATATGGAGCAAATGTTAATGTCGGGACTGGACTTGACGCCAATTATTACTCATCAGTACAATATCAATGATTTCCAGAAAGGATTTGATGTTATGGAAGAAGGTAATTGTGGTAAAGTATTACTTAACTGGGATTAATAACCTGAGATCGAAATAATAGTTATTACGAAGGTAGTCGGAAGACTACCTTTTTTTATGTCAGCTTGTCTGCAATTATTCTTAAATTTGGCGAATAAGATCATTAGAATGATAAAAACTAAATTAATAATTCTCCAACTGTTCACCGTTTGCTCCTTAATTGTTAACGCACAAGCGCATCAAAAATGGGCTGAACGTCTTAACAAACTGGAGTCAACATCTGACCCCAATAAAAAGCGTTTTGAATTGCTCGATTTGAATAAAGAGTTAATAAATATCTGGCAGTCAGAAAAAGATATTGACGAAATACATCGTTATACAGACAAACTAAATTATCTAAAATCTGACGATGGTCAATTATCTGTAGCATCATTTGGTATTTCGACATATAACGGACTTTATCAGTTGGAGTGGTTGATCTTCTACAACGAGCAGGTTTATGGTTTCTCCGAAGAGTTTAATTTTAATGAGAGTGCGAATCCAAGTATATTTAACTATCAAATAAGCGGATCAGACAATGATCTGTATGCATTTACAGTTTCCTTAGATAAAAGAATTATTATTGACGCAAAGGATTTGGTTACCAAATGCATGTTTGAAGAGCTGCAAACCATCTCTGGAGATGACGAAAAGGAGGCATTTAATACTAAACTGCAGGTGCGTTTAAATCGCCTGTGGGTTGATAAGGAGATGTTTAGAGAGTCTTTGAGTCAGTTGAAACGGATGAAAACGCTTATCTCAGATGATAAGAAAGTTAAGGTTTGTACCTATAACATCCAGAAAGAAGGCTTTAACCAGGTATTTTATGGCGCAGTAATCTTAAATGAAGGAGAGATAAAGGTAATGCCATTGAATGATGCGAGTAAAAAAATCAGATCACCTGAACGATCAACCCTTTCAGATAAGAAATGGTATGGAGCCATATATCTCGATTTAATTCAAACGGTAAGTGGTAATAAGACTTACTATACATTAATCGGGTATAAGGGACATGACGAATTTATTAAAACAAGGGTGATTGATGTATTAATGGTGCAAAATAGGCGCCTTAGATTTGGGATGCCAATTTTTAAAACAGACCGGATAACACGAAATCGGGTGGTTTTTCAATATTCGGCTAAAGCTACTATGATGCTTCGATATGATGCTCGCGAAAAAATGATTGTGTATGATAATCTTGCCCCTCAGGAACCTATGTTCAGGGGTGTATACCAATATTATGGACCCGATTTTTCTTACAATGCCTTTAAGTTTACCAAAGGGGTTTGGGAGTTAAGAAAAGATGTTGACCTTAGAAATCCCAGGCAGCAGTAAGCTGTTTGTTGCGGATTAATAGTAACTAAACAAGTTCATCACCTATTAATAATAGATAATGCCTGATTTTGAATATAAGGTTGAGCAATTTGCTGACCTGCGAATCTTACGATATCAAATTCCAAATTTCAATGATTTACCGCTTCAAAAGAAGTTGTATATCTATTATTTGTCCGAAGCTGCTTTATGTGGCCGTGACATAATTTGGGATCAGAATAACGAATATAATTTATGGCTTCGACGTTGTATGGATCTGATGTATACTCTCATTCCAAAGGATGATAAGGAATTTGCCAGGTTTGAAGAGTTATATAAGCGTATTTTGTTCTCCAATGGTATTCATCATCATTACAGCACTGAAAAGTTGACAGCTGAATTTGATAAACAGAAGCTCCATAATTGGCTTGAGTTATTGAGCAATGATCAAATTGAACAATTAGGTTTTAAGAAACTATCTGAACTTAAAACTTTACTCAGTCAACTTTTATTTGATAAAACGTTTATATCCAAACGTGTTTGTCAGGATGACGGTATTGATTTGATTCAACGTTCAGCCAATAATTTTTATAAAGACCTGAGTCAGGTTGAGGTTGAGCGCTTCTATAACAGCAGGATGAACGAAGCTGATAAAGCACCAATATCTCATGGACTAAATTCAAGACTTGTTAAAACTGATGACGGATTGAAAGAGGAAACCTGGTGTGTTGGAAATAAATACACCTGTTCTATTGAGCAAATAGTATTTTGGTTAAAAAAGGCCTCTGGGGTTAGTGAGAATAAACAACAGAAACAAGTCATAAAGCTGCTGTGTGATTATTATGAGAGTGGCAGTCTTACAACTTTTGATGAATATAGCATTGAATGGCTAAAGGAGAACGATGGTGACATTGACTTTATTAATGGCTTTATTGAAGTTTATGGTGATCCGCTTGGTTTTAAAGCTACATGGGAAAGCCTGGTTAATGTAACAGACAAAGAAGAAACGAAAAAGGCGGCTCTGATAAGTGAGAATGCTCAATGGTTTGAATCTCATTCACCCGTTATGGATAAACATCGAAAGGAGAAAGTGACAGGTGTAAGCATGAAGGTTATTAATGCTATTATGCTAGGTGGTGATTGTTATCCGGCTTCCCCCCTGGGCATTAACCTTCCAAATGCCGAATGGATACGTGAACTGCATGGTTCTAAAGCAGTATCCCTTCAAAATATTAGTCAGGCATATGAAATGGCATCGTTAAGCTCTGGTGTAATTGAGGAGTTTGCCTTTGACGAAGAGGAAATTACTTTACATAAACAATATGGCAGCATAGCAGACAATCTTCATACGCATTTACACGAATGCGTTGGTCATGGCTCTGGTAAGCTGGAATCAGGTGTTCGTTCAGACGCTTTAAAAGCATATGGTTCTGTCATTGAAGAAGCACGGGCCGATCTGTTTGGTCTGTATTTTATGGCCGATGAAAAAATGCTTGAGTTGAACCTTGTACCAAGCATGGATGTAGCCAAAGCGCAATATAATGCCTATATCCGTAATGGCTTAATGGTGCAGATGGCGAGGATAAATATTGGTGCTAATATTGAGCAAACACATATGCGTAACCGTCAGCTTGTTGCTAAATGGGTAATGCAAAAAGGGATGGAGCAAAATACCATTCAACAAGTGACAAAGGACGGTAAAAACTATTTTGTAATCAATGATTATAAGGAGTTGCGTCGTCTGTTTGGATTGCTGCTTAAAGAGGTACAACGTATTAAATCTCAGGGTGACTATGACGCTGCAAAAGATTTGGTAGAACACTATGGTGTTAAAGTTGACCCACTTCTTCATAAAGAAGTAAAGGAGCGATATGGTCAATTGAATGTGGCACCTTATTCTGGTTTTTTAAATCCGAAGCTTGAGCTTATAAAGGATGATAAGGAAAACATTATCAATGTTGAGGTGAGTTATAAAGAGAGTTTTCTTGAACAAATGCAACGCTATAACAAAGAATATGGCTTTGAAAATGCTGCTACTTGTGGCTTTTAGAAGGATTATTTCCAATAAATAAACTATTTTTGCGTCGTTATTTAAATAGGGAATCGGGTGAAATGCCTGAGCTGTCCCCGCAGCCGTAATCTGTGCCTGAAAAGGAACATTGTTTTAATAACCACTGTTGCTTGTGTAATGGGAAGGTAAAGCAATGAAAGAGAGCCGGAAAACCTGTTTGAGTGGCCACTGTTAATTCATAAGCTTTCGGGAGATAAAGAGATGATTAGATTTTCTACAATAGTTTTTGCAGCATTACTATTTCTGGGTGCCTGCCAGTCTAAACATAAGGGACATTTAACAACTGCACAGGGAAGTATACCTGATAGTACCTATGTGCCAAAATATGCCAAAGGTTTTGAGATTCGGTATTTTAAAAATTACCGACAGATCATTTTGAATGATCCCTGGGGAGATTCAACTAAAAATGAATCGATTGCCTTGTATTATGACGATGCTTTAAAAGACGAGGTGCTTAAAAGTAATGATTATGCGATAAGCTATCCTGCCAAACAATGGATTGCTTTGTCATCAACAATGGTTAATTATGCTGATAAGTTGAATGTCAAGTCGAGCATTAAGGGTGTTGCAGAACCCCAATATATCTCCGACGATTTTATACAGGAGGGTATTAGCAATGGTACCATTAAAAATGTAGGTATGGCCGTTGCGCCTGATGTTGAGGTTATGGTTAATCTGGAACCTGATTTTATGATGGTATCGCCATTTAAAGACAATCATTTTGCTGCTGTTACAAGTGCTGGCATTCCTGTGTTGACCAATGCGGATTATCTTGAACATACACCTCTTGGAAGAGCTGAATGGATTGTTTTTATGGGTGAAGTGCTTGGCGAAGGCGAAAAATCAAAACAGATATTTAAAGATATAGAAACGGCCTACCTTGATGTTAAAAAGAAGGTGGAAAAAATAGAAGTGAAACATTCGGTTTTTACAGGACATATTTATCAGGGAATATGGTATTCGCCGGCTGGAGAAAGCTATATGGCCAACTTTTTTAATGATGCTGGAACAGATTATATTTATAAAGAAACAAAAGGTACAGGTTCTTTATCTCTGGACTACGAAACCATTATTGATAAAGCCGAACATACTGATTGCTGGGTGTTGATAATAAATTATCCGTCCGAATTAACTTACTCGGAGGTGGCTAAAATTGATGGCCGTTATACTGATTTTGATGCATATAAAAACAGAAATATGGTTGTTACCAATGCATCAAATTCATTGTATTTCGAAAAAGGCTTATTACAACCACATATTGTATTAAGTGATTTGGTTTATGCACTTTATCCAGACGTACTGGAAGGTTATCAACCAAGCTATTTTCATAAATTAATAAAAGAATAATGGAGGAGCATCGTTATAAATGGATAATGGGTTTTGCATTGCTGCTAAGCCTTATTATTGCTCTTTTTATGCTTAATATCGGAGTTGGTTCAGTTGCCATTCCCTTTGATGATATGATTAAGGTCTTGTTGGGCGAAGGGGCCTCGCGCAATGCCTATAATTCTATTATTCTTAAATCGCGATTACCCCAAACTATCACTGCAGTGCTGGCTGGTGCAGGCTTGGCAGTGGGAGGTTTACAGATGCAAACTTTATTCAGAAACCCATTAGCCGGACCATCTATTCTGGGTATAAGCAGTGGAGCCGGACTTGGAGTTGCCCTGGTGTTATTATTCGCCGGTAATATTTTGGGTATCAGTATTAGTGGCTATGGACTAATCGGACATTTGACTGTTGTTGGGGCCGCATTTGTAGGAGCCTTCTTCATTCTTCTGTTGATTGTGTTTTTTGCCCGGGCTTTACGAGATAATACCATATTGCTAATAGTAGGTATAATGGTCGGTTATGCTGCTTCAGCTATAATAGGGGTTATGAAATTCTATAGTCCCAAAGAAGATGTCCATGCCTATGTTATATGGGGCTTGGGCAGCTTTTCTAATGTTACGTGGGAGCATTTAATGATACTGATTCCAGTGGTGATCATCGGTTTAATTTTTAGTTTGCTTTTAATCAAGCCTCTGAATGTTCTGATATTGGGAGAGAATTATGCCGAAAACCTCGGTATTAATATTAAAAATACGCGATTGTCAATACTGTTGTGTACGGGCTTATTAACTGCCGCCATAACTGCTTTTTGCGGGCCAATTGCATTTTTAGGACTTGCAGTACCGCACTTAACCAAAGGCCTGTTTCGCACAAGTAATCAAAAGATATTGTTACCTGCCGTTATATTAGCCGGTTCAGTTTTGGCTCTGTTTTGTAATTTAATTGCCCGTATGCCTGGCTTTGAAGGTGCCTTGCCTATTAATGTAGTAACGGGTTTGATTGGTGCGCCTATTGTTATATCAGTGATTATTAAACGCCGTAAACTCAACTTTAATGGATAAAACAGCCTTATTACAATCGGAGGATTTAGCCGTTGGGTATAATCGGAACACGGCGAAGCAGATTGTGTTGCACAATAACATTAATGTGCAGTTGCAACAAGGTGAATTTGCTTGTTTGCTTGGACCAAATGGAGCAGGTAAATCGACTTTGATTAAAACACTGAGTGGTTTTATTCCAAAAATCAACGGTGTTGTTAAAGTTAGTGGAAAGGAATTACATGCCTATAAGCGTAATCAGCTTGCAAAGGTGGTTAGTGTTGTCTTAACTGAGCGATTGCAGGTTCCTAATATGACAGTGTTTGATCTTGTAGCTCTGGGGCGTACACCTTATACTGATTTTTTTGGAACAATAAGCCGTCAGGATAGGCAAATGGTGATGCAGGCTATTAATGATGTGGGGCTTTATGGTTTTGCCAACCGCCAGTTGGTTTGCATGAGCGACGGAGAGCGTCAGAAAGCCATGATTGCTAAAGCACTGGTTCAGGATACACCGCTTATTATTTTAGATGAACCTACTGCTTTTCTTGATTTGCCTAGTAAGATTGAAATAGTACAGTTGCTAAAAAAGTTGGCTAAAACAAAGAATAAAGGCATTTTGCTGTCTACGCATGATTTGGATCTGGCTTTGCAATTGGCTGATAAAATTTGGTTAATTGCTCAGGGTAGAGATCTTGAAGCCGGTATCCCTGAAGATTTGGTTCTCGCCAATGGTTTTAGACGCTTCTTTGAAAAAGAAGGTATTTTGTTTGATAATGAGCGTGGCGCCTTTAAAGTAGAGCAGGAGCAATTGAAAACGATCAGGGTAGTAGGTAAGGGTATTGAATATAAATGGCTTAGTCATGCTTTAAACCGAAAGGGCTATCAAACAACCAACGATGAAGGTAATTACCCGTTAATCGAAATTGATGAAAACGCCAACAAAGCTTATGTGCTTCATCAGAAAGATGGAAGTAAACGAGCACTTCGTACAATTGAAGACTTGTTACAGCAGATAATGGTTGAATAATTTCCTGTTTACTTTTTGCAGCCCCCTTACTTTTTTCTATGATCATCACTTTGATGATTGTTAGTTGCGAACTCCAGTACTTAGAGGTTAAATGCGATATTCGATCTTCAAAACACAGAACGATAAATATTTTTTTTCAATATAATGCAGCGTTTTGCCATATTTAGGTATTCTATTAGCAAACAATAGAAATTTATTAGC
>JAKSBD010000015.1 GCA_022361295.1 Bacteroidales bacterium
GCAGCACCGATGCTGCAATACCCCTTCGGTACTGTTGCACTAGTTGCAGCATCCATGCGTATTTTGGAAGTGAGCAATCGGTAGGAAATATACTGTGACAATTGCGGTAATGGAATCGTCTTAATTGGTAAATCGGGTCATTTTCCACCTCATTTCAAAACGGCCTATAACGGACGTCGCTTGTATAAATTACCTTCTAACCAAATTCGATATGGTCAGGAAAATGTGATTGCAGTACGTGTATACGACGCTTACGGCGAAGGTGGCATTATCTCTGGAGATATCAGGTTAAGAGCCGAATTAAACCCTCTTAAACCAGACCTTTCGTTAGAAGGCCGGTGGAAATTTAAAACAGGTGATAAAAACTACTATAAAGCAGTAGCGTACAACGACAGTAACTGGGACGAGATAATGGTTCCCGGAGCCTGGGAAGCACAAGGCTATGATAATTACGATGGATTGGCCTGGTATCGTAAAACGATAAGCTTACCTGCCAACTTAAAAAATGAACATCTTGTCATTTTACTTGGTAAGATTGATGATGTGGATGAAGTTTATATTAACGGTGAACTAATAGGCCAAACCGGAGAAATAAGTGATAATTATTTTTTCCCATATGGTGAGGCATGGAGAGCTCTCAGAGGTTATACAATTCCTCCACGCTTATATAAAAACATCCAAACCATTACCATTGCTGTGCGAGTGCAGGATCAAATGCAAACAGGTGGTATTTACCAGGGCCCGGTAGGCATTATAACCATGGATAAATACATTGAGTACTGGAATGGGAAGAGGAGGTAGCATTGAATGTTAGATGTGAAGACTCTAGATATAAAGAAGTTGACATCTTAAAAAACGCCAGAATGCTTTAATACTCCCCATACCGATAATGCCCAATTATTTTATAATCGAACAGACAATCTTCCAGTACCTGCCCGGCTCCTATATTGTGTACGATCACGTGGCGTTTTCCATCACGCGATTTTTGCCTTACTACTATGCCAATATGAGTGAGACCACGCCCCAAATCCCAACACACTATATCGCCAGGTAAATAATTACTTGCCCGTTGACTGATGGGCAGTTGCTTTCCATAGCGCGAGAAGAAGACCATTAGATTAGGCACTCTTCGGTGGTCAATATTCTTATCAGGTCGGCTTAAGTTCCAGTTGTTTGGATACAGAGAAAAGTTCTCACGCATGTCTTCATGCACCAGTTGCTGCAAGTCGATGCCAAACTTACGGTAAGCACGAATAACCACATCGGTACATACACCACGGTTGGCAGGTACATCGCCATTGGGGTAATCCAGTCGAAAATAAGATGGATCATAAGTCACCTCCTGTTGTGTTAATAAAAGAGTTGAATCGGCCAATTGCTGCTGAAAAGGCGATTGGGCAAACAGGTATTGAGCTATCAGGCTGAAAAGAAAAAACAGTATACTGCGATTCATGTGTCTTATTGCAAATGACGTTTAAATACTATAGGCTGAATATTATCAGGTGTAATTTTTATCTCACCTAATAAAAAGACCTCATTATCAACTCTGAATATATCTCTAAAGGATATTTTTGAAACATCTTCATTATATAAATAATCATCGGTCAAGTAATCATCATTACCAATAAACTCATTTCTAGTTAAGTTTTCTCCACTCTGATCAATTAAAATATGGGTTAAATCATCGTATATGCCATGCAGGTATCCCTTATCATCGTAGCAAAACACAATATCGATGTTATAATTATTAGTAGATGTACTGTAAATAATTTCATGTTTCCAGGCAATACCACCCGCATTATCTACTTTAGTTATATCCAAATAGTATGCATCAGTTGGATAATCGGAATCTATGCTTTTCGATCTTTCAGTTAATCCGGTAAGTATAATGGAATTATCCACAACATGAATCTCATCATAATATTCATCCAGCTCACAGGTGTACAAAACCTCTGCTTCAGCAGTTACTTTTTTAAGAATACTTTTGGTACTTGTTTCATCATCGGCATATCGGTAAAGAATTAAAAATTCATTTTCATTTATAACTCTAATATCCTTTGCAGTGTATTGATCGCCCACTCTTAAAAGTACCTTCCCTGTATCATACTCTTCACCGGCAGAAACGATCTTTTCTTTATTAATCAACCTGTTAACTGAATTATTGAAGACTCCAACAATAGAATAATCATTCGCGTTATTGGTCAATATTCTTGACATAAAATAAGTATACTGACCTTTCCCATAAAAAAGAATGTTTCCGCTTTTATCAACATTTGACAAATAATTTTTATATAAGACTGTACATTCGCCACGCTCATTAATCTTTAAATCGGAAATATCTCTTGGATATGCTGATGACACTATTTTTTGACTTTTGCCACCGTTTAATGAATAAGAAAATACATCTCTTGTATCATCATTATCAATTATAAAAGCATGTAATTCTCCGTCAATCATTCCCAACCTGTACCCCAACGTTTTACGGAGTCCTGTGTCTATTATATCTCCATGAATTATTGCATGTATAGTATCGTTGTTGATACCTTTTGAAGTTTCAATGGTAACAATTACTTTATAGGTACCGCTTTGGGTATATACATGACTTGGATCCCTTCTGCTACTGTAGGTATTATCGCCAAAATCCCAATGATAAATAGCTTCCTGGTCAGTATCAATATAAAAGTTAATTGGATAATGGACTATGGATTCTACGGTATCTCTGTAACAATTATGGCATTCAGATGCGCGAATTAATAAATCTGGAGTTGAATAGTTACTATCTTGTTTACAAGAAGACAATATAAATGTAAGCGGTAAGACTAAGAGCAGACCCTTTATAAAATATGTCGTACTAAATAATTTAATTAGCATTTGAAAGTTGGTTTTAGGTTTGTATAACCAATCGCATATTTATGTAATCAATTCATATTCAAATCTAAAATTTCATATTATGAAACACTTAACCAAAGGTAACACGAAAAATATGATTTCATATATACTTGCCTTTTCAGTAAACATGGTGTTTATAAAATTCAGTTTGAATGTTAAATACCACATAAAATGGTAAAGATAAAGAGTAGAGCTATAAAGATCAATGACAATATTAATACTACAATCTGACAAAATACGATTAGCTTCTGCTCTTCACTAGCATGTTTTTTAACGCGGCACCGGAGGTTAAAAATCAACCTTTAAAGCATGGTTTAAAAATGCTACTACCTTTTTGGATATAATGGTACTACCATTGGTAGCGAACGATTGTATCTGCAATTTCCTACCCTTCAACTGACACCTCAAATATTAAAACAATCGCAATGAAACTGGTGTATAAATGAAGTTTCCGATTATACAAAACATGATGGCTGTTATATTTTGAGTGATAGATTTTTTCCCATCTTTACTCAATAATTAAAGTAATCAACCTCATCTGTATAATATGAACCGCATACTATTCATTGCATTCTACTTTTTGTTGCTAACAGCCTGTAAAGAACAAAGCACTATTTCGTTTGAATTAACCAATATTGAAACTCCAACCACTGCCTCCATTCGTGGTTTAAGTGTTGTTGACGAGAACTGTCTTTGGCTATCGGGTTCCCAAGGTACCGTTCTCAGAAGTATGAATGGCGGGCAAAGCTGGAAAGATTGTTCGATAAGCACAGAGGCCAATAATGATTTTAGGAGTATCCATGCCTTTGATTCACTACGGGCCATAGTTATTGGCATTAATAATCCGGCAGTTATATATTCAACATCAAATGGCGGAACTAGCTGGAATGCCATGGATACCTTGTCAGGCAAAGGTTTATTTTTTAACTCCTTAAAATTTAATGATACATCAACAGGTGTGGCCGTGTCTGATCCTGTTGACGGTCATTTTCTTATTATACGTAGTGATGATGGTGGCACAAACTGGCATAAGAGCACAATCGTACCACCTGCATTAAATGGCGAAAGTAATTTTGCTGCCTCAAATACATGCATTGAACTATTGACCAATGGCTATGCCTGGATGGCAGGCGGAGGAGTAAAGGCTCGCGTGTATTCCAGCAACGATTTTGGTAACACATGGACCGTCAGCAATACTCCAATTAAAACACAAGGTGCAGCCGATGGTATATACTCCATCGCATTTAGCAATATGAATAACGGTATTATCGTAGGAGGAAATTATCAACATCCTGAGCGCAATGATAGTATAGCAGCTTTTTCCAATGACGGTGGCCTTAGCTGGCAACTGTGTCAGACAATGCCACGAGGTTTCAGGTCGTGCATTCAATTCCTGAACGATGGTACATCATCCATTGCTATTGCCATGGGTAAGACCGGTTTTGATTATTCAGTCGATAAGGGGCTTAACTGGCAACCGGGAGGAGACAATGGCTATTACACGATACGCGCTATACCAGGTGAGTTGGCAGCTTATGGAGCAGGGGCTGATGGACGGGTTGTATTTATCAATGTTAAAACACAGTAACCTTAGTTTAGTATGCCTTTTCCCGTCTCCACTGTGCCTCAACATTCGCCTTGGACAAAAAAAGCCCCGGCAATATTCATCACCAGAGCATTATTTAATTTAACTCAGATACTATGTCAATTAATCATCGTCGCCTTCTTCGTCATCATCGTCCTCTTCTTCCACATCAAAAGAGTTTTCAACAGCCTCTTCAAATTGCTTAAGAATAGATTCGTTCTTTTCTTTCGTAATTAATATACTTCCATCCTCTTCAACTGTAGCCAAAGAAAAATCGATGGCTGCAACATGTGTTTTTAAGCTTCCAAGGTTAAGGTCGATAAATAAACGTGAGTCGACTCCATCGAGGGTATAGCCATTTTCATATTCAAGCTCAATCTCCAGCTCTTCTTTACTGATAATGGTAAAAGGTTTTCCTTCATATGTACCTGAAGCAACAATTGTTCTACCTGTCATTTCAGCCGGCTCATCCTTATCGTATGGTTCAAATTCAAACTCTATTTCTTCGTATACAGCATTGGGCACATTAACACTTGCCAAATTAATGCCTGTTTCAGCATCGGCCGATAGTAAATCGATTAAAAATGGTCCCTCCAACTCAATATCACTATAGGTAGTTGAGCCTTCTGGCAGTATATCTTCCATATCGTCGTTAATATCAAACTCAATTTCACCAATGCAAATTTTGAATGCTTCTAAAACAAAGGTTTCAGTTGTAGCGGTACTTTTTAATAAATCCGGCGTGGTTTTAATAGCCACTTTAACTTTACTCATATCGTCACTGCTGCTTTCATCATCACTACAAGCAGTCATTACAAAAACACTTAAGGCTAATACAAATAGATTTTTAATTACTTTCATGTGTTTAAAATATTAGTTTCACTTGATTTTTCATTTCTATACTATCTTGACGAAAGGATTTAAAGGATAGTTGGAATGACTTGTGTTTTTTTTCCTTTTATTATGACGGAACCAGGTAGAATGGGCCTACCATTCATCGTATGGTTAATTCTTTGCTTTTTGATCTCGATACCCCAGGTAATGATCAATACCAGTTTTTGCCCTCCAGCGATAGGCAATACCAATACGAAATTCCACAGAAGCGTTATGAGTTTTATTCAGTTTACCCGGATGACTGTCATCACCCACAAAAACATTAGGCAAACCGTATTTTATGGTCAATCCGGTCGATACCTTTACAGGGCCTTTACTTCTAATTTCAAACTCCTGTCCTAACAGAAGTCCGTAATCAATAGCTGCGTATCTTGATGAAACATCCAACTCCTTATTTGCCAAGGTTTCAGAAGCAGATTGAAGATAATTAAAGTAGACACCTCCAATATTTCGTCTTATCAGTTTATCGCCCAATAAACTGTTCTTTGCATTGTGTTTTAGTGCCAGTTCAGCTCCCATATAACTGAGCTCAGTTTCCTTTTTGACATACTCGCCATAGCTGTACGTTTTATAGGTTTGTTTTGATGACGATGACAAAAACAGATTGGTTTCAAAGATGAACTTGGTATTGAAGGCATATTGAACATTTAGGCCAAGGTCAGGCTGAAAAGTCATCCTGGTATTATTCATCCCTGTTGGCGAGAAACCTTCGAATGTTTCGGCATTTAAAAGGTACGTATTTTTTAATGCAGTGATGACTCCCGTTGTCCACCTGCTGTCTTTACGGTCAAATGGTAATACATACTTATCATTTTTAGGCGCATAAGATAAGAAGCTATCGAACCAATACTCATTATCATTACCCTGACCAGCTAATACCTGTGGAATCTTACTATCAAAATCGTGCTTAAAAATAAGTGACGCTTCTTTCTTTTGCAGCAAATCAAAAGGATATGAATTAGAAAAAGAACCTGATGCTAACATTGGGGAATGTGCAATATCACTGCTAGTTTCGTTGGGGAAGTGCAGAGTACAGGCTATAGCATCAGGTTCATTACGTAGTAATTCAGTTGTGTGTTGTTTAATTACATTCTGCTCGTAAGCATGTTGTTCTATTTCTGCTGAAACACTATTGACGGATTCAATTAATACTTTATTTTCATCCTTAATCGAATCATATTGATGATCAACTTCGTTAAGATGACGCGTATTAGATGTTAATGGTTGCGTCTCTTGCTCTGAAAATTGATACAAGACGTTTGTTAGGCCAATAACCATCAATAAAACAGCCGCCGCAAGCCAATATCTCAATCTTGGAATGATCGACTTCTTTTTGTCAGAATCCAGTTCTTGCGAAATACATCCCCACACCTCATCAATATCCAATTCATCTTCAAGGTCATTCCAAACTTCATTTATCAAAGTCTGTTCTTCATTGTCAAGCCTAAGCAGGGTAGCATCATTATCCAGTTGTTTGCTGATATTATTCCATACATCATCCGGCGCTTCATGGGCTTCCTGCTCAAGAAGTGACTGATATTTATTATGGAATTTATCTGTTAGCATTACTAAATAACACTCATTAATTGTTCGTTAAGTAATTTACGTGCCCTGCTCAATTGCGATTTTGATGTCCCCTCACTTATGTTCAGTCTTTCAGCTATCTCTTTGTGATTATAACCTTCAATAGCGTATAGGTTAAATACCATGCGGGCTCCATCAGGTAGCTTTTCAACTTCTTTAAGCAGATCCTGACAAACCAAAGGATCAGAGCTATCAACAAGTGGTTCAGATATATCGCCTAAATCATCAATTCGCAAGGTTGTATTCTTTTTCTTTTTCCTGAAAGCATCAATGGCCGTGTTGGTAATAATGCGACGAATCCATGCTTTTAAAGCACCTTCACCAGTATAGGCTTCAATGTTTCGGAATACTTTCAAAAAAGCATTCTGCAAAATATCCTTTGCCTCATCACGATCTGGCTCATATGCCAGACATACTCGTAACATCTCGCCAGCATATTTGCGGTAAAGCTGTTCCTGCGCCTTTCGCTCATGCCTTCTGCAGCCTTCAAGTAATTGCTTATCGTTTATATCCATTGCCACGACCAACATCTATTCGATAAACACTTTTAAAGAGCTTTCGAGCCTGTACACGATTATTTCATACAAAGCTTCATTATTCTCCTCTGAAATCTCGATAAATTCACCTGATTCATTTGTGCTAACTTCAGCATTTTCGATGGTTTCCTCTGAAATAGTCTGCATGGCGTAAAAGGGATCAATAAGCAATTGCGCTGTATAGGTATTTTCTGATGTTAGTATGATATCGCCATAACTACCGACATTCTGACTAGATACAATTAGCTGCTCGTCGTCATCTAAAACTATGTATAAAGGCTTTTGATCGCCATCAGAGCTATAAAAAGTGCCTGTCAGAATCAGACCTCCATCCTCAATAGAATCGTAATCATTATCGTACTCCTTATCATCCTCGTCGTCATCATCATCTTCCTCTTCATCCTTTTCAATAAACATTTCAATTTCATCAAGTATAAATCGCCATTGCATACTATTGTATATACCTTGTGGAATATCAAACTTTTTAATTGCACCAGATGAACCATCCGCAAATTGGACTGGTCCAATCTCATTGCCCGACTCTGTAGCAAAGTGAACACTACCTCCCTGGTGTCTTTGTCCATCGAATAAGATCTGCTCAAACAAAATATGCCCCTCCTTAAAGGATAAATAAGAAGACTCACCATAGGCGATAGCTACCTCGAGGTTAACCTTAACTGGTTCGGTAAATTCTTTCTTTTGACAAGAAGTGGCCAACAACGCAACCAATACTGTGATAATTAAATTTAGCCTGTGTATATACATTTTACTATCTCTCCTTATTACGTGACGATATCAGAAGTAAAATGGTTGGAATGGCTAAAAAAAATCAGAAAATTTCTCTGACAAACAACGTTGCAAGTTTAATGCTATTACTTTCAATAGAATATGACCTAACTCAGTCGTTAGCAATTAGTCTAAAAATTTCCACAATCATATTACATTACAATTAGTATAATTTGTAACTTGTAGAACACCTTAAAAACATCACTATGAATACATTTTTGAAAAACTTCGGTATTATCCTGATTCTTGTTGGAGTGGTTGTATTAGGCCTCTACTCAATGAATCCTTCTACAAGTAATACACCATTAGCAATCGCAGCCTTGTTAATGGTTGGTGGTATAGCTGTTCATGTTATTTTAAACCGTATTGTTGGTTAACTAATGAGTACAATATTAAACCTTTGCCTTTTCCACAACAGTCTTTGGAAAAGGCATTTTTCATTTATCATCCATTAACAATGCATTGTCCGTTCCACACGGGCACATTGTTGTATAAACCGGATTTGAAGCAATGGGCCAAATCATTTTCATACCCTTTCTTCAATAATACTTTATAGTGATACCCCTGTGAGGCCATTGCCATTAAGTTATGCTGATTAGCCTTAAAAAGTGCATAAACAGACAAGGCTAAATCACTTTGTTCAATCTTTGTGCACGCCTGAAGCAAATGAATCATCCGACCGGCACACAAAGCATCCTCGAGAGTATACAAGCCATTATTACCAGAACATACTAGCACAACATCCGGCCGGTCTTTTATTTTTTCAACCACAGCCTTGTCATTTAAAAAGGAGGCTATCATCAGTTCACTGGCCGACAAAGAATTGTGAATAGCGAGGGTACCATTAGTAGTAGTCATCACCAAAAGTTTTTCCTCTATAACTTCAGCAGCATAAGACAAAGGAGAATTACCAAAATCAAAACCCTCGATCGGTTCTGCATAACGTTCGCCTCCAAGAACAACCGGTACTGGGCTATTCCCTTTTATTTTAAAAGCTTCTTCAGGATACAGAACAGGCACTACACCTTTAGCACCGTTATTTAAGGCTGTAACCATTACCGAAGTGGCCCTTAATACATCAATTACAATTACTGTTTTTTCTTTAACCTGCTCTTCTGTTACCTGTTGTGCTGTTGCTATTACATCAACTTTCATTCCTTATCAATAATTTATAAACCGTAGCGTTTCTTGTACAAAATTCTAAATCTTATCAACAGAAAAGTGCCTGCAGAGGCTAAACCTGTTAAATAGCCAATCCAAATACCGGTAGGCCCCATATTAATAATAAATGCGCTCAGATAACCAACAGGCACAGATATTAAAAGATAAGCGATTCCGGCTCCAACAACCGGCATAACAACATCTTCAAGGCCACGTAATATACCTAAAGCAATAACCTGTATTCCATCAAATATCTGAAACAATCCGGCAACCAGCATTAAACCGGCAGCGACATTAATCACTTCAATATCTTCAACAAATAAGGATGGTAAAAAATAGCGAAGCATTAAAAACAGAATACCTGTTGTAGTCATAAAAAGAACAACAATATGCAATGAAGCAAAAGCACTATGCTTCATGGACAAATAGTCTTTTTTACCGCGAAAGATACTTACCTTAACAGTAGTTGCTGAGCCCAGCCCTGAGGACATCATATATGTAAGACTGGCTATACTTAATACAATCTGATGAGCAGCCAGGCTTACCGCATTAATCCACCCCATCATGATGCTTCCAATACTAAATGCAAAGACTTCAATAATCATTTGCAGGCCAATTGGTAAGCCGAGTTTCCAAATACGAACAAAGGCATCTCCGGAGAAGTGTGCCATTCGCTCTCCACGATAGTCATTAAAAAGGCTTAGCTGACGCGAAACTATCCAAAATGCAAGGCTCATCACCAAACGGGAAACCAGTGTACCAATACCCGCCCCTAATAATTCAAGTTTCGGTGCTCCCCAATGACCATAAATAAACATGTAATTGAGCAAAACATTGAGCACATTACCTCCTATTGTAATATACATGGCTACCTTGGTATTACTTAACCCCTCGGCAAATTGCTTATAACTGTTAAATAGCTGCAGTGGTACGATCGACAACACCAACAGAATGTAATAAGGAATAGCTTCTTCAACAACACCAGCCTCCTGCCCCATTAAAGGCATAGCAAAAATTATTAATAAGGATAACAAGGTTAGACCTATTCCTACTATAACATTACTGTATATTCCCTGATGAAACCAATAGGCACATGTTTCTTTATCTTTGGCACCATATGCTTTACCAACAAGTGGGGTGATTGCAAAAGATATTCCAATGCCAAAATATAGCATATTGATAAAAATGCTGTTGGCAAATGAGGCTGCTGCCAGGGGAATAGTACCAACACGCCCCACCATAACAGTATCTGCCACATTAACCAGCATTTGGCCTGCCATAGCCAAAACAACAGGTGTTGCCAATTTAATATTAGGCCAATAGTGTACAGCATACTTATTCTTCATCCTTACAAACTTATAATTGAAGGACAAAAGTAATTAAAGAATATGGATGTTTAACTACACAAAAAACATCATTAGCGGTAATGATGCTTAATCATTTCATAGAAGCGACCGCTCTTATCCTTTTTCAGCTCTTTGACTGCGCCTGACTGTATCAGTCTTCCTTTTTCAAAAACAAAAACCTCATCAGCAATATCTATTACACTCATACGGTGAGCAACCATTATTATGGTTTTACCTTGGCTTTTAAGTGCCTGAATCAAATCTTTAACAACGGCTTCTGATCGATCATCGAGGAATGAAGTTGCTTCATCGAAAATATAGATCTGAGGATTCAGATAAAGCACCCTGGCAATTGCCAGACGTTGTCGCTGCCCACCCGATAACTGAACTGCATTTTCACCCAACCAGGTGTACAGACCTTCGGGCAATTGCTCTACTGTTTCTTCAAGCTTAAGTTGCCTGATGATAGCAATAACTTTTTTAACATCAGGATGCGGATCGCCTAATGCAATATTTTCAATAACGTTACCGGCAAATAATTCTATATTCTGTGGAACAATACCAACTACTTTTCTCAGGTCGGCCAGATTAATATGCTTTATATCGATGCCTCCAATCGTTAATTCTCCACTTTGTATAGGATACAAGCCCTGAATCAAAGCTCCAATGGTTGATTTCCCACTACCACTATCACCTAATAAAACAGATACCGTATTGGCTTTCACCGATAAATCAAAGTCAATAAACAGGTCCTGCTCTAAAGTATAGGAAAAGTAAACCTTTGAAAAGTTAATGTCACCCGCATCTTCCCTGTTAAATGCGATGGACTGATCAGATTCCTGTTCATGCTTAAGCTCCAGTAGTTCAAATAAGCGATCCATTGCAATTAAGGCACCATGAATACTTTTGTTTATAGCTGCCAGTCGCGCTACCGGCCCGGTAAAATAAGCTGATATGGCGAAAAATGACATTAATTCACCAGCAGACATCTCAGTTTTGATAACATATAGTGCGCCGACCCATAACACTGCTAGTGTTAATAAGCGGTTAATAAACTGAATAGCTGAATTGGATAAGATATCAAGCTTTCCTGAACGATACACTTGTTCAAGAACCTTTACCAACCGATTATCAACACCATTGGCAAAATGCTCTTCAGCCCCCATCTGCTTTATCGTTTTAACAGCTCTAAGCGATTCCACCAGTTGAATTTCAAGCTCAGCCGTTTCTTCCATCTTGAGCCGTTCAAGCTTCTTATTAATGGCATTGGTTAAAGCTAATAACAGCAGGTAAACAGGTATAACCAGATAAGCTAACAAAGCCAGCTTCCAGCTGAATACCAACATAACCAAAAAAGCGATAACAATAACCAGCAGATCAACAACCGACTCAACCGCTACCTGGTTAATGAAATTACGTATCTTCACCGCATCATTAACTCTTGAAATTAACTCACCTATGCGCATACTATCATAAAACTTCTGCGGCAGTTTTATCAGATGCCTGAAATAGCCGGATATTAATGTTGTATCGATATTCTGACTAACCCTAAGCACGAACCATGATTGAAGTACTCCAATCAGCAATTGCACAATAAACACAATTAGCATTATTACACCCAATAAGTTTAGTAGATTATGATTGTGCCCAACTAAAACAAAGTCGGTGAGTTTTTGGATGTAAAAAGCGGTGGATAATCCCAAAACAGAAAATGCAAGAGCTCCAAAACCGGATTGAATAAAAACGGCCCGATGGGGTTTCACCAGGTTCCAGAACCGTCTGAAATTGGAAACGGTTTTATCATCTCTCGAGAAATTTGCCGAAGGAATAAGCAATATAGCCACACCTGTCCATTTTTGATGAAACTCATCAAGTGTCATCTTTAGCATTTTACCATATGCCGGATCCATGACTTTTACATGCTTCTTACTTATCTTATAAATTACAACGAAATGATGCGTACCTCCCGGGAGTTTAAAATGTGCAATTGCCGGCAATGGGATCTCAAATAAATCGTCCTGGTCAATCTCTACTCCTTTGGCATCAAACCCAAGCGTTTCAGCTGCTTTAATCAAGCCGTAGGCACTGGTACCTCCTTTATGAGTACCAGCTTCCTGCCTTATTGTCCACAATGGCAGGCGTAACTTATAAAACCTGGCTACTGACACAAGACATGCGGCGCCACAATCTGTTGAATCATATTGTTGGACAGATAACTTCATTCATTCAGCGGGTTAAGGTTGTTCATTAGACAATACTTTTGGATTCAGCCAATCATCGACTGTATCAAATAATAACTGAAACAATGAACGCTGCGTTACTATAAAACGTCCTGTTAAACTCATGCCTTTCTTCATCCTCCCAACCACACCGTTACTAAGCTGCAAATTATCCTCTTCTAAACGGCAGCGAATTAGATACATATAGTGTCCTTCAATCAGGCTCACATCATCTGCCACCTCAAGAACTACAGCATCCAACATTCCCCACTGGTTATAATCATACGTATCGATCTGCAATCGTACAGGCATGTCGGTTTGAATAAAGCCAATATCCGACGGCGATATGTAGCACTCAGCTATTAATGTCTCCTGGGGTGACAAGTAAGCTATTAACTGACTTTCCGTTACGAAATTACCAACAGCTACACCATTAAAATCGATAATACTGCCATCAAATGGTGCAGTGATTTGATATTGACTGTGCTGTTGCCACAGATTTTCTATTTTGCTCTTCAGTTCCTGATTAGATATAATATAGTTTCGCCGTTCCGTTTCCCATCGGGCATTTGATGACGATTTATACATCATCAAATCATCCCTGGCTTCTTCCAGTTTAAACGAATCTTCCTGATAGGCAGTTAATGGAACTACTCCCTCTTTAAATAACTTTGATGTTCGCTTAAAATCAACACCTAATTTGTCTATTTTGCGTCGAAACTTTCTTACGGAAGTTATATAGTCTTCGTATTCTTTTTGATATAAAGTCGTTCTTACAGCTGCACTTTCAGTGTCATTAAGTAGTTGTGAAATATCTGTAATATAATTGACTTGTAATTCGAGCTGCTGATTAACAAGTCCTATTTCATTAATTATACCACTTTGTTGTAATATTACTAATGTATCGCCACTATTAACATTCTTGTTTTCTGAGATATTGACAGCTGTTACTTTAGCAGTAATTGGTGAGCTTAACTGCACCATCTTATTAAGTGTAGTAATAGTGCCTCTGCTCTGTACTGATACATCGACATTAATAAAAGGTAAAGCAATAAAACAGGCGAAAAGAGCAATTAAAATTATCCAATATAAGGTATAACCGCGGTAGTTAACAGCGACATAATGGTGATATTTGCTTTTAGCTAATTTTGTTTTGGGTGTGTTAAAAGGCATAATTGTTAAAAGCTACTTCCCGAAAATAGCATTTTTTTATTAAGCCTTAAATATTTATGAGCTATTTGGGCACTTCTACTTTTTGTAATTCAACCCAGCGGATACCATCTTTGAAGAAACCATTGTCTTTGTAATGAAAGCTATTTATCTCTTTTGAGAAATGAATAACTGCTCCTAAGGAGCTCATCATATCCAAATAAAAATACAACATACGTACGGACATACGCAGATACCCGGCTAACTCTATTGGTGAACCGGTTTCTTTGCGTCTAATCTGTTCGTCGATCAGCGCAATTGTTCTATGTACCTCGTGCTGTGGCAAATTATGCTCTCCTATTTACTACAACGATTAAAATGAGGATAAAGAAGGTGAGGGGTACTAGGTGAGATAATGTGAGAATCGGGAATCTATAAGGGAAACCGCCTCACCTTCTTATGTTCCTACAAACAGTCTGCGTTCAGACTTCTACTAATCGGGATAGTCTTATTTATTTTTAAATATCTTTTCATTTTGTCAGCTCGCCCAAAGCCTTTTAATGATAGAACATGCTTTAATTAAAATTTGATCTTATTATCAGATGGCTCTTCTTCAACTTTTGCACCTGAATCTCCACCAACAACCTTTTTTAAAAAAGATGTGTCTTTTGCCATAAACTTTTTAAATTGTGCCTGCTTTTTTGTATTAACTAAAGAATTCATGTTACTATCGTATTAATGGTTTCTATAGGTTAATTGCAGGAATCGGGAAGCGTAACACCTTTTTTAAACTTTTTTTTAAAAAAAATGAGCAACAAACTACTCATACTACTGTTAATGTGTACATTAGGGGCGTTAAAAAAAAGTTATTCTCAAGAAATAAATGACAACATAATATTATTTACGGATTGTTATTCGAATGGAAACTATGAAAAGGCTGCTAAAATCGGTGCTAGCATTTTAAAGGATTCTAATTTAAGGCCCAAGGGGGAGGGGCAATTTCGATTATTATATAAAACAATCCGATCAATTGTTTTTTCTCATGGTTATGGAAAAGCCTATAGTTTTATACTTCAGATTGATAATAAAGACGAAACAGATCTATTCAACAACTACGTACTTTTATACAAAGGCACACTCTCAATAGCAGTAGAAAAACCTGAGCAGGCTAAGACAATTTTTACCCACCTTTTACAACAGAACAATCCTCAATTTTTACATGATTCTGTTAAGGCTAAGATTTACCACAATCTTTCCGTTTTATATAGAAGAGAGGGTAAGCATATTAGGCGACTGGAATATTTAACTAAGTCTTTTGAATTAGAAAAACAGATTTTACTCAACAATTCTAATTTTGAGAACTACAACTTGTCTGTTGAGACCTACACCGGAGCACTATATCTTAAATACCGTCAGTACGAGAAAGCCTATCGGGTTTTTAAGGAAGCTCTTGCTCTTCCTTTCAACAAAAACATTACCATCAATAACCATGCTTTGTACCATAATTATATCGACTTGTTGTTTACAATGGGAATGGAAGAAAAGGCGCGCACATATATTAAAAACCTATTATCATTCTATCAAACTAAAGGTGAATATCTAATAAGAGATTATGCAAACCTGCTAAACACATTGTCCTACCATTACTGGCTTCAGAAAAACTATACAAATTCAATTTTATATGCTACAAAAGTTTTGGCGCTAACCCATGAATATGGTTCGTCAAATTATGACATTCGTGCTGCTTATAATTATTTAGCCCGCTCTTATTATGAACTACAGCAATATGATAAAATGCTGTTTTATATCAAAAAGAGTATTGCACATAGTAAAAATAGACATCCAGAATTGTTGGGCAATTCTTATTTATATGCAGGACAATACTTAGCCCGGATATTCGAAGATGAAGCTGCTTTTGAGTATATAGATTCTGCCAAAAACAGTCACTATAAACAAATAAGCCAGGCCTACAATCATTCATTTGAAAACAAAGTAGCTTTAACCTATTATGAATTGGAGCAATATAATCAGTGTCTTTACCATTTAGAGAATGTGAGTCAGATCATGCGTTCTGATAGTAATTACACTGATATTTTAGTTTGGGATAATAAATACGAAAAAGCACAGTGTTACCAACAGCTAAAGGACTATCATAAGGCATATAAACTGCTTAATGAAGCCAACAACGCTATGCTTAACAAATACCCTCCCCTCCAGGATAAATCCTCATCCATTCAAAGTAGTAAGATAGGAGAACTATATAGAAAGATTAATATTATTTTGGCAGAAAACCTGAACAGTCGATACCACCAAAGTGGTGAAGCAGAATACCTTGAAGAAGCGATGCTATATATTGATGAAGCAGGTAAAAGCATAGAGATTTTAAGGGGTAAACAAAATTATGACAGAGACAGGAGAATAGCAGGAGAACTGTATTTCAATTTTACAGAGCAAAGCGCAAAAGTGACCATGGATCTGTTTGAAGTATCGGGAGACACTGCTTATTTACAAAAAGCTTTTGAATACATCCAAAAAGGAAAAGCCTATGCCTTAATGCAAGGTATAAATGAGAAAAGATACAAGCTTAATTCGGGCGTACCACTGGAGATAGTAAATGAATTAAATACGCTTAAAAAACAATACGACCGTTACGAACAACGCTATAACAATGCCTATTTTTCATCAACTATTGATAGTAGCCTGGTAGCAACCTTAAGTACCCATATGACCAGAAGCATGGCAAGTATTGATAGCATAAATGCCTTAATAAAAGACAGCTACCCCGAATATAGCCAGGAAAAAGCCCGGGCTCCTTTCTTATCCATTGAGCAAATACAGGAACGACTGGGCAAGAATCAGGTAATTGTAGATTATTATCAGACTGGTTCTGAAATATTCCGCTTTGCCATCAATAAATCATCTATTCAATGTGATGTTATTAAAACTGATATTGCCTTTAAACAACGTATTGCACTAGTAACAAGAGAAGTATCAACACCATTTATCGGACAATCATCTAAGGAACATATCCAGCAATTTGCTGCAGCATCTTATGAACTTTACAATAAGCTCCTTTGTGGTTTAGAGCATATGGTTACTGATAAAGAGCTAATAATTGTTCCACATGGTGAACTGTCATACCTGCCTTTTGAAGCACTGTTAACTGAAGATGTTTCAACAAAGAAACCTAAGTTTAGCGATTACCCCTGGTTAATAAAAAAACAAACAATAAGCTATTCCTACAACACAGCATTATTAAGCAATTACAGCTCCAAACCTATACCGTTTAATAAAGTTCTTGCTTTTGCTCCGGAGTACAGAGGTAATAAATCAGGCGATTCCATCCAGTTAACTACAACTCTTTTTCTTGATTCGCTATTAATGCCATTACAAGGTGCGCAGGATGAGATTGCATCAATTGAGAAATTATTCAATACCCAATCATTTACCAGCCAGGAAGCCAATAGAGGTAACTTTATTGGATCTATGCAGGATAATCATGTTCTACATCTGTCAATGCATTCATTAAATGACGAAGTTCAACCTTTCAATTCCCAATTAGTCTTCGCTTCTACTGATAGTCTTTCCGGTAGCTTTACGGCCGGTGAAATTTATAACTACAACATAAAATCACCATTGGCTGTATTGAGTTCATGCAGTACTGGACGTGGTCTGAAACAAAAAGGGGAAGGATTACTCAGTATAGCCCGCGCATTTACATATGCAGGTGTTGAGGCTCAAGTTATGACCCTTTGGCCGGTTAACGACAAAAGTGGAGCAAAAATCGTTGAAGGCTTTTACAAAAATCTTGAAAATGGTCTAGATAAAAATAAAGCTTTACAAGCTAGTAAACTGAATTACCTGGTAAATGCAGATGGCGTTAAATCACATCCTTATTATTGGGCTAATTATGTTTTAGCAGGAAATACAAGTCCTGTAAAACAACAAATGCCAAAAGGCTTATTTCTTTACCTCCTGGCATTTGCTATGTTATCTGTTATTTTATTTTTCTTTTACGATAAACGTAGATCTTAGAAATTCATCTTATCCAATACTTCTTCAGCTTTCGAAGAATACTTATTGCCGCTTGTTTGGAGTTGTGTTAATAACAACTCCGCCTGATCATATTCTTCAAGTTTAAGATGACACAAAGCCATATACCACTTAATTTGTTCTTCATAGAAAATAGCAATTTTCTGTGTCGACTGGAGCTGTTGTTTAGCATTTTCAACATTGCCCATTTCCATGTAACACAGTGCAGTAAAAAATCCTGCTAATTCTTCATTTTCTTCTCCGAGTTCCTTAAAAGATTCAATAGCTGTCGTCATATCACCAGCTTGATATTGCTTCAATGCCAAATCAAAAAGGGTAGATTGCTCTCCTCCACGCACAGTCATATCAGCACCGTAAGGAGTATAATACTCAACAAAGGCCTGTCCTCCTGAATAATTATCATCTTTAAGTAACCCCAAATAACTTCCCAAACCTATAACAACTATTACAGAAGCAGCTGCTAACCAGTAATTCATTTTAAACGAGTTACGTCTTCGTTCTTCCTCGGCAAAAAATTCTTCACTTATTCCTTCCAGCTCTTTTCTAAAGTCAAGATCATCATCCTTATGATTAGCAATGGTATAAAGCACTTCTTGCTGGAGCTTCATATCCTCTGTTAATTCTGGATTATCTGCCATTTCCAATTTCAGCTCCTGACGTTCGTCCGAAGATAAGTCATTGGTAAAAAACTCAAATATTCTTCTGTTATAATCCATACTTTAATTCTTTATATTCAGGATCTGCCTTAATCATCTCCAATAACTTCTTATTACACATCGACTTTCTGTTTTTGGTATAAGCTACTGAGCTAAATGCCAATTCAGTTGTTATATGTTCATTGGTGAATCCGATGGCTACAAGCCTTAGCACATCCTGGCAAACTTTCTGAATTTTATTATAATACTTGAGATACAATTGGCGGCGTTTCTCGAATAGTTCTTTTTCATGAACTTCGCTCTCCAATTCCGGTATCTCATCATTCAACACCTGGTAAACAGGAGCTCCTTTTCTTTTTCTCAGTTCGTATAACCATAGATTTTTACAAACAGAAATAAAATAAGTTGTAAATGTGGCCACCAAAACAGGCTTCTCTTTCTTTGCATATATTGCAACAAAGGCATCCTGCATTATTTGCATAGCATCTTCATTGGTACCACTATTGTCAGTAATCATGGACCGAACCGGACTCCACACTAGTTGCATAATATATTTAATAAGCTTACTATCCCTTGCATAGACCGCTTCCAGCAACTCTTTATCTGTATACTTCCTTCTTGACATCTTCTTTGTTTTCCAGCACTAAAATAGTGATTTTTATTTAATTATCATTTCTTCCACAAGCAGTCAAGCCAAGTGCAACTATCATCATTTTGACAATTTAATGATAAAATATACGTACTTTTTTACTGAAAAATTATATAATATGTTACGAAATATTTGTACTAAATAGTCACATTTTTAAATAAAATGTTTTTGTTAGTGCAATGTATTCGTCAGAATACCCATGCCTGCCCTTGTCTTCAATGACCATTTCATTTATTGCAATATCTGCAACCACATTTTTCGAAAATTCGATTAACGTACGAACATATTTCTTCAGAGGAGTTGGTTTAATGCGCGTAATTCGATAAGCGTAGAAATTTTCCTTTTTTGCACTCTCAATGAATTCTTGTTCTACATCAAAAGGCAACACTACCGACAACCTCCCTTGTTTTGTAGTGACCTTTCTTGCATTCACAATTAATTCTTCGTACGAAAGAGACTCAGTGTGTCGAGCTAAATTCCGAGAATGATTATCACTTTTATATGCTTTATTAAAGAAAGGCGGATTACATACAACTAGATCGAAGTTTCCGATATTAGCTTCTGTAAAAACCTGTAAGGGCTTGTGCTCAACATATAGTCGCTTACTCCAATTAGATAATGTAAAATTATCGCATGCCTGACTGACAGCATCTTTATCAATATCAATTGCGACAATGGACGCATTTTGATTTCTTTGTGCTATCATTAGTGATATCAATCCTGTTCCAGTCCCGACATCAAGAATATTGACAGCATCACCAATATTTGTCCATGCTCCTAATAAAACACCATCTGTCCCAACTTTCATTGCTGCTTTATCCTGGTGAATTAGAAACTGCTTGAATTTAAAAAACGAATTCGCCATTTCTAAAAACTTTCATTTACCCCCAGACTGAAAAGAGCAAAATCATATTTAACAGGATCTTGTTTATCAAACAATCTTAGTGACTTCATCACCTCATCAACGGCCTTAATATCGTTTTGTTTGCGTTTTAATAGACCAAGTTGCCGGGAAACATTACCGGTATGAACATCTAGAGGAAGTAACAAATCCGATGGAGATATAGATTTCCAAAGCCCAAAATCAACCCCTTTTCCGTCATTGCGTACCATCCATCTCAAATACATGTTAAGACGCTTAGCAGATGCTCCTTTTAAAATATTAGCTATATGTTTGTGTGTTCGTTGCGGTGAGTCAAAACACAAAAATATTTCACGAAAGTGGATTAGTGCTGATTTAATGTCCCCTTTTTTATATCCATCTTCAAAGACTTGCTCAAGGCCTCCATAATGAATATAGATCTGTTTTAATGACTTTAGGAAGTATAAACAGTCTGTTGATGTAAAGGTTCGATAATAAAATGTTTCTAAACGCTTCCAGTCAGACTGAGAAGAATGTATTAAGAACTCATACGGTTCATGCTCCAGGAGCCTCATTAATTGTTTAGCACTTCTGATTATTAAATCTCGTTTACCCCATGCGATAGTTGCGGATAAAAAACCGGCAATCTCAATATCTTCTTTTCGACTAAATAGATGAGGAATGGAGATAGGATCATTATCGATGAACTCAGGGCGATTGTATTGATCCACCTTTTCATTAAGAAATGACTTTAAGTCTTCAAAATCCATTATTATGATTTAAAAATCAAGCCATCTTTTATCTCAATCATTCGATCACACATTTTTGCCAAATGGTAATCATGTGTAACAATCACGAATGTTTGATTGAATGCTTCACGTAACTCAAAAAACAGCTTTTGTAATTCCTCCTGGCTATGTGAATCAAGGTTGCCAGATGGCTCATCAGCAAATACAACTGCAGGCTTATTGATTAGTGCTCTGGCTACGGCTACACGTTGTTTCTCACCCCCACTCAATTCTGAAGGTTTGTGATCAAGGCGATGCTCCAGGCTTAAAAAATTGAGTAATTCTTTAGCACTTTCTTCTGCTTTGGATTTAGATTGTCCATTAATGAGTGCAGGCAGCATTGCGTTTTCCAGGGCATTGAATTCGGGTAGCAGCTGGTGAAATTGAAAGACAAATCCAATTTTTGTATTTCTAAATTTAGACAACTGTTTCCCTGACAAAGTACTTAAATTAACTCCATCAAGAAATACTTCACCTGATGAAGGCTTATCTAAAGTTCCTAATATCTGCAGTAAAGTTGTTTTACCTGCCCCACTGGCTCCTACGATAGATACAACTTCTCCGGCTTCAATACTTAAATCAATACCTTTCAGAACTTCAAGTTCTCCATAGCTTTTGCGGATTTGCTCGCACTTAATCATACGCTAAACAAATAACAGGTAAATATATAACACATAAACGCTTAAAAGAATTACACCTTTACAACGTGACACAATTCCTTTTGACAATGGCAGAATTGTTATAAAAAGCAATATCGCAATTGCAAACATCCACCAATAATCTGTATTAACCATTGAAGCATTAACATTTACAGGCTTAATAACTGATGTTACACCTAATACAGCCCAAATGTTAAAAATATTGGATCCAATAATATTACCAATAGAAATATCAGACTCTTTTTTTATAGCTGCAACTAATGATGTTGCCAATTCCGGAACACTGGTTCCAAGAGCTACAACAGAAATACCAATTACACGTTCACTAACTCCAAGATTTATTGCGATATCTTTTGCTCCTATTACCAGCCAATCAGCACCAAAATAAAGACCTGCGGCAGCAAATGCGAACAAAACAAGCGCTTTCCACAATGCCATTGATGGTGTTTCAATCTGTTCCTGGGCTTTACTCTGTTTACGACTACTAAATATTGCCCAAACAAGGTATAATCCTAATAGCGTAAGAAAAATCATCCCCTCAAATGACTTAAGTATTAAGTCCTTACTCGTCACCATCAAACCAACAGTTGCAACCATCATGACGAGCCAGTCCAGCCATACAGCCTTCTTTTTAACCTTAACAGGGTATACTATTGAAACAAGTCCCAGTACCAAAGCTATATTTGCAATATTCGAACCTACGACATTACCTACAGAGATATCGGCAGCTCCATCAAAAACAGCACGTAAACTAACTAACAACTCTGGAGCCGATGTTCCAAATGCAACAACGGTTACACCAATAACCAGGGTAGAAACTTTAAAATGGCGAGCCAATTGCACACTAGACTTTACCAGCCAGTCACCACTAAAAAACAACAGCACAAATCCGGCTAATAAAAATAAAATTGGGGGCATATTAATCTTTTTATGAATCTATTGAATCCTCCCTAGAAACGGGCCCATCCTTTGATAACGGAGGAACATCTGTATCTTGTTTTGAATCCTTATTTTCAGTTTCTTCTTTACTTTCTAAATGATAAGAGTCAATATCTCTCGTCTCTTCCTCAATGGACTTATTAACCTCTTTTACCTCTTGATTGAGCTCTTTTTTCGTTTCTTCAACGACATCAGTGATATCACTCGTATTTTCTCTGAATTCTCGCTTGATTTCATCAGAAGCTCTTCGAAATTCATTCATCCCTTTACCTAGCATTCTGGCAACATCCGGGATACTCTTAGCTCCAAATAGTAGTAACACTACAAGAACTACAATAATAATTTCTCCGCCGGAAATAAAAAGAATAGTATCCATAATAAAAAGTTTCAAATTCAAAGATAATAAAATAGCATCATCTTTATAAAAGAAAAGCCCTGTAGCACAACTACAGGGCTTTACAATATAGCTAATATATCTATTTCTTCTTAGACTTCTTATTAAGGAAGTTAAATGCAACAGGAGTTGCAATAAATAATGATGAATACGTACCAACAAGTACACCAACCATCAAGGCAAATACGAATCCACGAATGACCTCACCTCCAAATAGGAAAATCACTAATAATACAA
>JAKSBD010000014.1 GCA_022361295.1 Bacteroidales bacterium
TACGGATGTAAAAACATGAATATATTGGCAGCAGATGCGCCTGACCTTTCTCTCGTGTCTGATTTTTCAAGCTCGTTTCGACAATGTCATATTTTAAATGCAGATTTGAGCAACTGGGATGTTAGCACAATGACAAATGCATATAAAATGTTTCAGTATGCTTATGGATTTAATGGAGATATAACAACCTGGAATACTGCAAACCTCACATCTGCAAAATTCATGTTTCAGGATTGCAATAGCTTTAACCAAGACATCGGAGCATGGGACGTTAGTAAGGTAACAAGCATGAAATTGATGTTTAAAAGCGCATCTTCGTTTAATCAAGATATAAGCTCATGGAATACTGGAGCTGTAACAGATTGCTATTTAATGTTTGCCAATGCTGTCAATTTTAATCAGGACATTTCTGCCTGGGATGTAAGTTCTGTTACCAATATGAGCAAGATGTTTTTTAATGCTAACAGTTTTAACCAGGATATTTCTGATTGGGATGTAAGCAATGTAACAAGTTTTGTAGGGATGTTTAACGGGGCTACATCTTTTAATCAGGCTCTTGGTAAATGGGATATTACAGGTATTACAGATAACACCAAAATGGAAGGAATGCTGGAAAGTACAAATTTATCAGCTGCCAATTACGATGTCACTTTGAAAGGCTGGGCTGCTCAGTCTGTTATCTCTGGCATGAATTTAGGGACCGTTTCTGCAAGTTATTGCAGCGCAACAGAATCCCACGAAACCCTTACGGATACTTATGGGTGGACAATTAATGATGAAGGACGATTATGCCCGGATACAGATCATTTTGTAATTACCATACAAACAGATAATGATGGAACATCCGGTTCAACTTCCTTTACAATTCCCACATACTCCACTTTAACCTACGACTATGATGTTGATTGGAATAACGATGGTATTTTTGACGACACTTATGTTACAGGGGATATAAGTCATGATTTTAGGGAAGTAGGGGAATATACGATCCGTATTCAAGGAACCTTCCCTTACATATACTTTGACAATGAAGGAGACAAAGACAAGTTAATTTCAATAAACCAATGGGGGACTATACAGTGGCAAAGCATGGAATTATCTTTTACCGGTTGCTCTAACCTGAATATTGCAGCTACAGATGCTCCGGATTTAAGTGAGGTAACATCTCTGGAAGAGTGTTTTCTGTACTGTTCGTCACTTAATGCAAGCTTTAATAACTGGGATGTAAGTAATGTTTCTTATATGACTGATATGTTTAACCATACTGCCATGTCAACTCAGAACTACGACAATTTACTTATTTCCTGGAGTGCCCAAGATCTCAAAAGCAATGTCAATCTAGGCGCTTCTGGATTGAGTTATTGCGGTGCAAGCGAAGCCCGAGAAACCTTAATCTCAAAATATGGTTGGGCGATAAACGATAATGGTCTGGAATCAGAAGCTCCGGTTCCTGATGAAGAAAGTTTGAGCGATATAAGCGGGGTAAATGAAATAACTAGCTTAACCGCCCCAACAGCAACGGATTGTGTGGGAACGATTACTGGAATATCTGATGTTAACCTGCCTATTAATACGTTTGGAACAACAGTTGTAACCTGGACTTACGATGATGGACATGATAATATATCTACACAAACGCAAAATGTGATTATAACCGATGGTACAGCTCCTGTGGCAGATGAAGAAACGCTCAGTGATATTACTGCAGAATGCGAAATAACCGAGTTAACAGCGCCAACAGCCACCGATAATTTTGCTGGAGCAGTGATTGGAACCCATGACGTTGATTTGCCAATTACTACTCAAGGTACCACTGTAATTACCTGGACTTACGACGATGGAAATGGGAATACCAGTACACAAACTCAAAATGTAGTTATTAAAGATAAAACTGCTCCGGTTCCCGATAAAACAAACTTAAGTGAAATTGAAGCAGAATGCGAAGTTACAGAATTAATTGCTCCAACTGCCACGGATAACTGTGATGGTGAAATTACAGGAACTCATGATGCTACTTTACCAATTACTATACAAGGTGTAACCATAGTTACCTGGACCTTTACCGATGCTGCTGGAAA
>JAKSBD010000013.1 GCA_022361295.1 Bacteroidales bacterium
GGTTGCTATGTTGAATGCACCAGAAAACAGTGAAGACAATTCAGATAAGATTGTTGCTAACTTCTGGGGAGAGCTTGAGATTTACGAAGGATTGAAGTTCAAAAGCAGTTATGGTGTTGACCTGGCTTTCTGGGGTGCTGACGGATACCGTTTCCCTCATTTCCTGGCTTCACAGGGTAAAGATTTCGACAGAAGTACTGTGTGGTCTAATATGCACCGTGGCTTTACATGGCAGTTAGAGAATACATTGAGCTACAATAAGACAATTGGTAAACATAATTTAGGTGTTCTTGTTGGACAATCAGCACAAGAGTATACCTCACGTCATTTATATGGTGATGATTTTGATTTGTTAGAAGAAGATCCAAGTAAAGCAGTTATTGATTACGCTACTGCTCCACGTGATGATGAGCGTACTGCAGGTGGTACCGACGGTGTTACTGCTAAAACATTAGCTTCTTACTTTGGTCGTTTAGACTATAACTATGACGAGCGTTACATGATTCAGTTCACTGTACGTCGTGATGGTTCATCAAACTTTGGACCTGAAAACAAGTGGGCCACTTTCCCTTCCGTATCAGCAGGATGGAATTTAACCAACGAAGGCTTTATGGATAGTCGTCCTGATTGGTTCACTTATTTGAAATTAAGAGCCAGTTGGGGTGTGAATGGTAACGAAAACATTGGCGCTTTCTCATACACCAGTTTGATGGATGGTAACCAAAACTACTATTTTGGTAGCGGAGATGACGAATACATGCAGTATGGTAGCAGTCCATCACGTATTGCCAATCCATATGTAATCTGGGAGGAATCAGAACAGTTAAACATCGGTTTTGACTCACGTTTCTTCAACAGTGCTTTATCATTTGGTTTTGATTACTATGTCAAAAAGACCAACGGAATGTTAATGGATCAGCCAATTCCTAGCTATAATGGTAAAGGTGCACCTATTGCCAATGCCGGTGATATGGAAAACTCAGGTTTGGAATTCGAGCTTTCATACAAGGGAAGTGTTGGTGACTTTAAATACAGTGTTGGAGCCAATGCTTCATATCTGAAAAACGAGTTGGTTAACCTGGGTAATGCATCAGGTGAGATTGTATACGAAAGTGCTGGTGCTTCAGGTATTGGTGATTTTGTAAAAGGTCAGAATGGTGAAGTATTCCCTTACTTCTATGGATATAAAACAAACGGTATTCTTCAAAATGAAGCTGAAGCTACTGCATACAACGATATGTATGGAAAGAGTTCAGTACCTGGAGATGTACGATTTGTTGATTTTGACGGTGATGGTGATATTGATACCGATGACCGTACAAAGATTGGTAAAGGTATGCCAGACTGGACCGTAGGTATAAACCTGGGTGCCGAGTACAAAGGTTTTGATATGACTGCTTTCTTCCAGGGAAGTATTGGAAATGATATCTACGACTTTTCAACAAGGGGTGATATTCCAATGATGAACCGTCCTTCATGGATCTTAGATCGTTGGACTGGTGAAGGAACATCTAACACAATTCCTCGTGTGACGTCTAAAAATCATAATGACAACTGGGTATCATCAGACTTATATGTTAAAGATGGTTCATACCTGAGATTAAAAACATTACAGATTGGATATACAATCCCTCAGTCCGTGTTGAATAACTACATCAGCCGATGCAGAATTTATGTTATGGGCGAAAACTTGTTAACATGGACTGACTACGATGGGTTTGATCCTGAAATTGCTTCAGGTGATTATACAACGATTGGTATTGACAGAGGTATCTACCCACAGTCAAGAACTATTTCGATTGGTGCAAACATTACATTCTAATCACGACTAAAGATTTTTATTATGACTAAATATATTAAATCATTATTCTTAGCTGCACTAATTGGTTTTACAGCGTGTAGCGAAGATTTTCTGACAGTCCAGCCAACCTCTTCTCAAGAGGCAGGAGGACCAGCAACCGAGGGGGCAATTTTGTCTAACCTTGGAGCAACATATCAGATTCTTTTATTTGATAGTTATGCTGATTTTCAGTTTAACAGCGTGCCTTTGATGTCTGACCTGCGTGCTGATGATATTTACAAGGGTGGTGGTGATGCCGGTGACCAGGCTGCTTTATATCGCCTGTCTCAATTTACTTTAGAATCAAATGATGTACCTACTGGTCTTTGGAATATCTATTACAGTGGTTTAAGTCGTGCCAATAACGCCATCATCGCTTGTGAAAATGCAGTAGATGTAGACGAAGATAAATTGGCTCAGTATAAAGCTGAGGCTCACTTCCTGAGAGCATACTATGTACATTGGTTATGGAAGTTCTGGGGTAACATCCCTTATTTTGAGGCTGACCTGGACGAGCCATATATGGCACCTCAGTTTACTGCAGATGCAATTTATGCCGAATTAATTGAAGACTTGAATATTGCTTCAGCAGAAGGGGCCCTGCCAATGAATACCACCTCTGAAAATGCGGGTCGTGCCACTCGTGCAGCTGCCATGATGTTAAAGGCACGTATTGTTATGTATCAGAAAGATGCCAGTAAATATGCTGAGGTGATGGCTGATATGCAGACTATTGTAAGTGAAGGTGGTTATTCATTACCTGATTACGCAGGAATATGGGCTCGTACCGGTGAATTTGGTGACGGATCGATATTTGAAGCCAACCATTTACCTGAAGGTAAAGACTGGGGTGCTGCCTGGACCGGTTTTGGTACCAACTTGCCACGATTTATTTCTCCAAATGAATTAGATGGTGATGACCTGTTGTCTGGCGCTGATTACTACGTTGGCGGATGGGGATTTGGTCCTGTTCGTACTGAATTAGTGAGCATTTTCGAAGATGGAGATAAGCGTCTGGCAGGTTCAATCAATCAATTTGCTAAAGGAACATATACTGAGCGTTTCCAAAACACAGGATACTTTATGGCCAAATATGCTGCCCGTGAAGATTATGATGATGCACCATACACGCCTGATCTAAACTTCGAAAACAACGTTCGTATTTTCCGTTATGCTGAAACATTATTGAACATTGCAGAACTGGAAGTAGTACATGGAGTAGCAGCTGGTGCAAAAAGTGCTCAAAGTGCTTTGGATGATATCAGAACAAGAGCTGGTTTAGGTTCTATTGCAGCCGATACAGATAACATTAAACTGGAGCGCCGTCGTGAGTTTGTTGGTGAAGGTGTTCGTTTCTGGGATATCGTACGCTGGGGTGATACAGCTGTTCTTACAGAAGATATTCCTGATTTCTCTTCCACACGTACGTGGGCTGACTACATGAAGTACTTACCTATTCCTCAGTCAGAAATTGATAAGACAGAAGGTGAATTTAAGTTAGTACAAAACGAAGGCTATAATTAATTAGTAAAACTAGATAATTATGAAAAACATTATAAAATCAGGTATTGCAATGTTAATGGCAGCTGTTCTGCTTATTGGTTGTGAGCCTAAAGAGTTTGATAAATCCGGTTTGGGTAAAAATGGTGCCCCGACTGATGAGGCTATGAGTTTCAGCATTGAGCCGGGTGAAGATGAGTTTCACTTTGTGCTAACCAATAATACAGCTGTTTCAGGTGTCCATACCGTAAAGTGGGATACAGGAAACGGAAGTACATTAGAAGGCGATAAAGTAGTTGCTTATTACCCTTTACCAGGTACTTATGAAGTTACTTTAACAATTACTGCTAATAATGGTGAAGCAAACTCGAAGCTTGATGAAATAGAGCAGACAGAAACGGATTATGAGTTTCTGGCCAGTCCTCTTTTAACTGCTCTTACAGGTGGTGCAGATGCACCTGATGGCAAGACATGGGTAGTAGATAGTTTGGCAAGCGGTCATTATGGAATTGGTCCAGCAAGTGGAAGTGGTTTGGAATGGTGGGCTGCACAGCCTTTACAGAAGACTTTATCAGGCTCTTATGATGATGAGTTTACTTTTAAACTGGTGGATTTCGTCTTTGAGTTTGAGAATAATGGTGATTCTTATGTGAAGGACTATCGTAAAGACGATCCTAATTATTCTAATCCTGTTGAAGTCGATGGTACAGATTGTCGTGTTACTTATAATACCTCTGAATCTGCAAAATGGTCAATGGTTGAAAAAGACGGTGTAAACTATTTGTCTTTGTCATCAACGAAACCGGTATTCTTTGGATTTGATTACGGTGGGACTTATGAGTACAGAATTGATGAGATTACCGAAACCGCTATTAGTATGAGTACAATTGGTGGTGATGGAAACCGTTGGTACAATAAACTAATTTTGAAAGGGTACGAGAAGCCGGTTGTTACATTTGAAACTGTTATTGCAGCAACAAGTAATGAGAACGAATGGTCTGTTAACCTTAACAATGTGGATATCCCAGAAGGTATTTCAGTAAATGGTTACACTGTTGATTTTGGTGATGGTTCTGAGGTCTATTCAACTGAGGATTATAACGCGGCTATAACACATGTTTATATGCGTAAAGGTAACTACCCAGTTACCATTACAGTGCTTGCTTCGAATGCAGATGTTGTAGATAATCAAACAATTACAGTTGAAAATTATCATTCTGAATATATTCCATTCCTATTGGATTACATGGTGATGTATGTTGATAATAGTGAAGTGGAGATGGCTCCGGTTGTCGGTGAAGATTGCGGTGTTACGGTGGTTGAAAACCCACAACGCATTTATCCTAATAAAGGTGTGAATGTATTCCATTACAGTAAGGAAAATCAGCAGTGGGCTAACGCTTTCATGAAGTTGCCAGCAGGATACCGTTTTGATTTAACCAGAACATCAGTATTCAGAATGATGGTACGTGGCAAGGCTGGTCAGGAGATACTACTTAAATTAGAAAACACTGATAGAGGTGGTAATGCATGGCAGACTGGTGCTGAACTGATTTATACTATTCAGGCAGATGATACATGGGAAGTAGCTGAATATGACTTCGCAGGTGTTGGTGCCGGATGGGACTGGACAGGTGATCAGTTTACAGATGATATTACCACAGATGCCCGATTCAATGAAGGATTCTATAATATTATCCGTATTATGTGTAATCCTGGCGTTGGTGAGGGTGTTCATGAGTTCTACTTTGATGATTTAGCAGGACCTCACGTGGAAGGTCTTAAGTCTGCAAATTAATTATAAAATCTAAGGGTCAGTGTATCAGTGGGTGCACTGACCTTTTCTTTACGCAACAATCAATAATTAGAGATGAAAAGATATCTGAAAGGTGTTGGAGTGGTATTGTTGGTGCTAATTGTTCCCGCATTTATTTCTTGCAGCAGTGATGATGGAGAAGCTGGTTTTACTCCCGACTTCACCTTTGAAGAAGTTGATGGCGATGCCAATTCAATAGTATTCACCAATAAATCAGAAGGTGATTACTTATATGTTGAATGGGATTTTGGTAATGGGAATACCACAGGTAAATCAACTGAAAAAAGTAAGGTTCATACAATCTATTATCCGCTTAAGGGTAGCTATGAAGTTGTATTAAAACTGTGGGGACCTAAAAATACCTTAAGTGATACAAAAACAATATCGTATACCATTACCATTGATGCGGATGATCCTGATTATGTCAATCCAGAAGGCTTAATCTGGTCCGATGAATTTAACAGCGCAACCATTAACTCAGCTAACTGGAAGTTTGAAATTGGTACCGGGAATAATGGCTGGGGAAATAGCGAATTACAGTATTATACCAATGGCGATAACGCTAAAATTATGGATGGTAAATTAATTCTTACCGCCGAAAAAGTTAACGATAACACCGAGCAAGGCTCTTACACTTCAACACGTATGATCAGTTGGGGTAAGCAGGAGTTCACCTATGGCCGTATCGAAGTACGGGCAAAACTACCGTCCGGCAGAGGTATCTGGCCTGCTATCTGGATGTTAGGTGCCAACCTTGATCAGGTAGGATGGCCCGCATGTGGTGAAATTGACATTATGGAGTATGTAGGCTATCAGCCCGATGTTATACATGCGACCGTTCATACACCTTCGGGTTATGCCGGAAATGGAAATGGAGCTAGTAAATCATTAACCACTTGTGAAGAAGAATTTCACATTTACGGATTGCTTTGGACAGAAGAATCAATGACCTTTTATATTGATACGCCGGAAAATGTTACGCATACCTATGCGCCGGCCAATAAGAATGCTGATAACTGGCCATTTAACAAGCCACACTTCTTTATTCTTAATGTGGCAGTTGGAGGTACATGGGGAGGATTACAAGGCGTTGATAATTCCATATTTCCACAAAGTATGGAGATAGACTATGTGCGTGTTTATGAACTCGATCAAAACTAAATAACACATAAAAAATAACATGAGATTTCTTTTTATAATCATAACCGTGTTCCTGCTAAGCGCTTGCAATGTCAAAGGTGGTTACGAATTGGTGTGGAGCGATGAATTTGATTATAAGGGACTCCCTGATTCCACAAAGTGGAGTTATGATACCGAAGGAAATGCATGGGCATGGGGAAATAGTGAATTACAACATTATACCGCATACAGGCATGAAAATGCCAACGTGGCAAATGGTGTCTTAAACATCACAGCTCATGCCGAAGAAGGCTATAACCAGCCCTATACTTCTGCCCGCATAATCACCAAAGAAAAAGGCGATTGGTTATATGGCATAGTAGAAGTACGGGCCAAGTTACCGGCAGGAAAAGGTCTGTGGCCGGCAATATGGATGCTGCCAAGTGATTGGGAATATGGTAACTGGCCAGCGAGTGGTGAAATTGACATTATGGAACATGTAGGTTATGAACCCGATTCTGTTTTTTTTACCATCCATACCGAAGCATATAATCATACAAAAGGAACTGAGAAGTCGCAAGCAGTTTGCCTGCCTGATGCTAAAGCTCAATTTCATATATACGCAATAGAGTGGACAGCCAATAAGTGTGCTTTCTTTCTTGATAATGAAAAAGTATTCCAATATAAAAAACAACCCAATGCTTCATCGTCAGAGTGGCCTTTTGATAAAAGGTTCCATTTGATACTCAACCTTGCCGTAGGTGGTAATTGGGGAGGAAAGCATGGCGTTGATGAGTCTATATTTCCAGGTACAATGGAAATTGATTATGTAAGAGTTTACCAAAAGAAATAAGCCTGGCAAGGGCACGAATAAAAATAAAACACATGAGAAAGTCTGGATATATCTTTATAGGCGCACTAATGTTATTCATTTACAGTTCTTGTCAAATGAATGAAAAAACGAACAATACATCAGAAGTCGACAGTAAGGTAGAGTCGCTGATTCAGCAAATGACGCTGGATGAAAAAATTGGACAGATGTGCCAGGTTAACGGTGGTCATGGCCACGATGAAAGTATTCGCAATGGGGCGATCGGATCAATTCTCAATGAAGTAGATCCGGCTAATATCAATCGATTACAAAAAATAGCTATTGAAGAAAGTCGCCTGGGTATTCCTATTATTGTTGCCAGAGATGTTATTCATGGTTTTAAAACTGTATTTCCAATTCCACTGGGGCAAGCTGCTACCTGGAATCCTGAGCTGGTTAAAGAAGGGTGCCGCATTGCTGCCAAAGAGGCCTCTTCAACTGGTGTAAAATGGACTTTTGCCCCAATGATTGACATTAGTCGTGATGCTCGCTGGGGGCGCATAGCTGAGAGTCTGGGAGAAGATCCATACCTGACATCAGTGCTTGGAGCCGCCATGGTAGAGGGTTTTCAGGGCGATAGCCTGAATAGCGAAACAAGCATTGTGGCGTGTGCCAAGCATTTTGCAGGTTATGGTGCAGCTGAAGGAGGACGAGATTATAATTCAACTTTAATACCACCACGTGAATTACGCGATATATACCTGCCCCCTTTCAAGGCAGCAGTCGATGCAGGCGTGCGCACCTTTATGTCGGGCTTTAACGATATTGATGGCGTTCCTTCTACAGGAAGCGAATTTTTGTTCCGTCAGGTTTTGAGAGAAGAATGGGAATTTGATGGTTTTGTGGTAAGCGACTGGGCTTCACCATGGGAGATGATTAACCATGGGTTTGTTGTCGATGAGAAAGAAGCGGCCAAACGGGCCATTATTGCAGGTGTCAATATGGAGATGGCAACAACGACCTATCGTGATAACATCAAGGAATTATTAGAAGAAGGAGCTTTAGATATTGAAATGATTGATCAGGCTGTTCGTGAAATTTTGCGTGTAAAATTTGAGCTGGGCTTGTTTGATAACCCATATATAGCAGAGGAAAGGCAAAATCAATTTGCCAAACCAGGCTATTTGGAAGCAGCTAAACAGGCAGCTACTCAAAGTATGGTTTTGCTTAAAAATAATGACAAGCTGTTACCACTTAAATCAACACAAAAGATTGCCTTAATCGGACCAATGGCTAATCAGCCCTACGAACAGCTGGGAACATGGATTTTTGACGGAGACAGCACACTTACTTCTACTCCATTGACGGCATTGCAGGATGAGTTTGGAAAAGATAAGGTATTATTTGCTGAAGGAATGGCTATTAGTCGCACCCGCCACAACAAAGGTTTCAGGCAGGCCATTAAGCAGGCTAAGAAATCAGATGTTATTGTGTTCGTTGGTGGAGAAGAATCCATCTTGTCGGGAGAGGCCCATTCAAGAGCCAATATTGACTTACCTGGCATTCAGAATGAACTGATTAAAGAGCTGAAAAAGACAGGAAAGCCATTGGTGCTGGTTGTAATGGCAGGCCGCCCCTTAACAATCGGTGAAATAAGCAAGCACGCAGATGCTGTTATATACGCATGGCATCCGGGGACAATGGGAGGCTCTGCATTAGCAGATATTTTAGTGGGTAAATCAAATCCATCAGGGAAACTGCCGGTTACCTTCCCAAAGGTGGCTGGACAGATCCCTATGCATTATAACCATAAAAACACTGGTCGTCCTGCTAATCCTGATACATGGACACAGATGTACGATATTCCTGTTAAGGCGCCACAAACGTCCTTGGGAAATGAATCTCATTATATCGATGCCGGTTATGAACCGCTATATCCTTTCGGTTATGGATTATCATATACCACCTATGAGTATAGCGATTTAACCATCAATAAGAAAGGTTTTACTCAGGAGGAAACGATCAGCGTAACATTTAATTTAAAGAATACCGGTGAATATGCGGGTGATGAAATTGCACAGCTTTATATACGCGATTTAGTGGGTAATGTATCCCGTCCTGTAAAAGAATTAAAAGCCTTTAAACGCATTAGCCTGCAAAAAGGTGAACAAACGACCATAACCATGGATGTGAAGGTTAGTGATTTGGCTTTCCACAATATTGATATGGAAAGAGTTGTTGAACCGGGAGAATTCCAGCTTTGGGTTGGAGGAGACAGCAATGCTCAATTAAGCACAATGTTCACAGTGAATTAAAGAAAAGATTGGTTCAGCCAATAAAATAAATGAAGTTATAGTCGGGAAATGAGTGTATAGAAATCATCCACTGACAGACAAGCATATTGACTGGCTGCCGGAACACAGCTGATATGACTGTTTAAAATTAATCTGGGTGAAAGATAATTGGTGGCATTGAGAAATGCCACCGGTTTTTAAGAGTCTTGTCATGATAGAATTATTTAAGGAACATATAAAACTGAGTATTGAAGAACCGCATGAGGGGTATGTTGGTACACGGTTTGACTGGACTGGAAAGATTCTGCAATTGTGGTGGAAAAGTGTACCACTTTGTACTACCGAACTGGCAGGAAGTACATCGGTATTGCAAGGAAAAGGCTTTTTTAATGAGTTTGGTATCGCCAGGGCTATAGGCTACAACTCTTGTCAGCCGGGCGATTATTTTCCTAAAATAGGAGTTGGTATGCTAAGGAAGGAAAACATGAAGCCTTATGATTTCTTCCATCAATACGATAAGCTGCCTTTTGAATTTACTACTGAAACAAATCATGAGTCAGTAACATTCGCATGTATTAACAGGCACCATGAATCTGCTTTTTATCTCGAAAAAAAAATAGGTATTACCAGTACCGGGTTTTGTATTGATTATCAACTTGAGAACAGGGGTAAGATAACATTTAATACCAGCGAGTATGTACATAACTTCCTTTCGCCCGGCAACAAGCCATTATCTGACCAGACGCAACTAATAATTGGCGAGGCAGTTAAAGCATCCCAATTTAGCGAAGGGCTAAACCCCGATAATTGCTTATCATACTTCGGTAATCAAATTCGCTGGCAATGTGCACCGGCCTCAGACTTCTTTTTTGAAGATATTTCAGAGGCTGCAGAATCAGGCAGTAACTGGACACTTATCGATAATCAATTAAAGTTAACAATCTCAGAACAGGTTGACTTTTTACCACATCAAATAAACCTGTGGGGACGGGGGCATGTGGTCAGTCCTGAACTTTTTAAAAACATTAACCTAAAGCCAGGAGAAACAGAGCGCTGGCAAAGGGTTTTCAATATAAATGAAATAGAAGCGCTATAGATTAATTATTTTATAATGAAGAAGAGAGAGATCTATTTAGGTGACACGAATTTAAATTCAAACCTTGATAAGGTTGAAGGACAATTTGTTGTTTGTGATAATGAGAAGTATTATAAGATTAGCAACTATGATCAGATGGACAATTTCTTTATGTCCATCGTTAGTGACTCCGATCATTGGATGTTTTTATCAAGTAATGGTTCATTATCGGCAGGGCGAAAAGATCGTAACAATGCTTTGTTCCCTTATTATACCGATGATAAAATTCATGACTATAAGGGGATTACAGGCAGTGCTACGACCATTTTGGTAGAAAAAGATCAACGTACATACTTGTGGGAACCGTTTACTTCAGAATCAGGAAGAATATATAAAACCACACGCAATATATATAAAAGCATTTATGGCAATAAAATCATTTTTGAGGAAATAAACCTTGAGCTTGGTTTGAGCTTTAAATACCAATGGGCCAATAGTGAGCAATTTGGATTCGTCAGAAAATCGACCTTGCAAAATGAAGGATCTGAGGCACTAAAAGTGGAGATTTTGGATGGTATTCAAAACATCTTGCCATATGGACTGGATTATGCGTTCCAAAATGAATACAGCAACCTGTTGGATGCCTACAAGAAGAATGAATTGATTAAAGAGACCGGACTGGGACTGTTTTCTCTTAGCTCTATTCCGGTTGACCGGGCTGAACCAAGTGAGTCACTTAAGGCAACTACCGTGTGGTCATATGGATTGGACAATTCCAGGATATTATTATCGAGTCGTCAGGTCGATAAATTCAAGCAAGGAGGAGCTGTTGCTGAAGAGACCGACATAAGAGCAGCGCGCGGCGCATACCTCATAAACAAGGAATTGACAATTAAGGCACATACTTCAAAAAGCTGGGGTATTGTGGCTGATATAAATAAAGATGGCGGTGATGTGGTTAACCTGAACGCTCTGATAAAATCGGTTGATAACATTGAAACAGCCATAGATAAAGACATTGAGTTAGGTACTAAAAGCTTAATTGAAATCGTGGCCGGAGCTGATGGACTGCAATTGGGCAACGATGAATTAAGTTGTGCGCGTCATTTTTCTAATACCATGTTTAATGTGATGCGTGGTGGTATTTTTAATGATGGTTACAATGTAAGCATTGATGATTTTAAACTCTACGTTGGCCAAAATAACAAAGGGGTAGCGGCTGAAGCCGGTAAGTGGATTGATGAATTACCGCAAACACTTTCTTATAAAGCTTTAATCAGTGCAACAGAAGAAACAAATAATGCTGATTTAGTACGATTGGCTTATGAATATCTACCTTTAACATTTAGTCGCCGTCATGGTGATCCGAGTCGTCCGTGGAATCAATTCTCTATCGATTCTAAAAATGAAGATGGAAGTCCTAAATTGAACTACCAGGGTAACTGGCGGGATATTTTCCAGAACTGGGAAGCACTGGGCTTGTCCTACCCTGAGTTTATTGAGGGGATGATTGCCAAATTTGTGAATGCATCTACACCAGATGGTTATAATCCTTACCGCATTACACGCGAAGGGATTGACTGGGAATGTCCTGATCCGCATGATCCATGGGCTTACATTGGATACTGGGGCGATCACCAGATTATTTATCTGCAAAAATTATTGGAGCTATCGGAGAAATATCACCCGGGTAAACTGGATGAACTATTGGCCAAAGATATTTTCGTATATGCCAATGTGCCGTATCGCATTAAATCATATGCAGAAATAGTTGCCAACCCACAGGATACGATTTTGTTTGATTATGACCTGAATGATCAAATCAAAGGAAAAGTGAAGCAATTGGGAGCTGATGCACGTATGTTGCAGAATAAGGAGGGTGGCCTTTACCAGGTTAACCTGAGTGAAAAAATACTGGTGACCTTACTATCCAAATTAAGCAACTTTATTCCTGAAGCCGGTATCTGGTTAAATACTCAGCGTCCGGAATGGAATGATGCCAATAATGCTTTGGTTGGTAATGGCGTATCGATGGTAACGCTTTATTATATGCGTCGTTTTATTCAATTCTGGTCTGATAAATTAGCGGCTACAAGTGTAAAAGAACTTGTTGTTTCTCAGGAAGTAAAAGACTTGCTTGATGCCATTAACAGTTTATTTGTTGAGAACAGGGGCCTTACAGATAAAGGCTTTAGTAATACTGATAGAAAACTGTTTGCCGATGTATTGGGAGAAGCTGGCGAAACCTACCGCAACAGCATTTATACTCAGTCGTTCAGTGAAGTCAAAGCAACAATTGATACATCAGAGTTAAAGCAGTTTATGGATGTTGCCCTGACGTATATGGATCAATCCATCAGGGCCAATAAAAGAACAGATGGTTTGTATCATGCCTACAACCTGATTGCCTTTGATGGCAATGGCATTTCAGTACGTTACCTGTATGAAATGCTCGAAGGTCAGGTAGCTGTTTTAAGTGCAGGCTGTTTAGATGCAGAAGAAAGCCTGAGTGTGATGGATGCCCTGAAGGCAAGTGCTTTATTCCGTGAAGATCAGTACAGCTATATTCTGTATCCCGACCGTCAGTTACCATTATTTGTTGAGAAGAATAATATACCGTCAGAGAAGGTTGAAAATTCCGCATTGTTAAAACAGTTAGTAACGGATGAGAATATCAGTGTTTTGTCAAAAGATAAGACCGGTAACTACCACTTCAATGGAACCATTCGTAATGCTGATGAATTAACCAAAGCACTTGATAAGCTTGATACTGAAAAGTATGGTCAGCTTATTGAAGCATGTAAGGACGATATTCTGGCAAGCTATGAAGAGATGTTTGACCATCAGTCTTTCACCGGTCGTTCCGGAACCTTCTATGGTTATGAAGGATTAGGAAGCATCTACTGGCATATGGTGTCTAAATTATTGCTGGCTGTTCAGGAAAATTATTTTGCCGCTATTGAGGCAAATGCTGATGATGTCTTACTTGGTCGCTTAAAGGATCATTATTATGAAATTAAGGCTGGAATCGGACTTAATAAATCGCCTGAGTTATATGGTGCTTTTCCAACAGATGCCTATTCTCATACACCAGGCGGAGCAGGTGTAAAGCAACCGGGAATGACCGGTCAGGTTAAAGAAGACGTTATTACCCGATTGGGCGAATTAGGTGTTCAGGTTGAAAATGGTCAGCTCACCTTTAATACAGCCCTGCTAAACCCTGAAGAACTGCTGTCTTCATCGGAGGTGTTCAACTATTTTGATACCAGTCATGCAGAAGAGCAAATCAACTTATCTGCAGGGCAGCTGGGCTTTACCATTTGTAAAATCCCTGTTATTTATTCTAAAGCTAATGTTAACGAGGTGTTGATAAATATGGTTGATGGCACTCAGAAGCAATTTAATGGTCATACGATTGATGCTCAAACATCTGCCATGATTTTTAATCGCAGCACTAAGGTTAAATCAATACAGTTAAATTTTAATTAATATGAGTATGCCTGATCACCATTGAGTGGTCAGGCAGTTTTATAACCCAA
>JAKSBD010000130.1 GCA_022361295.1 Bacteroidales bacterium
GCACTGCAGGTTATTAATCACATGGAGGTGAAAGATATTGATACACTTCGGGTTAATGACCAGGTATCCTTAAATGTGGCAGGAATAGGATTTGACGGACATATCAGTCACCGATTTGCTAAATTGAAAAATCGCGGTCCTGCAGGTTATATGCGACTTATAACCAGTGAGTACTCCAAGTACAAATCATCTGTTTATCGTATTTCAATCGATGGCAAAACCTATGAGTTACCGGCGTTTATGATTACGTTTGCCAATTCATCACAATGGGGTAACAATATTCACATTGCGCCACAGGCCAAAATCGATGATGGATTAATTGATGTGTGCATAATCAAAGAGTTTCCTATATACGAAGGGCCTTCATTATTAATCAGTATTCTTGATCAGAGTGTGGATCAACGCCGTTATGATGTGGTTACAAAGGCTAAGAGTATTGTGATTGAAAGTGATGACAAACTAATTAGTCATATAGACGGGGAGCCAATTAAATTAGGGAAAAAAGCAGAGATTAAAATTGATCCCTTATCATTAAGAGTGATTGTGCCTCCAAGTGATTTCAGAAAAAATATTCTTGAACCATTAATGGATTTAAAAGAGTTCTTACCACCATTGCCTAACTTACCAGGCCTGCCAAAGATAAGTGGCGGTAAGCAGTAATTTTAGCATTCCCTTATTTAATAAGTTATCAGATAAAATTAAAAAAGGCCGTTTTGACAATACAAAACGGCCTTTAATATATCTAATAACGAATGTTATTTTTTCTTTCCCTTTTTAGCTGCCTGAGCCTGCTGGCGCTGCATATCTTCAAGGCGCTGTTGGAATTTAGATTTCTTTACCGGCTTCTTTTTGTTGGCATTAAGCTTTGCCAATAAAGCATCTTCGTCAACAAAACGACGGATTAACAATGTCTGACCAATTGTAATCAAGGTTGAGATAAAGTAGTAATAACTCAAACCAGATGCGTAGTTATTAAAGAAGAACAGGAACATTACCGGCATCATATACATCATACCTTTCATACCTGGCATTTGCTGACTGCTTTGTGTCATCTCCTGGTTGATTCGGGTATATGCAATGTTAGTAATAGCCATTAATAAACAGAACAAACTTACATGATCGCCATAGAATGGTATTTCAAATGGTAATTGCAGGATTGAATCATAAGACGATAAGTCATCTGCCCATAAGAATGCTTCACCACGCAACTCAATTGATGCAGGGAAGAACTGGAACATGGCAAACAGAATAGGCATTTGCAATAACATTGGCAAACATCCGCCCATTGGGTTAACACCTGCTTTGCGATACAATGCCATGGTTGCCTGCTGGCGCTCCATTGCTTTTTCCTTTGGAATCTTATTATTAATCTCTTCAATCTGAGGCTTCAATACCTTCATTTTGGCAGTTGAAACATAAGACTTGTAGGTAAGCGGGAAGAGGATTAATTTAATAAGGATGGTCAACAGCAGAATAATTAATCCATAGTTGCTGATAAAGCCTTCGAAGAAATGGAATACTTCAATAACACCCAGGTTAATAATACGCAATGGTCCCCAACCTAAATAAACTAACTCACGAAGCTGTAATTCCTCTTCGTATGGCTTAAGCGTTTTAAAATCGTTAGGGCCGAAGTAAAACTGGAAGCCTAAATTATCATTACCGGTATAAGGTACATTTAACTGTGCCCTGGCATTCATAATCAAACGATCGTTTTTATCTTCCGGACCTTCTGTAGCCACTTCACCACTTAAGAAATTATTCTTAGCAATAAATACAGATGAGAAGAACTGATCTTTAAACGCCACCCATTGTACTTTTGTGCTTAGCTTCTCAGTATCAGAGCTGGCTGCATTGATGTGGTCTACATCTTCCTGGGCAAACTTGAAATAGATGCCTGAACGCTGGCGTTCAAAATCAGGGGCTTTTTCCTGAGCATCCATACGCATGTCCCACTCAAGACCCAATGAGCCTGTGCTTGTTGACATGATGCTGCCCATATCACGTGTGGTGATGTTGAAGTCAGCCATGTAGCTGTTATCAGCTAACTCATAAGAGAATACCATTTGTCCGTCAGCTGCATTAACGACTAAATCAGCTTTGTTGGCCGACGTTGATGCTACATCAAAATACAAGTCATTGGTATGGAAATTACGGTTGCTATGCGTAAAGTAAAAACCAAAGCGGTTTTGATCTCCGTCCATTAAAACGACCGGATTACCTTCAAAAGTGTCGTATTCTTTAAGTTCAACAGAATAGATACGCGCTCCCTTGGTTGATATCTTAATCTTAACAAGGTTGTTTTCCAGTGTTACAAACGACTGCTGACCTTCTGATGCATCGGCGAAGAAGCCATAACGGTTGCTTTTCTCGGCAGCTATAGTGGCAGAGTCTTTTGTAGCTTCAATTTCCTGTTGTTGTTCTTTTCTGGCCTCTTCAGCTTGCGCTTCTGCTTCAGCACGCATCTTATCTACCATTGCAATAGAGTCTCTGCGACGTTGCTGTTGGGCTAGCTGTTCTTCCGATGGTTTGTTAATCCACCAGAAGAAACCCAGAATAACGGTTATTAATATAATACCGGTTATCGAATTTCTATCCATTTTATTTCTTTGAGTGTTTGATTATTCTTGAATTGTGGCCTTGATAAATGCCATGAAAATAGGATGTGGCTTTAATACAGTACTGCTGTACTCCGGGTGAAACTGAACACCTACAAACCATTTATGTTCCGGAATTTCCATGATTTCAACCAGTCCGGTTTCAGGATTGCAACCAGCCGCTTTCATACCGGCCTTTTCATAGGCTTCAAGGTATTCATTATTGAATTCATAGCGGTGGCGGTGGCGCTCTCTTACATCAGGTTTACCATAAGCGTCGAATGACTTACTGCCTTTTTTAAGATTACATTCATAAGCACCTAAACGCATTGTACCACCCATGTCGGTAATGTTCTTTTGGTCCTCCATCAGGTCAATAACAGCATCCGGTGTGCGCTCATTCATTTCACGCGAGTTCGCTTCGGTAATTTTTAATACATTACGAGCATACTCTATCACTGCACATTGCATACCCAGGCAAATACCTAAGAATGGGATGTTGTTTTCACGAACGTATTTAATAGCCGTTAATTTACCTTCAATGCCGCGGTGTCCAAAACCAGGTGCCACTAATACACCATCAAGGCCTTTCAGTTTTTCAGCAATGTTACCTTCGTTAATGTCTTCAGAATGGATTAGTTCAACCTTTGCTTTACGGTTGTTATAGGTTCCTGCGTGGTGCAAAGCTTCAATAATAGACTTATAAGCATCAGCCAGCTCTACATATTTTCCAACTAAACCAATCTTAACCGTTTTTTCTGCTTTATATAGTTTATTCAGGAAGCCTTTCCAGTCTTTTAAAGCTGGTTTATCTTCAATTGGCAGGTCTACTTTCTTCAATACGATTTCGTCTAAACCTTCTTCCTGCATTTTTACAGGAACTTCATAAATGGTTTTAACATCAATTGACTGAATAACCGCTTTGCTGTCAACATTACAGAACAATGCTACTTTACGACGAATATCCTGTGATAATTCTTTTTCGGTACGAAGCACCAAAACATCAGGCTGAATACCATTCTCCAATAATTGTTTTACCGAGTGCTGGGTTGGCTTTGTTTTTAACTCTCCTGAAGCATTTAAGAAAGGAACAAGGGTAAGGTGAACAACAGCTGCATGGTTACCAAGCTCCCACTTTAACTGACGAACAGCTTCAACATATGGTAATGATTCAATATCACCAACAGTACCACCAATTTCAGTAATCACAAAATCATATTTGTGCTTGTTACCTAATAGTTTGATGTTACGCTTAATTTCATCGGTAATATGAGGTATAATCTGAACTGTTTTTCCTAAATAATCACCCTTACGTTCTTTATTAATAACGTTTTGGTAAATACGTCCTGTAGTTACATTGTTGGCTTGAGAAGTCGGAACATTTAAAAAGCGTTCATAATGCCCTAAATCCAAGTCTGTTTCAGCACCGTCTTCAGTTACATAACATTCTCCATGCTCATATGGATTTAATGTTCCTGGGTCAACATTTAAATATGGATCTAGTTTCTGAATGGTTACTTTATAACCTCTTGCTTGCAAAAGCTTTGCCAACGAGGCAGATATAATTCCTTTTCCTAATGAGGAGGCAACACCTCCGGTTACAAATACATATCTTGTTTCCGGCACAACAATAGTTTTATTAGTTTTTCAATAACTCAATACGAGCCCAAAATTACAAGCTACAAAGGTAGAAAAATACCATAAAACTCAGCCAACTTATTTTTAAATTAATAAGAACACATTTGTTAATAAAATGAAATCATGAAAAGCTTAAAAAAATATAAAGAAATATTTCTTGATAGTATTGCTTTTAAAAACATATTATCTTTGTTTTTGTTATAAAACAAGGGTTTTCTGTTTTAATCTATAAGTTAACCCTGTGGTTATGTAATCAATACACAAATTAGAATAAAGAAGAATGAACCAAATTGAGAAGTCATACCGAGAGCTGGTTGAGTTGAAGTACCAACTCTATAACAGTTTATTTCTCACATTGCCTTTGCATGGCGTTCAACAAACGGGGCTTTTGTTACCATTGTTGAATGATGCTTGTGTTAAGGGACTGGAGAATGGGAAGTCGCCGACTACTATTATTAACGATTTTTTTAAGGAGCATAAGCCCGACTTGTCTGAAAGGGAGCGTATCTCATTCTTGTTTAAGATTATACAGTATGTAGAGCGTCAGATCGTGTTAATTGATGCTTTGGAGGAGGCTGCATATACAAAAATTCACCGCATCAATGATTCTGACTCGTGGGGACGAATCAAACAAAAGGTGGAAAATCGTAATTTGGAAGAGCAAATGGATGAGCTGCTTGATACTTTTGGTATCAGAACAGTGCTGACGGCTCACCCTACACAGTTTTACCCCGGACGCGTATTAGCCATTTCAACCGACTTAACGGAGGCCATTACTAATGATGAAGTTGGCTATGCCAGGGACTTGCTTCAACAGCTTGGTAAGACGCCATTTTACCGTAAGAAAAAGCCATCTGCTTATGACGAGGCTATGGCACTGACATGGTACTTAGGTAATATCTTTTATCCGGCAGTAGGGCAATTGCTTGATAGAATTGATGAGTTTTTCCCGGGGAAAATAGACCATAACAAGGAGTTGATAACCATGGGCTTCTGGCCAGGAGGAGACCGTGATGGTAATCCTTTTGTAAAGGTAGATACTACCCTGAAAGTGGCGCGTAAGTTACGTTTTACCTTATCTTCATGTTATCATGCAGAACTAAAGGCGATTAAGCGTCGCATGAGTTTTGAAGGGGTGTATGATCTGTTAAATGAGTTGGATGACTTGTTTTCAGAGGAATTAACCAATGCCAATGGTGAGAAGAATGTTGACCTGAATTATCTGCTTACTCAATTGGATAAGGTTGAAAAGTTACTTAAGAAAGATCACCAGAGCTTATTTATAGACAAAATAAAATCTTTTAAACGCAAGATAAAACAATTTGGCTTTTTCTTTGCGAGCATTGATATCCGTCAGGATAGCCGGGTGATAGGAAAGGCCTTTAATGAAGTCATGCGTGTTAACCCTGACCTGTTCCCTGAAAACATGTGGGAATTACCGGAGGAAAAGCAATTGAATCTGCTTCTTAAGGTCAAAGGTCGCATTGATACCAGCGTTTTTGAAGATGATCTGGTACGTGACACCCTGGAGTCTATGAAAGCAATTCGTACTATCCAGGGAGAAAACGGACACCGGGCTGCTCACCGATATATTATAAGCAACTGTCGCGGAACGATCGATATTGCAAAGGTTGTTGCTTTAGCCCGCTTATGCAGCTGGGGCGATGAGCCATTGTCACTGGATATTGTGCCATTGTTCGAAACGGTTGAAGACCTGAAAGGAGCTGGTCAATCGATGAAAACGCTTTATAATCATCCAAAATATAAAACACACCTTGCAAATCGTAAGAACCGTCAGACAGTCATGCTTGGTTTCTCTGATGGTACTAAAGATGGTGGTTACCTGATGGCCAACTGGGGAATTTATCGCGCCAAGGAAGATATTTCACTTATTTCGCGCGAGAGTGATGTTGAAGTGGTGTTCTTCGATGGACGTGGGGGACCTCCTGCACGTGGAGGCGGTAATACGCATTTATTCTATTCTGCTCTGGGTAAGACCATTGACAGTCATCAAATACAATTAACTATTCAGGGACAAACCATTAGCTCGCACTACGGCATTAAAGAAGCGGCTACTCATAACCTTGGTCACTTATTGACTGCAGGTTTTGAAAATAATTTATTCAACCGTACAGCTTCTGACCTGAGCGAGAGTCAACGTGATTTAATTCAAATGATGTCAGAGAGTGGTTATCAGAAGTATGCCGATTTAAAAGCGCATCCTTTGTTTATTCCATTCCTCGAAGAAAGAAGTACTTTGAAATATTACGGTTTGGCTAATATTGGAAGCCGTCCGTCAAAACGAGGAGCAAGCGATAAATTAGAGTTTGATGATTTACGCGCCATTCCTTTTGTTGGAGCATGGAGTCAGTTGAAACAGAATGTACCAGGGTTCTATGGTCTGGGCACAGCATTAAAGGAACAGGAAGAAGCCGGTAAGCTGGATGACTGTAAAGAGCTGTATAATTCTTCAATCTTCTTCAAGGCATTGATATCTAATAGTATGCAGAGTATGAGTAAAACCAACTTCGCACTGACAAAGTATATGGAAAATGATGAGAAGTTTGGTGAATTCTGGAAGATCATTTACAATGAATACCTTTTAACCAGGGAAATGGTGCTGAAGGTATCAGGGGATACTGAACTGCTGGCTGACAACGCACGAAGCAGAAACAGTATTCGTTTACGCGAGAATGTGGTGCTTCCTCTGTTAGCTATTCAGCAATATGCATTAATTGAAATTCAAAAGCTGAATGACAAGCCCGAAGATGAGCACTTAGCATTGTATGAAAGAATGGTAATGCGTTCTCTGTTCGGAAATATTAATGCCAGTCGTAACTCGGTCTGATCATTATTGAGAACTATATAAGAGAGCCGCTTCCAATGGGAGCGGCTCTTCTTTTTTTGCCGGAAACTATTAATCTGATTTCGAAATCAGGTTGTTAATTTTTCTTTGATTCAAATAAGGTAGGTTTGAAGGTTAACATTACCCATGCCCAACTGTTACCAGCATCGTTGTTTTCAACACCTTTCACCTCGTAAAGGCCATCACCGGCAAACATGTGTGAATAGCCAAAGTCAAGCTGAACTTTACCCTTATGCGAATATCCGCAGAACAAATCTACCTCTGTACCTAAGCCTTGATTACCGGATGTCATTTCTCCATGTGCACTAAAGAAGTGAATGGCCGCATTGAACTTTACTTTACCAGGCTTGGCATTGGCTTTCACATAAATATCATGCAAACCAACATTGTTAATATGGTTTCCAACAAAGAAATAATCCATTAAGCCATTGAATTTATGGTTGGTACCAAAAAATGGGTTAAACGAATTGTTTTTGTCAGCACCTTCCTGGTCTGTACCGGATAATAATTCATATCCACCACCCACATTAACTTTATCGCTTAATGCGGCAGTTGCATCAATTGAAACGTTGAAAGCAGATATATCAGCGCCATCAACTGAAGGGTTTTCTCCAAACTGATAATATAAATTACCAGCCAGTTTTACACCACCAAGCGTTGTTTTCAAATGCGTACCTATAGTTGTAGTGTTGTTTGTTTTCTGCTCAATATCAACAACTTTCCAATACGGACGTGCAAGGTTCATTAACAAGAAACTGGCTGAGTACGAATCATTTTTATGATTTACCCAAAGGTATTGCATGGCTTTGTAAGCATCAGGGCCAAGGTAGATATTGCTGTTTAGTGATGAGTTGTGATAGGCCAAACCCAAATGTACTTTTACATCACCTGTGTACTTCAAAAGCGCCACATCGTGCGAACGTGCCTGTTGAGCCCATCCAACACTACCTAACATACGATGATCATCGTATACAAGTTGCTGACGACCCGCCTTTAAAGAAAATTTAGGATCGATAAACCATTCGGCCCATGCCTGGTGAAGGTAAACAACATTATTACCGTTAGACGTTAACTGACTTTCCTGTCCCCAGTTTCGAACATCCTGCATTACAACACCTACCGCAAAATCTTCATTTTTAAAATCAAGATTTAAACGGGTACGCTGGCTGGTTATCATAGAACCATCAGTGTCTTCTGTTGCAAGTGATTTACTTCCATGACTGTATTCGGTACGTGGTCTGACTTCAGCAGAAATCTTAACCTGAGCATACAAAGTGCTACCTGCTAATAGTAACATAGCAAGTGCCAATATATTTTTGATTTTCATAAAATTTTGATTTAGATAGTGATAAATAAATAATCAATCTGGTTAGAGATATAAAAACACTAACCAGATTGAGTTAAATTCATTTATTTCATTGAAGTAGCATAACCAGCTTCACGCTTCTTAGCTTCTTCTTTCCATTTCGGAAGTAGTGTTTTTAAGAATTCATCTTTTTCAGCCTCAAGCTTTTCAACTGGTAAGCCAATAAATTCCTGTGCTTTAGCTTTGGTTGAGATGTCTGGATAAGGCACTTCTTCATTATGACCAAGGTCAGCCAACAGGCGGGCCAGTTTAATACGACCTTCCTGAGCAACAGTGATACCTGTTGATATAACACGACCAGTTTCTACAGGTGAGTGGAATGAACCACCATGACTGGCAGCTGCATAATCCCAACGCCACTGTGCATGGCGGATATCCTGTAAGATGTCTTTCATTTGGTCTTCCTTAGCACCTAAATCCCATGCCAATTTGGCTTCAACGTGCATGCGAACGATTAGTTCTTCCAGCTTATCACGATTTTCAATGATACGGTCCTGTCGCTCATAAACATCCTCAATTAAGCTGGCAGTTTCTTCACGGTGACAAACCTGACAAGAATTAGCAACATTGTTTAAAGGACTTTGAATGTGGTGATCAGTGAACTTCATGCCGCCTTCACTCTTATACGGCATGTGACAATCGGCACATGATACACCTCTTTTGGCATGAACACCAGTTAAATACACTTCGTATCCAGGGTGCTGCGCCTTAAGCATTGGTGCTCGACTTAGCTTATGTGTCCAGTCTGAAAACTCTATTTCATCATAGTACTCTTCCATTGCTTCAACCGACATACCTTTATCCCATGGGAATGTCAAATAAGGAACACCTTTGGCATCAGCTGTATTTTTATTGAAATAATACTCTACGTGACACTGTGCGCAAACCAATGAACGCATTTCCTGATGTGATGCCTGGTTGATGTCTTTACCCATTCTTTCGAAGGCTTCAACCAATGCAGGGCGGGTAATCTTCAAATTCATTGTTTCAGAGTCGTGGCAATCGGCACAACCAATACTATTCATTACTTCAGCGCCTTTTTCATCCCACTTGCCTTTGTAAAACTCAGCAGGCCCCATCTCAGCCATTAAACGAGGTACGTCAGGGCTTTTACAAGTCCAGCAGGTATTTGGCATCGGACTATGCTTATCTTCAGTAGGTCCGCCGGTACGTAATGTCTTGTGAATGTCTTCTACTGCATATCCATGTCCGCGTCCCTGGTTGTAATCTTTGGCAAAACCATAACCTGCCCAAAGTACTACTAAACGAGGATCCACTTCCAGCATATCAATCATTGCAGCTCCGTTGTATTTACTCGCAAAAGTGGTGTCTTTTGTTTTCATGTATGATTGGTATTCTTTTGGGAAATTCTGCCCCCAAACTTCGTTGCGAGGTTCAGTTGGAGAATGTCCTACTTTTGGAGTATAAGCAAAAACAGCTTCAGCCCGTCGTTCCATTACTGATGAAGCTAACAGGCCCAAAAGAAATACTACTACTATTGTTACGAAAAATATAGCCCAGCCTAGCCAGGGTTTTTCCTTTATTTGTTCTCGTATAGGTTTCATGCGTATAAGTTTTTTTCATTTGTCATATGAACTATCTGTTGATTCTGATAATCATGTAGCAACATATGATTTTTTGATTTAGGTTACTTTTTATTTAAGTCTTTAAGCCAGTCGGGAAGCGGACTCTCCGGAACCGGGACTCTTGCATTTGGTACACTGGATAAACTGTTAACACGTCCATGAGGTGTTTCTCTGTGACAATCGACACAAAGACGATCGTCTATATTACGATGAACATCCGGCTTGTGGGCCAGTAATTTATCATCTGTAATAAGCTGCTCATGGCAACGGATACAGTTTTGTTGTACAACATTACGTCCTTCTTCCTGAATGAAGATGACCTGTGGTTCGGCTCTCATGGTAAAAATAGATGCGTGTCGCATTCCATCTTTAGCCTTAAAGTAGTAGGTGTTGAAAACATTGTCTTGCGGAACATGACAATCATTGCACGTAGCTACTTCACGGTGTGCACTATGGCTCCAGGTCGCAAACTGTGGTGCCATAATATGGCAGTTAACACATGTTTTCGGGTCATCCGATAAATAGGAGTGAGCCCTGGATACATAAAACACATAAAAGCCTAAACCAACAAAAACACCTGTGGCCAGTATAACCGGTACTTTCCAGTGTTCTGGAGGTTTAAGAAAGTCAATTAGCTTTTTGCTCATACAAATTTGATTTAGATTAGTGAAAAAAAGATAATTTGATTTTAAGGGATTTTCAACGGATTAGAGTAATTAAATACTTATTAATAATTATTCTAAATAACTATAGTGCAAGCATTTGTAAAATAATAAAGCCTGCACCTCAAAAGAGATGCAGGTATAACCATTAATTATTTAGTGAACTCATCAGGCTATTAATTAATCCACTTTTCGATATCTTCTTTAACAGTACTGATTCCGCCAATTCCAAAGGTCTCCACCAATATTTTAGCAACATTAGGTGATAAGAATGCCGGTAATGTAGGTCCAAGGTTGATGTTTTTAACGCCAAGGTGTAGAAGAGCTAACAATACAATAACTGCCTTTTGCTCATACCATGCAATATTATAGACAATTGGTAAGTCGTTAATATCATCCAACTCAAATACTTCCTTTAGTTTAAGAGCAGTAACAGCAAGACTGTATGAGTCGTTACACTGACCTGCATCTAATACACGAGGGATGCCACCTATATCACCCAATGGTAGTTTGTTGTAGCGGTATTTAGCACAACCGGCGGTTAAAATAACTGTATCCTGAGGCAATTCATTAGCAAAGTCAGTATAGTAGTTACGATCATTCATACGGCCATCACAACCTGCCATCACAACAAATTTCTTAATGGCACCACCTTTAACAGCTTCAACAACTTTGTCGGCCAGTTGAAGTACCTGGTTGTGTGCAAATCCACCTACAATCTCACCTGTTTCAATCTCTGTTGGAGCAGCACATTTTTTAGCATGCTCAATAATAGCAGAGAAGTCTTTTGCTTTACCTTCAACACGATCAGGGAAGTGAATACATCCGTCAAATCCTGATGCTCCTGTCGTGTATACGCGATCTTTATATGCTGCCTTTGGTGGTACAATACAGTTTGTTGTAAACAGGATAGGGCCATTGAATGTTTCAAATTCAGTGGTTTGCTTCCACCATGCGCTACCATAGTTACCAACAAAGTTTTCGTACTTTTTAAATTTAGGATAATAGTGAGCCGGTAACATTTCACTGTGAGTGTATACATCAACACCAGTACCTTGTGTTTGCTCTAATAATTCTTCTAAATCCTTAAGGTCGTGTCCGGAGATTAATATACCAGGATTTTGACCAACGCCGATATTTACAGAAGTAATTTCAGGATTACCGAATGACTCTGTATTAGCCTTATCAAGTAATGCCATTACATCAACACCAAACTTACCACATTCAAGTACTAAACCTACAAGC
>JAKSBD010000012.1 GCA_022361295.1 Bacteroidales bacterium
GTTCTTTCATAATTTATTCTGGATCGATTTCGAGGTTAGACGATAAAGTTGTTCTTCCAAACGATCAATTCGGTTTGATTCTGATTCGCCCGGATAGTTACCGATATACCTTATTACAGGATAATAATAATCAATATCATCAATATTTACCAGCAATAAATCATAATCTACCTGCAGGATCAGAACCGTATTACCTGCTAATAATTTTAGCTTACTAATAAAAATAGCATCACCTGTTTTTATCACATAGAACTGATCTTTCGTAAATGACACATGCCCTGCGTCAATAATAACTATGTCATTTTGCTTCAGATTATCGGGCATTGCCTTAAAGTCACGTGGCATTATATTAATGGCAACAAACACACCCGAGCCCTCATTTAAAGGCATTTGAATGTGATCAACCTCATTTGCATCATCGGATAGAGCTTTATCAATATCCTTCACCGAAGGACAAAAAGGAATGCTTTTCAACTCATAAACCAACTTATTTGGAATTTTAAAAGTTGGCTCATTACCCACATCAAAATGATAAAGTTCATTTACAGTTAGCTCTTTATTAATCAACTCATCAATTGTAATACTAAAATATTTAGCAACCCGATTAATTAAATCAATCTTTGGCTCTGCCCGCCCCTCTTCATACGAACCAACGCTAGCCCTTGACAGATCGAAGATTTCAGCAAATTCAGATTGACTTATTTTTCGTATTGAACGGATTTTCCTAATGTTACTTCCAAAATAACTCATAAATTAATGCTAATTTTATTTGCATTGATTAGATATTTTACTACATTTGCTAATGTACTTGTCAAAAGAACAAAAAAAACAATTAAAATGCTAACCAACCTAACTCTTTCTTATGATTTTAAATAACCACCCAATGTTTAATGAGACAATATTTTTTTTAAATTCAAAACCCGAAAAAATGATTAAACCACTCTAATAATGGAAAACTATTTTAAAAAAGTAAAGAATTACCTTTTAGAACTGGATTGCGAAATAGTTAACGAAAACGAGAACGAGGGTGTTCTTGTTGTTACTAAGCCCGACGAAGGAATTGTCAATTTAGTTTTAGGTTGTGTCGATCCACTCCTTATTATGGAGCAATTCATTTTTGAAATTAATGGGGATAACTTGAGTGTGTTCAAACAATTACTAATGAAGAACCGCGACATTGTTCACGGCGCTTTTGTGCTCGACGAGACAGGTCACAAGGTCATCTTCAGAGATACCCTTCAAATTGAAAACCTTGATTTAAACGAACTAGAAGGCTCTATTAATTCATTAAGCCTCCTGCTTAGTGAGTATGCTAATGAAATTATTAAGTTTTCTACAAAAGAGTAAGCCATGAATGTATTTAGCAGATTATTCAGAATAGGAACAGCCGAAGCACATTCGGCGATAGACAAATTAGAAGATCCGATTAAAATGACCGAACAGGGCATTCGCGATCTTAAAGTGAACTTAGACGATAGCCTAAAAGCTTTGGCAGAAGTTAAGGCCTTAGCCATACGCTCAAAAAACGACTATGAATCTAATCGCTCACGAGCAAGCGATTATGAGAATAAAGCAGTTCTTTTACTTAAGAAAGCTGAAAAGGGAGAGATTTCTGCCGAAGATGCCGACAGACTGGCAACTGAAGCTTTAACCAAAAAGGAGGAGTGTTTAAGTATGGCTTCTCAAAAACAGGAAGAAGTAAACCGCTTTGAGCAAAACCTGTCTCAGCTGGATAGCAACATCAAAAAACTTCGCTCCCAGATAAGCACATACGAAAACGAATTAAAAACACTGAAAGCACGCGTTAAGGTGAGCAAGGCCACTAAGAGCATTAATAAGCAAATGGCCCAGATCGACTCAGGCAGCACCATTAGCATGCTTGAAAAGATGAAAGAAAAGGTTGATCAGGAAGAAGCCCTGTCTGAAGCTTACGGTGAGATTGCCAATGAATCAAAGTCACTGGATGACGAAATTGATTCTGCACTTGGAGGGAAAAGCAAGGCTGAAGCATCTGAATCATTAGCCGAGCTAAAAGCTAAATTAGGCTTAGATAAAAAAGAAGAGTAACTCATATATAAAGGTTAATGCCAATGGGCATTAACCTTTTTTTGTTCTATTGACAATAGTTGGTTTCCTTAATCCGAAACCCATCATAACCAATCCAAATCCCTCTGTCATGAAGGAATTATTTGAAGCTGCCTTTTCGGGCGTAAACATCATCCCTACCTTACTGCTAATTCTTGTATTATTATATTGGCTAATGGTTATTATTGGCGCAATGGATGTTGACTCGGTTGACTTTGACATCGATGCCGATGTGGATGTAGATGTCGACGTAGATGTGGATGCAGACGTAGATGTGGACGCCGATATTGATGGCGCCGATTCTCCAGGAGAAGGCATTGGCTCAGTAGCCTTTCTTAATTCTATATTGGTCTTTTTCAATCTTGGTAAAATACCATTTATGATATGGCTGAGCTTCCTGATTTTCCCAATGTGGATTATCTCCATTTTGTTTAATCACTTTTTGGGAAACAGCTCATTTACGATAGCATTAGTGGCATTGATACCAAACCTGATTGTAAGCCTGATGGTTTCAAAGATTCTTACAACTCCTATTGCCGCCCTTTTTGCCAAGCTTAAAAAGAACAATGACGACCAGTTTAAGTACACAGGTAAAATATGTACTGTTTTGATGCGTGCGTCCCGTAACAGATTTGGTCAGGCAGAAATAAACAGGAATGGTAACATCTATCGTGTTAATATTCTCACCCATGACGAGGTTGTATTGGAAAAAGGCCAGACAGCCCTTATAATCGAATACCTACCAGAAAAGAAGTGTTATTTAGTAGAACCCTATAAAATTTAAATGCATAATGGAAATGATTCAATCTCTTGGCATAAGTGCCATTGTTTTTCTTGCCATTGTTATTATCGGTATTATATCGTTAATAATTAAAACTTACCGTAAAGCCACACAAGGCCAGGCTATGGTGCGTACAGGTGCCGGTGGTGCCAAAGTAACCTTTACCGGCATGTTTGTCATTCCTATTCTTCACCGCATGGAGATTATGGATATTACCCTTAAAACGGTTGTTATTGAGCGTATGGGCAAGGATGGTCTGATTTGTAAAGACAATATGCGGGCCGATATCAAAGTTGCTTTCTTTGTTCGCGTCAACAAAACAAGTGAAGATGTTATCCAGGTAGCTCAGTCAATTGGCTGTAACAGAGCTTCTGATCAAAAGTCGCTGGTTGAGCTCTTTGACTCTAAATTCTCGGAGGCTCTTAAAACCGTTGGTAAGCAATTTGAGTTTGTTGAGTTATATAACTCACGCGAAAAGTTCAAGCACGAGATCCTGAACATCATTGGTACAGACCTGAATGGTTATATCCTTGATGACTGTGCCATTGACTTCCTGGAGCAAACGCCTCTTGAGTCATTGTCGGAAGATAACATCCTGGATTCAGAAGGTATTAAAAAGATTGTGGAGCTAACTGCCAAACAGAAGATACTATCTAACCAGATTGAGCGCGACAAGCAAAAGACCATTACCAAGCAAGATGTTGAGGCACGTGAAACAGTATTGGAACTGGAACGTCAGTTAGCAGAGACTGAAGAAAACCAGAAGCGTGAAGTAGCTAACATCAGGGACCGACAGGAAGCTGAAGTGAAAAAAGTAGCTGAAGAGCAACGCCTGGTATCTGAAAAAGCACGCATTGCCACTGAAGAAGAAATTGCTGTGGCCGAAAAGAATAAGGAGCGCCAGGTGGTTATTGCAGATAAAAACCGCGAACGTGTTGAAGCTGTGGAAACAGAAGCTGTGGAACAAGAGCGTGAGCTTAAATTAACAGAGCGTCAGCGCATCGTAACTCTTGCTCAGATTGAGAAGGAGAAGGAAGTGGAATTGCAGAAGAAGCAGATCCAGGAAGTGATTCGCGAGCGCGTTGAAGTTGAGAAAGCTACCGTTGCCGAACAGGAGAAAATTAAGGACACGCAAGAGTTCGCCACTGCCGACAGGGCTAAGAAAGTAGCCATTACCAAGGCAGAAATGGATGCAGAAGAAGCCTTTGTACGTGAAATTAAATCGGCCGAAGCTGCTAAAAACGCTGCGGAGCACAATGCTAAAACACGATTGATTGATGCAGAAGCTGAGTTTGAAGCTGCGGGTAAAAAAGCAGAAGCAAGCAAAATTATGGCTGAAGCAAAAGCTGCCGAAGAAGCTGCTATTGGAGTTGCTGAAGCACAGGTTATTGAAGCCAAGGCTGATGCTATGGAAAAACAAGGCCTTAACGAGGCTAAAGTTATGGAGATGAAAGCAGAGGCAGAAGCCAAAGGCAAGAAAGCCAAAGCTGTCGCTGAAGCGGAATCAATCCAGCAGATCGGATCATCGGAAGCAGAGGTTATCAAAGCTAAAGCAGAAGCGGAAGCGGAAAGAGGACAAGCTGAAAACAAAGTACTGGACGAGCGTAATGGCGTTGAAGCCAAAGGCATTGAAGAGAAAGGTATGGCGATGAAGAAGCTGGATGCTGTTGGTCGCGATCACGAAGAGTTTAAGCTGAAGTTAGATATGCAAAAAGAGCTTGAACTGGCACGTATCAATATCCAGAAAGGCATTGCTGACGCACAGTCGCAAGTGATTGCCGAAGCATTAAAAGCTGCTAACATCGACATCGTTGGTGGAGAAACCATGTTCTTCGATAAGATCATCGGTTCAATTACCCAGGGTAAGCAGGTTGATAAAGTAGTTAAGAACAGTGATATCATCAGTGATATTAAAAATCACTTCTTCGACAGTTCTGACGGAAAAAGCTTTAAAGAGCAGTTTGCCAGCTTTATCGACCAGTTTGGCATCTCATCTGAAGATGTGCGTAACCTAAGCATTAGTGCTTTGATAGGCCGTATGATGCAGGAGAATTCTGACGAAAAAACCGGTAGCATGCTTAGCAGCCTGAATGATATCGCTAAAAGTTTAGGCGTATCAAACAGTACCGCTAAAGCGCTGGGCATCGTTTAAAAGAAATACTTTAACGAAGCTACTCTAAAATGAAGTTTCACGCTAAGTGCGCTAAGAGAATCACAAAGCTCGCAAAGTGCTGGTAAGTATTACTCATCCATTTGCGTGCTTTGCGTGCTTCTTCTTTCGCGTGCTTTGCGAGAAATATTTTAAATGTTTGGACACCTTCGTTACTCCTGCTTTTCTGCAATAGCACAATTTAATATTGCCCGAATTGTTATGCTTTTTTTTCTTCATATCACTAACAATTGATTTATGTCTGATAATCAAAACACCACAGATAAAAATATACAGCTTGAAGAAGGCACCTACGAAATCATTAAAAACAGATTACGCAAGAGTGCCGGAGAATTAGGTCAAAGGTTAGATCAACTCAATACCTCACGTAAAGATGTGTTTGGCTCCATTGAAAGTACACTGGTGGCTACCGATCGTATCGGTACCGAAAACAACTGTACTCCTGCCGATATGGTGGCCCTGGGTAACACATTACTTTTTGGTTACAACGTAACCATGGGATTAAAAACTAAAACGTCTCTGGACGATGTGTTTAGTGTCTACAACTTCAACGAGCACGCCTTTGACCAGAAGAATATGAACATCATTAATGACTCTCAGTTCATCAATGATTTCGATAACCTTTATGAGTATTATAAAGAAACTCAGTTTAAGAAATTTGCTACTATCGGCCCTCATCTGTTTATGGTGTTTCAGACGGGGAAAAGCCAAGACGACATAAAAGCATTTAAGTGGCTGATTAAAGATGATCAGTTAGAATATAAAGGCAACCGCAGTACACATGAATTTGTTTTCCCGGATCAACATGAATTTAAGTGGGAAAAAGTAACACGCGAACAGTATGTTTACGGTGAGCATCCGCACGTATCTATCGAAGATAAGGTTTTTGTTGAAGCCGTTGGCGGAGATATCACTTTTAAGATAGAGGATAATACAGACTCTGGCTTTGGGATATATGCCGAAGAGGTGGAAGTAAAAGATCAAACCCTTGATGATGCAGAAGTGAATTATGCCATCATTGGTAACCTTATAATTATTCGCATACTACCCTATAAGGAGAATGAATTCAGATACTTCGTTTACAACTCAAAAATTCAGAAGGTACAGCGCATTGATGCCCTGGAGGATTCATGTGTTCTACTACCCGATGATCAGGGCTTGATTTTCGCCAATGGATATTATTTGCAGAATGGACAGTTTAAACTTTTTGACAGAGACATTGAAGGATTAATGTTTGAGCGTAAACTGGCTTCTATCAACGGGGAGGATTTTCTTTGTCCGAGACTTCAATCTATTAGTCAATAGTCTGTGCGTATGTGTATACACCCAGTGTATATAAAGTTGTACATATATTCAGTCAATTCATTTTGAAGATATACCACCTGCTTTCGTGTTGGA
>JAKSBD010000011.1 GCA_022361295.1 Bacteroidales bacterium
ACACACACACACACACACACACACACACACACACACACACACACACACAGCCTAAGCCCACCCGCCCTCTTTCAAAAGACAACAAACATACAATAATATTTAAAACACAAAAAGCCACCGGCAATAATGCCGTGTGGCTTTTTGTGTTTTGCACCTCAGTAATTAACAATTTAAACTTTCAAAATAGCCCATTATAAAAAATCAGAGAGCGGAATATTTCAGCTTAACAAGACACGATGTAAATAGTCTTGTGTCCTGAAACGAAAACAATCCGTGTAATCTGTGCAATCTGTGGTTAAAACAAAGTACCCCGTTGGCGCGGAGTACACTATTTATAAACAATAGAAGCAGCAATTTTTTACCTAATTGCTGCTTATTAAAACTCAAATCAAATGAAACATTTATTTACAATGTTCGCAATTATTGCCTTAGGCTTAGTAACAGCAGGGGCGCAAGGTAATGCTATTGAGATAGACATATCAGGCTATAGCAATAGTTCACTTTACCTCGATGAAACAGGACGTATTAAAGCACATGGTTCAGACGATGTTATAGCCTTATACAGCGACAGTGACCATATAGTGTTAACAGACCCGGGTAAAACACCGGGTATTAATTTTAGTTTCGAGGTGCAAAACATTGATGCTACTCTACAATTAGCAGGTATTGATATAGCTGGTGACATAAAAGTTAGCGGTAACAATGCTCCCACTTTAACAATAGAACTTGCTGATGGAACAACGAATAAAGTAGATATTAGTAGTTCTACAGAAGGAAAGGCAGCAATAAGTGCCACAGATAAAAGCAATATAGTATTTACAGGTACAGGAAGCCTCGAAGCGTTGGGGAGCAACGAAGCAGCAGCCATAGGATCAGATAAAGAAGCGCATGCAGGCATCATTACCATTAATAGCGGAACTATAACAGCAATAGCCGGAGGAAGTGGTGGAGTTGCTGAAAAAGGAGCTATGGGAGGAGAAAATGGCGTTGGTATAGGAGCAGGATTACTGGGCACTGTTGAAAAAATTATTATCAGTGGTGGTGATATAACAGCAACAGGCGGTGGAAATGGTGCCGGAATAGGTAGTAATGGTGCATCGTCAACTGCCGATGGATATACTGATGGCTTTGCAGGCTTAAGTGTTGACGGAAGTGACCTGCAGTTTTCTGTTGGTGCCATTGAAATTACAGGAGGTACTATTAATGCATCAGGTGACCAGACTGTTACACAAACATCAAGTAATGTAGACAGAAGACTTGGTGCCGGAATAGGAACCGGAGCCTATACCCATATTGGAAGCCTAACAATAAGCGGAGGAACAGTAACAGCCCAGGGAGCATATTTTGGAGCCGGAATTGGTACCGGTTTAAGAGGTGCTATTCTAACAATAGAAATAAAAGACAATGCAAATGTAACAGCTCAGGGAGGAGATGGCGGAGCAGGCATTGGAACGGGCACATGGCCATCGTCGTTGGTAAACTATGAAATAGAAAACATACTCATTAATGGAGGTACAATAAAAGCTACCGGTGGCGGCGGAACATATGAGACTACGTCAGGTGGTTCAGGTATTGGTTCAGGCCACGGAAGCAAAGTAAGAAACATAGTTATTAATAGTGGCGATATAACTGCCAGCACAAACGGAACAGCGGCAACAGGTATAGGCGCCGGTAAATCAGGTAATTTTAATAATTTGACTATTAATGGAGGTACTATAAAAGCTACCGGCAGCAGCAATTGGAGTAGCGGAGGTGCAGCAATTGGTTCAGGTAATAGCGGAGGTTTTGGAACAATAACCATTAACGATGGAAATATTGAGGCAAATGGCCATACCGGAATCGGACTTGGTGCCGGTTCATCAGGACGTGATATTATTATCAATGGTGGAACAATAAGTGCAACCGGCAGAACTAATAGTGCAGCAATTGGTACAGGAAGATGGGCCAAACAAAGTGGTAAAATACATATTACCGGAGGAGATATTGTAGCAAAAGGAAACGTTGGAATAGGAGGCGGTGTTTCTGGCGACATTAGCTACGGTATTATTATAGACGGTGGAAACATTGAGGCTACTAGCATACACGAATCAGGTGCCGGAATTGGTTATTCGTGGGGTGTGCAAACAGGAAATGCTAATAAAAACTCCATAACTATTAACGGAGGAACAATTAACGCAACCGGTAGGATTAATGGAGCAGGTATTGGTGGTGCAACCGGAGGCAATATCAATGGAGGTGTAGGGGTAATTACCATTACAGATGGAGAAATTACAGCAACAGGCGGAAGTAATTCCCCGGCAATTGGTGCGCGCAGCAATGCTACAGGTGGAAAGGTGAGTAGTATTAATATTAATGGTGGTGATTTAACTTTAACAAGTGGCTCTAATACTAATATTGCAATAAGCGGAAAGAACATAGGTGAAAATGTAAACATAAAAGTGCCTGTAGAACTGACTAATCCGAATGATATTGTACAAACGGGCAGTGGTCCTTTAGAGAAAAATACAATTATCTATGTTAACGAAAGTGAAGGTGCTGCGCAAGTAGAAATTGAAATGTATAATATTAAAGGTAATGTTTACATTTTATCTCCATCAGAAGTACTTGCTTTTGATGAAAATTTTGGCAACGAAGATTCTGACATATTATGGATAAGCGGACAAAATGTTTACCTAAAAGGCGATACCTACCCATTAACTAGCGGTGAAAGTGCAACATTATACTTAATTAAATCGCCTAATGTAAATAACCCTGCCATAAATTCAGATGTAGAGCAAGGTTCACTCTATGAGGGAGAAGCACCAGTATTAATAAACGCTAATGCCGATGGCACTGCCGGAGCCGATTTTTTTGACAATGCGGTAAGTAACAATATCACATACGAAGTAGGTGAAGGTTTGCCATTAGAGTTAAGTCTTGACAATGCAACAGGTCAAGTAAGTGGATCTATAAATACACTCGGGCACCATAACTTTACAATTAACGCAAAGTATAATGATGCTGTTATTGCTATGCAGGAGTACACATTAGGAGTATATAAAAATGTTACACTTACATTTACCAATGGTTCTCAGTCAATAAAAACTATAGATGAAAAACTTTATACGGACGTTGTGACTTTGGATCAATTGCTTGAAAAAGAACAGTATCCAACAGAAGTCGAAATTCAAAAAATAGGCTATACCTTCACAGGATATAAGCAATTGAGCACGAATAATGAGTTTACAGATGATGACTTAAATACAGCAGTTGTAGCCGGAAACGAAACATTTGAAGCACAATATACCGTCAACGAGTACACTATTACTCTGCACAGCAACGATGCTGAGGCTGTTACCACACATGTAAATTACACAATTGAATCAAACAGTGTTGATTTAGAGCCGATATCTAAAAACCATTACACTTTTATGGGTTGGTACAATAATGCAGAAGGCACCGGTACTGCCACTTCTACTATACCTGCAAACTCGTATGGTAATAAGCATTTCTATGCAAAGTGGGAGGTTATTGAGCACACCATTACCTTTAATACCGATGGAGGTAGCAATGTTGAGTCTATGACTTTTTCGATAGAAAACGCGGTGAATAATCTGCCTGAGCCAACAAAAGCGGGTTATGCTTTTGCCGGATGGTTTATAGATGAGGCTTTAACAGAACAGGTTACTGATGTTGAGGTAAGCGAATATCAACACGATATAACATTATATGCCAAGTGGACTCCTGTTGAGTATACCATCACGTTCCATAGCTCAATGGGCAATGGCGTTAATAGTGTAACATACACTGTTGAGGATGAAATGATTACTTTACCAAGGCCTGACTTCATCGAAAGTCATACCTTCGAAGGATGGTCTCATAACCAAAATGAAGCAATCAACCTGCTTACTCACTGGAATCCATTAGCAGCTACGCATGTTAATTTATATGCACACTGGACTATCAAAAACTTTACTGTAACCTTCCTTAATGACGATGGAACTGATTTTGATGTGCAAACAGTAACGTATGGAAGTGATGCCGATGGTTCGCTGATACCAACTTCACAAACAGGAGGTTCTGCTTTTATTGGCTGGTTCGATGGAGATGTACAGGTAACTGACTTTACAACAATTACAGATGACCTGAAAGTAAAGGCAAAGTTTGACACTGCAACCAACTTAAACCCGCAGGATGCACAGGAAATTAAGGTGTACCCAAATCCTGCCACCACGCACTTGACCATTGAGGGTGCCGAGAGGGAAACACTAAGTATCTATAGTGTAAGCGGCGCATTGGTAAAACAGGTCAGTAAGCTGTCAAACAATCAAACCAGACAAATTGGCGACTTACGCAAAGGTATCTATATCATTAAGACAGGTAATTATTCTCAACGACTTGTTATAAAATAAGTATAAATAGTTTTTCAATTTTAGGGTAGCATCCTTTGGGTGCTACTCTTTTTTGTTCGTACGAAAAGGGATAAATATGACTTATACCAATTACATGGTAAATTGGTATTTGGGGGAGTTGTTGAGTTCAAAAAGTATTGAATCGTTTTTTGAATACGACCTTAAATTGGATGGTATTATAAGGAAGAACACAGTTTAAGCAGTTAACTTTTGTCTTCCGGAATCATTATTTAATGCTATTAAATCTGCTCGTATACAATATTACAATACAATTGCTGATAAAGGTCAGAACTATAAATTTGTAATGGCCGGTTTTGAAGAATGTATAAGAAAATGCAAGAAGATAGAAAAACTTATGCCGATCTCAGCTTAAAATGATTCTAATAGTTGCTGAATGAGCGATAGTTGAATACCTGATTATTTGTAAATATTAACATTTGCCTCATATCATTAAGCTTTAATCGAGCTATATTTGTGCCTCTAAAATGGTTGAATATGATTAAAATGATTGTGTCTGATATGGATGGGACCTTGCTTAATTCAAAAAAGCAGTTGCCAGCCGATTTTACTGAAGTGTATCATATGATGAAAGCGGCGGGAATTCGATTTGTTGTAGCAAGCGGACGTCAGTTTTATACTTTAGTTGATGAGTTTGCACATTTTGATCATGATATTGCTTTTATAGCTGAGAATGGCAGCTATATCAACTGGGATGATCAAACCCGGGTTATTAAGCCGATGAAAGCATTGGAGGCTAAAGCCATGATAGAAATGCTTCGTTTGATTGAGGGCACCAATATTGTATTGTGCGGTAAAAAAGGAGCTTATGTTGAGGGTTCTCCCTCTGATGAGTTTATGGATGAGCTAAAAAAGTACTATGCCAAACACAGTGTGGTTGAAGACCTGCTTGATGTTGAAGATGATATTCTGAAGATAGCTGTTAATAATTTTCATGAGCTGGAGGCAGTCGTTTATCCTAAAGTAAAATCAGCGTTTGAAAATGATTTTCAGATAAGTACATCCAGTCCGATATGGTTGGATGTTATGTCGCAAGGTGTTAATAAAGGCAATGCTGTTCAAATGTTACAGCGTGAAATGGGTATTTCAGCCCGTGAAACAATGGCATTTGGCGATTACCTGAACGATTATGAAATGCTACAGGTGGTTGAACACAGCTATGCAATGGATAATGCGCATCCTGAAATAAAAGAGATTGCCCGCCATAAAACCGGCAGTAATGATAATAGTGGTGTTACATCAGCAATACGAAGGCAATTACTGATGTGTAGCGAAAAGTAAGGATTAAATAATCATTTGCGCCCTTTCTTGAACATGTGTTGGTGGCATCCCTAATGGGGTGGAGTTAACTTTGCTCTTCATCTTAAATTAACTCAATACACATGAAGACATTTTATTTTCTATTGTTAGTTCTGATCATAGGAAGCAATAGTATTGCTCAGGATTTTAAAAAACAGGGTTCTGTAAGTTATAAGATTTTATATAATGGTAATGAGCGGGACGATATGCCTTTACTGCATGTGCAGTTCGGCAGCAATACTTCAAAGGTTTGGCGTGATGCACCGGATGTAAAACAGTTAATACCGGGTTATGCCTATGAGGCCGGGTATATTGACTATGGAAATAAGCAGTTATTCCAGGTCGCCAGATTTGATGATGGTGATGTATTTCATTCTGTGGCATCGATGGATGATTTGCCAGAGCTTGAATTAACAGATAAAACACGCGATATTCTTGGCTATAGCTGTAAACATGCCAAAACAGTTATTAACTCCAACCATATTGATGTTTGGTATACTACAGAAGCAGGTATTCAGGGATCTCCGCAACCCAGGGTTGGTTATGTGCCCGGTCTGGTGTTAAGCATTGTTCGAAACGGGAATTACGAAACACTGGCTTCTGAAATTGATATCAAACGCAAAAAGGCAAAAACATCTTTAATTCCGGCTGAATTAGGTAAAGAGGTAAATAAGAATGAGCTGGGCGATATCAAGCGTGAGAAAATGATTATTAGTACACGGGTGTTTAACGATGAGCAAATATGCTGGGGAAAGGAGAATGTAAAAGTAGATGAGCCGGTGTTAGACACATTGTATCATTTTGCAGGAGGTACTTTAATTGTTAAAAAAGTGAAGTTGCCTGTTACACCTGATCATTATTCTGTTTTTGCAGAAATCAAACAGTACAGCAATGGAGATGCCTACGATCGCACAGGTTCTGTTTTTGTTATTCCTACCAACAAGGAGCAAAGCTTCTGGGATGGCTTAAAAAACGGAATGAATACCCTTCCAATATATTATGATGCAGATAGTCTGGATTATCAGGGGGTTGTAATAAATGAGAATTATGAGCCTGTGGTTGAGCTGGTGCGTTTCTTTACTACATTTGGTGTACGTCATTTTAACGACAGAGTAAAGATTAAGGATATTGAATGGGAAGATCATACGATATTCAAACAAGATGTTAGTGACTTAAAATCATACCTTGAAGGTGAGGTTTTGGTTGGTGCTTTTATTGGTAATTATGACCGTGGAGGGCATAAGCTGACTCTTGATATAAAGGCCTATCCCGGAAGTTACGACTGGCAGGAAGAGGAAGAGAAGAAAGTGTTTGTACAGCCTCTCTTTAACACTTGTAATGTGATGGAAATGGGAGGCCAGCGATATGGTACAATGTTTAAAAATGATAGTCTTACTTTGAATTTCTCAATTCCTGAGGGTGTTAAAAACCTAAGACTACGTTATATCACAACCGGCCACGGAGGCTGGGGAGGTGGTGATGAGTTCAATCCAAAGCAGAATGAGATTTTTATAGATGATGAACGCGTTTATACATTTACGCCATGGAGAACAGATTGTGCTGCTTATCGCAAGCATAATCCGGTGTCGGGTAATTTCTGGAATGGTATTTCCTCGTCTGATTTGAGCCGAAGCGGATGGTGTCCTGGCACAGCTACCAATCCCGAATATGTTGAGCTGCCAGACCTGCAAGCGGGGCAACATCAAATGAAAGTTGCAATTCCTCTGGGTGAACCGGCTGGAAATAGCTTTAGTGCATGGAGTATATCCGGCATTTTAATGGGAGAATACGAATAACAAAGTATAATTGAAATGTGAGGAAAGACCGATGCAGAACTGTGTTGGTCTTTTTTTATGGATAGAATCCTGTGTGGGTA
>JAKSBD010000010.1 GCA_022361295.1 Bacteroidales bacterium
ATTATCTATGCCGATGATATGGGTTTTGGTGATGTTGGCTACAATGGGTTTACCGATGTTTTAACTCCCAATATTGATAAACTGGCTAAACAATCAATTGTTTTTAATCAAGGATATGTATCTGCTTCGGTATGTGCACCCTCACGTGCCGGTTTATTAACCGGTCAGTATCAACAGCGCTTCGGCTTAGGAGAGAACTGTAGTGCGACGGGATGGCCTGAATCAGAAATATCACAAGGTTCAGGTATTCCTGATAATCAGGTTTTGGCTCCTGAACTTTTAAAAACTGTTGGTTATAAAACCGCAATGGTAGGAAAATGGCATTTGGGAATAGCAGAATCAAAGCGTCCTAATAAAAAAGGCTTTGATTATTATTATGGTTTCCTTAATGGCGCGCATTCATATTATAAATCACAAATAGATATGGGCAGGAAAAAAGCGCATTGGCCTCTTTTCGAAAATAACACACCTGTCACTTTTGATGGTTACCTGACAGAAGTCTTTACAAATAAGGCCGTTCAATTTATTGAGGAATCAAGGAATCAGCCCTTTTTCCTTTATGTAGCTTATAATGCCGTTCATCACCCCTGGGAAGTGCCTGACGAATACATTGAGCGACTGCAACATATTTCACTCCCCAACAGAAGAAAATTTGCTGCCATGGTACTGGCTCTTGATGATGGAGTTGGACAGTTGATGAAATCACTTGAACAGCAAGGTATTCAGGATAATACCATTGTTATTTTTATCAGTGATAATGGTTCGCCAATGGGACAGGCAAAAGCTGTTATGCAAAATGATTTTATGTCTTCAACCGGCGGATTAAGAGGATGGAAAGGAGATACCTATGAAGGAGGAATCCGCGTACCATTTTTAATTAAATGGCCGGGAATGCTTCATTCAGGAATTTACAATAAGCCGGTCAGTAACCTGGATATTGTACCTACCCTTACTGAATATCTGAATATTCAGGAAACGCCTTATTTCGATGGGGTTAATCTATTACCCTACCTGAAAGGCCAAAAGCAGGGCAATCCTCATGAAATCCTTTACTGGCGACGAGATGATGATTATGCAGTAAGAAAAGGAGATTGGAAATTGTGCTGGAATAACAGGGGTATGAAGAATAATGAGTCTCCCGAGTTATTTAATCTGGCAGAAGACCCAAAGGAACAATATAACCTGGCTGATGAGTTTCCGGAGTTAGCTGAGGAATTGCAAGACATCTTTGACAAATGGGATGTTAACCTGCCTGATTCGAAATGGTGGGGTGGACCTAATAATCGTAAATACAATTAACTAATTGATGATGAATAGAAAAAATCCAATTATTATGCTGATAGCGACTTTATTGATATTCGCTTGTCAACCGGCAGTAAAAAAGAAGACAAAGAAGTCAAAACCAAACATCGTATTTATTTTTAGCGATGACCATGCTTATCAGGCCATAAGTGCTTATGGAGGTATATTAAAAGATTATGCACCAACACCGAATATAGATCGTATAGCAACTGATGGTATGTTGTTTAATCGGTGTTTGGTAACCAATTCAATTTGCGGTCCGTCACGTGCTACCATACTGAGTGGTAAATATGGTCACCTTAATGGATTTGTATCCAATGAAGGGGGAACAAAATTTGATGGTTCACAAATTACTTTTCCCAAGTTAATGCAGGAGGCTGGTTATAAAACAGGCATAGTTGGCAAATGGCACCTTGGCTCTGAACCAACCGGATTTGATTATTGGGAGGTTTTACCCGGTCAGGGATTTTACTACAACCCTGTTTTTAATACTTCTTCCGGTAAGCATACAGAAACCGGATATGTTACTGAGCTGATTACAGAAAAGGCCATTAATTACATGGAAGAAGCTCGCAAGGAAGATCAACCATTTCTTTTAATGCTGCAACATAAAGCACCACACCGTGAGTGGGAACCAGGCCCTCAGGAACTGGAGTTGTATAAGGATGTAACATTTCCTGAACCACCCACTTTATTTGATACATATGAAAACAGGGGTAGGGCAGCCAAAGAGCAGGATATGTCTATTGAGCTTACGATGCGCCTTGACCGTGATTTAAAGCTATTCGACAATGAAAAGCTGGGAACGACAGCTCGCTTAAATATAAACCAGGAAAAGGCCTGGGATGAAGTATATGATCCGATCATAGATTATTACAATACAGCAAACCTTGAAGGTGATGATTTGATTCGTTTCAAATACCAGCGATACATGCAAGATTATCTGGCCTGCATTGCCAGTGTGGACAAAGGTGTAGGTCGAGTGCTGGATTATTTAGAAGAAAAAGGGCTTGACGAGAATACCATTGTTATCTATTCCTCAGATCAGGGCTTCTATTTAGGAGAACATGGTTGGTTTGACAAACGATTTATGTATGAAGAGTCCTTAAGAACGCCCCTGTTAGTTAAGTGGCCTGGGGTAACTCAAGCAGGCAGTATTAATAACGACCTGGTGTCTAACCTTGATTTTGCTCAAACATTTTTGGAAATAGCTGGTGCTGCCGAACCTGAGGAAATGCAGGGAAGCAGTATTGTGCCACTGCTTAATGGAACTAAACCAGCAGACTGGCGCTCGGAACATTACTACCATTATTACGAATACCCAAGCTGGCATATGGTAAAGCGTCACTATGGCATTGCCACTGAGCGATATAAGCTAATACATTTTTATCATGATGTGGACGAATGGGAAATGTATGATCTTGAAACTGATCCAAATGAAATGAAGAATATATACGGGCAGGCAAACTATGCAGATGTACAGGCCGATTTGCACCAACGTTTAGAGCAGCTTAGGGTAAAGTATCAGGATTCGGACGAGCTCACTGAGGAATATCTGCAAAAATCGCTCAAACGACTGAAACACATGAAATAATTAATAAGCCGGCCTGCACCCAATGGTGCAGGGGGCTTTCATAAATTAAACCATTAGATATGAAGAATCAAATATTAAGATTAGCATTTGTTATCTGTGCAATGAGCATGTTAACCTATGCCAATGCACAAAAACTTAGTAAAAAAGCAGAAGAAACAGTTAAGAAAGAGGTGGCAGAAATGTCTGAAGTAATGCAGCTTACAACAGAACAGCAACAAAAGGTATTGGAAATAAAAACCACTTTACGGTTGAACAATCAGAAGACCAAAAGGACTTATGAAAACAATTCCACCGAATTAAAAACCGCACGAAAAGAAAATATGAAAATCTATATTACTGAGTTAAAAAAGGTTTGTAGCAAAGAACAATTGGCCACCTGGCAAAAGCATAAGAAGATCCAAAAGAATAAATAATATGCCGGCAAAGTGTTTAACCGGATGGTATAGCCATGATATTTGTTGGCAAAATGACGTGTAGATGTTATTGTTGAATACATATTTTACTAAAAAATATTTGAGGAGGGATATGATGGTAAGAAGTAATTGTTTAAACGTGATGGAGGTGATTGAAAGGATCAATATTCAGAATGTTGAATATGTATCTGTGCACTGTTCTGACGGTCGGTCTTATTCTTTGTTAAAGTCTGAAATAACCCCTGATAGCAAAGTTCTGGTAAATTGGTCTGACTACTTATTTCTTGCCATTAACATGGTTAATGGAGAATTGAAAATCATTCAAAAGTATGAGAAAACTAAAATACATTATTGCAGTCTTTACGCTTAGTATAAATCTACTTAATAGTGAGGCACAAAGACCTAACATTTTAATCATTACTGCCGATGATATGAACTGGAATACTGTGGCTTCATTCAATGGCGAGCAACAGGCCCAGGACGTGACACCAAATATTGACGCTTTGGCCTTACAAGGTGTTAAATTTACCAATGCTCATGTTGCTTCAACAGCCTGTATGCCTTCTCGAAATGCAATTAATACCGGATTACTACCTCACCGTAGCGGAGGTGAGGGTTTTCATGATTTACGCATTAAAAATATTCCAACTATACCTCGTGTTTTAGATGCCAATGGTTATTTTGTTGGTATTCTTGGCAAAGTGCCCCATAGTACACCTTATGAAGGTATTACCCCCTGGCATATTGCAGAAGAAATGAACCGTAATACAGATATGTTCTATCAACGAGTGTCAACTGTGGTTGATTCTGCTTTAAATACCGTGGGAAAACCATTTTATCTGATTGTAAATTCGCATGACCCTCATCGGCCATATTATAATCTGAATTCTGTTGGAACTGAGTTGGATAATAAGAAATCGCATCCGTCAAAGATCTACTATCCTGAAGACGTTAGTTTGCCTGCCTGGTTGCCCGAACACGATGATATCAGAAAAGAAATGGCAGAATATTTATGTACCTGCAGGCGTATGGATGATGTTGTTGGGAAAATAATGTTAGTACTTGAAGAACAAAGTATAGCTGATAATACTTTAGTATTCTTTTTATCCGATCATGGTATGGCTGCTCCCAGCATAAAATCCAATATATATTATCATTCCACTAAAACACCAATGATAATGCACTGGACCGGGAACTCGGATCTGATCTCTGGTTCTGAGATAAAGTCCCTGGTTTCAGCACTCGATATTTTCCCAACGATTTGTGAAGCAGCTAATATTGAAGCACCAGGTGATCTGGATGGTCAATCCTTATTTCCATTGATAAGAGGCGAAGAACAAAATGGAAGAGACATGCTGTTTTCCACTTATAATACTACCATCAGTAAAAATATTTATGCATTCAGGAAAGTGCATAGTACAAAGTATGCCTACATATTTAACCCCTGGTATGATGGCAGAACAACATACAACAGCTCCTCCTTAGGAGCCAGTTTCTTTGAAACAATGCTTAACATCGGACAAACAGATGATATGTGGCAGGAGCGATGTGATTTTATATTAACCCGTATTCCTGAAGAATTCTATGATGTGGAGAATGATCCTGATTGTTTGAATAACCTGGTAAATGAAGAAGCATACCAGGAAGAGATTGCCAGGTATAAGGAACGCTTGCGACAAGAAATGGCAGCCAGTGAAGATCCAATGTTATCAGTCTTTAATGAATACCAGGCAAGTGGTGATGTGATGAAGACTTATGAAGAGTTTGTTAAGGCAATAGAGCAGGCTCAATGGATAGGACATGCTCCCAACCTGGTTGTGGTTGAGGAGAAATGGACCATCTATCCGGCGGCTGGAACCATCTATGATGAAAACTTTGAAAATACTCCATATCAATACGGCAAGTTAGGTGGAGCACCAGTGCAAATTGTCCAAAATCCATTCAAACAAGGTATAAATACAAGTGAAAACGTATTAAAGGTATCAAGAGATGCCTCCAATACACGCACATATGTCGGAACATCTGCCTTAATTGCTGAGTTTGACGCGCCAAGGTATGTTCACATGAAGATCCTGAAAAGCAAGGCATCGGCTACACGTTTCCAGGTCTCAAAGAAAGATAATTCAGAGAAAGTGATAAAAACGAGCATTAATAGCTATGATGAGAACCATCTGGGAGAGTGGCAGGATCTGGTTTTTGACATGGGAAGCACATACGAGGCTTGCGGTAAAGTGTGGATCCAGGTGGACTATGCCGGAGATCCCGGTCCACATGA
>JAKSBD010000477.1 GCA_022361295.1 Bacteroidales bacterium
CATTAATACAATGGAAGCTTTTAAAAACAGAGATGTATATGAACTCAGTTTCTCATCTTTAAAACCCATGGCAGAAACCACTGCACCTGCCAAAAGTGCCATTGCCGGGGTAACAAAAGGCATCAGCGAGCAAAGTGCAAACAAGGCAAATATGATTCTTTGCTTATTCATGATTCTACTTTTTACAAGTATTGATGATGTAAAAGTAGACTGACAGAATAACTATATCAAATCATATAAATTCATATGCGATAACTACAGGTTATATTGAAGCAGGAAATCAGTGAACAATTGACCTGCCTCACTTACGTGCCCCTGCCGGAATGCAAGGCGCAAATCCCTGTTCATTTCCAGATTCTTAACCGAGAGCTTAAGTAACTCCTTTTGATGCAATTCGTTTTCAACGGCTTTATTGGATAGCAAGGCGACATTGTCACTGTTTTTAACAAATCGCTTAATCGCTTCGGTGCTTCCGAGGTGTATAGTTACATTGAGCTGATCAGTATTCACCCCTTTAGCTTTCAGTATTTTATTAACATAGTCAAGGGTACCCGATCCTTTCTCACGCAATACAAGTGGCCATTGCTCAAGCTCTGCAAGCGTATAAGATTGTCGCTTTTTAAAACGACTTTTAGCACCTGCTACCGCAATAATTTCATCACTCAAAAAAGTTAGATAATTAATATTAGACTGCGAAGATGAGTTTTCAACCAGGGCTATATCAATGTCCTTTTCCAGTAATTTTTGCTCCATTTCAAATGAATTACCATTGATCATGTATAACTCTATGTGCGGATATCGCTTATGAAAACCGGCAATAATATCTGGAATAATGTATTGCGATATGGTTGAACTGGCACCAATTCGCAATTCTCCTTTAAACACATCGCCCATACTGCCCAGTTCAAACTCCAGTTCGCGATATTCCTGCCGAATAGCCACCAGCTTTGAATAAGCAAGTTTACCGGCTTCTGTAAGTACTATCTTATTACCCTTGCGTTCAAATAAATCAACTTTGTATTTATTTTCAAGCTCTTTTATGTGTTTCGTTACAGCCGGCTGACTAATAAACAACTCTCCTGCTGCCTTTGAAAAGCTCAGGTTTTCAGCTACAGCTAAAAAAACAGTATCACGATAATCCATGGATTAAAAATACAAATTACCCGATTAATACCGATTACGAATCTAAATGCTTTATCATTCATTTTGTTATTCACCTGGTATAACATGGATTCGGATCATCCTATTAATCGGGTAATATATCTTATAGGGATATTTATAAGGTAAACAAAAAACCTAATCCTATAAAACCCTTATTTTCTTTAAAAGAGTAGTTAAACTCGGGCTGTAGGCCCCATAATTGTGAGGAACGGTACTTCAAGAAAACACGAGCAGTGTTGTCACCATATAAATTGCCTTCTTTATGCACAAGATAACCGAGCCCCGCTCCTACCCATTTTTCACGTTTATAATCATCCGCCAGGTTAATATCCCACAAGGCGTCCACAAATCCATTATATCGCATACTCCGTCCGTTCACATCTTCTTCACCAATACCTTTAAGCTGATACCTCAGTGACAAACGATTAGCCCATTGTTGCTTATCATTAAAACAAATACCTATTTGAGCACCCAAATCAGCAGACCATTGACTGTTAACTATCGAAGTACCAACAACAGGTGACCACCTTATATTTATATACCGGCTTCTGCTCCTTTTTCTCTCACGCGGAGTATATTGGTATCTTACCTTACCATCAATTACTTTATAATTCAGTACTGTATGAGACATGTAATACTTTTTACGTATATAATTCTCTTTTTCAGTCCGAAAGAACTTACTTAAGTCAACCGACTCGAACGCACTTAAATCATAAACATCATTAACGAAAAAATTCACTTGCCAGTCCCTGTCCTTAATTTCAATAATGTGTTGCCATTGTGCCTGTCCTGCTAATCGGTTGCCGACGAGCTTGTATTCTCGATGTTCCAAATTGTGTTTTCTTTCTTGTACTGATATAATGGATTCTTTAGGATACTTACCTAAAAAGAATTTTTCCATATTAGCCTTCAATGAACTGTCATCAGGAGGTACTGTTTGGTTTTCAAAATATTGCTTCATCTTACTTCCATCAGATGCATGTGTTTCACGTGCAATCCTTGTCATGGTTTCATGATCGTTATAATGAAAAGCATTTTGCATTACAAAATGTCTGTTATCTGTTTTTTCCTTAATTGAAATCGTGTATTTCACATTCTCATGTAAAGGCAATTCTTTTATTTTCTCAGTTAGCAGATCAAATTTAGCCTTGAACGGTATCCAAAAGTATTTCTGATACTTTTGTTCATCCTCTCTGAACAAATCGAACCAACGGTATACTATTTCCATCTTCTGGCCTTCACCAAAATCTATGTACAATGTGTCTTTATACTCCGGGCGATAACCAAAATAGTTATTAGGTGAGTTTAAGCCTTTTTCAGGTACTTTACCATTTACAACTATTCGTTGCGCATCAATCTGCCAGCATAATAAAAGCATTGCAGACAATATCAAAATCTTCTTCATTTAGTTAGGATTTAATTGTTAAGTAATTCAGTTAGTTTACGTTTGAAGGATTGGCCACTTGAAGCCTCAGAGGTATTATAGGCCATTCGTTCACTTTCATAATAAACGGGTAAATTAAGTTCCGGAACTTGTGACTTTTGATCAGGTATGTTCTTATCTGTTATATAAATTGGTTCATGAACTATTATAGTGGCTGTTGGTGCAATGGTCAACTTATTGGTTGTCACTACAGCGGGTAAGCTGGGAAGCCTGACTGTTTGCATTCTTTCCTTAACATTTGTTTTATGATGCAATAAGGAGTCAATTATTAAATACTGACCAGCAATAAGTTTGGAATATTGCTTTTGAGCCTGATCTGCATAACCACTTTGCTGAGCCAGTTTTTGTTGCTGTTCTGTGATCAAGTTATTCTGATGCCAATGCCAATAACCCGAAATCAGAAAAAGCAGTATTGCAACAGCATATTTCCAGTCCAGCTTTATTGAATCTGTTTTTCCTACCTGCTGCTCAAGCGAATTAAATAGTCGTTTTTTATCGAACAGCATGCCTTGAGGCAGTTCACTATGGTCTTTTAAACGCTTCCTGAAAAATTCATCTAACATGTTCGGTTCCATAGTATATTGATTTAAGTTGTTTTTGTAAGATTACACGTGCGCGACTTAATTGAGAGCGTGATGCACTTTCTGAAATATCCAGTATTTCGCTAATTTCTTTGTGTGAATAGCCTTCAATGGCATAGAGATTAAAAACTGTTCGATAGCCATCAGGTAAATTTGCTATCAGGCTTAGGCAAGCTTCATAATCTAAATGTGATTCAGCATCAGGTTTTTTTGACCGGAAGCATCAGTGATACACAGCTCATCGGTTAAAGTTAGTCGTTTTTGCTCACGTAAAAACAGTAACGATTCGTTAACCATTATACGGTTTAACCATCCCAGTGTGGCTTTTTCATTTTCGTGTTTAAACTGTTTTAGACCGGCATAGGCTTTTATAAACCCCCGTTGCAGAACTTCTTCGGCATCAAACTGTGATACTACATAACGAAGAATTAAAAGATACAGTTGCTCAGAGTAGGTATTATAAAGCGCTTCAAAAAAGGCCTTTCTATTTCGTTTAAAGAGGTTAAGCATTAAGGTTAGGCTAATAAATTTCTATTGTTTGCTA
>JAKSBD010000534.1 GCA_022361295.1 Bacteroidales bacterium
ACCATGAAATGGCATTGTCACCACAAAAAACATGTAAAAATACGTAAAATGCGTACAAAAAGTAGTTGAAATGCTATCAAAGACACCAAAATGAAGTCTGAACTTTGTAACAGTGAACATTGATTATAAAATCAATAAGATAGATTGTTATGAATACTGCCGTACAATTTACGACTTGTATTATGAGCTCCAAATGCGCTTTAAAGCCACCTGCAATCATTTATATTGAGTGGTGGTTTTTGTGTGCTGGTGCGCGTGATTCCATAAATCTTTTTAATACATCAGGCCAAGATTTTTTATACGTTATGACCACAGGTCTATTAATGACGCTGGTTTTCATCGAGCTATCCATTAATTTATTAACTCTAATTTTTATCTCATGAAGACTGTATTATTAACATTCATTTGTCTGTTCTTGACAAACACTTTTACAAAGGCACAAATTCATTTAAACAACGAAGGCAACGTTGGAATTGGAACTTTTGCTTTGCCTGATAATAAATGCACTGTTCGCGGTAATAGTATTTTCGCGCCTAACAATGCTGAATATGATTTGCATATAGATAGTTTCGACGAAGAACCTGTTTTTAGACCAAGTTCCAATATTAACGGATATTTGGGAACAGAAATACGCAAATGGTGGTACTTATACTCATATCGTATTTATGGGACACACATCTATGGTAATAATGTATTAATTACATCTGATATACGTAAGAAAGAAAATATATCTGATTTACAGGTTGACCTCAATCAATTTCAGAAAATTAAGGCGAAAAAATATGATTTAAAGATTGATGAAGAAGTCAAAAGTTCGGGCGGTAAAAAAATAAAGGATAAGCAATATAAAAATCAAGTCGGTTTTCTTGCCCAGGATTTATTAAATGTGATGCCTGAATTAGTTGTTCATGATTCAATTAACGATGATTACTTCATTAATTATATAGGTATGATACCATACTTGTTTGAAGCAATCAAGCAGCAACAATTTGAACTTCAGGCCTTGAGTGATGAAGTTGAACAGCTTAAAGAGACAATTAGTAAAATCAATGGTAGTCAGAAGTTAAAAAGTGGCAGTGAAGAAGCTGCTTACAATGCCAATAGCGTTAACTCTATAGAACAGAATAGACCCAACCCGTTTAATTATGAGACAACTATTAACTTTTGTGTTTCCGACAATGCTAGGCAAGCATCAATAATGATTTATGACACTTCCGGTAAAAAACAGAAAAATCTAATTATAACGGACAGAGGATCTTCAAGTATCAGAATAAACGCTGGTGAATTAAAACCTGGTATTTATGTTTATGCACTCGTTGTTGATAATCAAATTATCGCGACTAAAAACATGGTAATAAGCCAATAACCTTCCATTATGAATAACAATAACTACCTAACATACTTTCTAATAATAGCAGCATTACTGGTTATTAGAAACAGCATAGCACAAGATATATTTGATTTAGGCCCCAGAGCAAAACTGAACGAATTGCTGATTAAAGACAAGCATGATTCAACCATCAATCTGTCAACACTATCTGCAAACTTTACAACGCCTGTTTATGACAATGATTCCTTATATAATGCAAAAAATAAAAACAATCAGACAAGTCATATTAGGTGTGGAGAATCTGGTGTATTCGAGAATTATTCTTTTAAAGAAAATGCTCATAAAATTGAATTAAGCTCAGGCAATTTATGGGTGTTTAAGGCAGAAACCGAAACGGGTGTAGGTATAAAGTTATGGATAGATGACTATACTTTACCAAAGAAGTCCAAAATAATGGCTCTAACTTATGATTCTGAAAGGGGAACCTTCGATAATTTTGAACAGAATTATTATGACTCTAAACTTCAAACA
>JAKSBD010000548.1 GCA_022361295.1 Bacteroidales bacterium
CCACCAGCAGCAGCCATTCGTTCCCAGAAACCAACAGCAGCTTCAGGATTATATCCGGCCATAGCCATAAAAATCAAGCCCATTTTATCAGCTTCATTCTCATGTGTGCGTGAATAAGGCAACATAAATCCATATTGCGCTCCCAATCCAAAAGCAGCCATATAAATAGCTTTTGTTTCTTCAGGTTTTTCATCTACTGCAACCGAAAGGGCTGTTCCTCCCATTTGCACTGCCATTTGATTACTCATACGTTCATTACCGTGTTTGGCAACAGCATGGGCAATCTCATGTCCCATTACAACAGCAAGACCTTCCTCATCTTGTGTAAAAGGAAGTATTCCTGTATAAAATACAACCTTCCCTCCCGGCATACACCATGCGTTTGGTGTATCATCATCTACCAGGTTAAATTCCCACTCAAAGCCTGCAATATGGTTACCATGTCCATTATCATGCATGTATTTTTCAACAGCTTCGGCTATTCGTTTACCACAGCGTTTTACCATTTCGGTTTGCTGTCTATTTGTCGACAATTTATTCTCTTTTAGAAACTGGTCATACTGACTAAAACTCATTGCCATCATTTCACTATCTGAAACCAGGTTTAACTGTTTACGTCCAGTAATGGGCACTGTAGAACATGAATAAAGAAATGTCAGCATCAAAACCAAACTAACACCTACCGGCCATTTAATTGCAATTTTCTTCATGATAAGATTAAAATTATAGTACGTTAAAGTTATATCCTTACAATTTATTAAACGATGAAAGGCAAAATTAATGCGTTACATCGAAACTATTTCTATTTTTGCGCATCAATAGTACTTTTTAATTTTACTTTGGATGAGCGCACTCTTAAAGAACCACTTAAAGCTCCATTTTGTTGTTTTGCTTTACGGTTTTACAGCTATTTTAGGAAAATTAATCAGCCTGCCGGCTCCACAAATGGTTTGGTACCGGATGTTTATTGCCTTTTTGGTGTTAGGCGGTTTTATCTGGTATAAGAAAATACCAGTCAAAATAGGCCGTTCCAATATTCTGCGCATAATGGGAGTTGGAATTGTTGTAGCTTTTCATTGGATAACATTTTTTCATGCCGTTAAAATATCCAATGTATCTGTCACATTAGGCTGTATGGCATCTACAACGCTCTTCGCCAGCTTCTTGGAGCCAATTATATTTCGAAAAAAAATCAAATGGCTTGAAGTATTTATCGGTTTACTTATAATTGGTGGATTATACCTGATTTTCCAATTCGAATTAAGCTATTGGAAAGGCATTATAACTGCCTTAATTTCAGCCTTTCTGGCTGGCCTGTTTACTGTTTTAAATAAGCTTTTTATTAACAAGCACCATCCGGTTACAATCAGTTTTTATGAAATGATAAGCGGCTTTATAAGCATTGGTATCTTCCTTTTATTTATTGATGTCCTGCCCAATAACCTGTTAGCACCAACAAAAACTGATATTATCTACATCTTGATACTGGGAATAGCCTGTACTGCTTATGCCTTTGTAGTTGCAGTTGATGTAATGAAGGTACTTTCGGCATATACTGTTGTACTGGCCATCAATATGGAGCCCGTTTATGGTATTTTGCTGGCCTTTGCTGTATTTGGTCAGAGTGAATTTATGTCAGGTGGCTTCTACATAGGTACTTTAGTTATTTTAGCTGCAGTATTTCTTCATCCGGTAATTGAACGTATTCAAAATAGACAGATATAATTTTGTACATGAAACATAGCTATTAAGTGAACAATACAGGTCTTTGTTGTTTTACAAAGTATGAAGGTTCTACTAACAGGCGCAACTGGTTATATTGGTAAGCGTTTATTGCCAACACTGATACAAAACGAGCATCAGGTCGTTTGTTTGGTGCGTGATAAAGACCGCTTTCATGTGCCGGAATCATTTGAGCCATTTGTTAGTTGTATTGAAGGTGACCTGAATTTCGAAGAGTCACTTCTGAACATCCCTAAAGATATAGATGCGGCCTATTACCTGGTCCATTCAATGTCTACCGATAAAAACTACAGGAAAAAGGAAAAAAAATCTGCTGTAAACTTCCGTAATGCTATTGATAAAACAGCAGCAAAACAGGTCATATACCTTAGTGGAATTATTAATGATGATAATCTGTCTCCTCATTTACAGTCGCGAAAAGATGTTGAACTGGAGCTAGATAAAGGGACTTATGCCCTTACCACCATACGTGCAGGTATTATTATCGGTTCAGGTAGTGCCTCTTTCGAAATTATTCGCGATTTGGTGGAAAAGCTACCTGTAATGGTAACACCTCAATGGTTACATACGAAGTGTCAACCAATAGCAGTTGCTGATGTCATTCAATTTTTATCAGCATGTCTGCAGGATTCCAGAACCTACAATCAGAATTTTGATATTGGTGGACCTGATGTTGTTAATTATAAGGAAATGCTGCTGGGGTTTGCCTACATACGTCAATTAAAACGTTATATATACGTTATTCCAATTATGACACCTCGTTTGTCATCTTATTGGTTATATTTTATTACTTCTACTTCATACAAACTTGCTACTGCCCTGGTTGATAGTATGAAAGTAGAGGTTATCTGCAGAAATACTGTATTAAACGATTTATTGAATATACAACCAGTCAGCTACTATGACGCCCTCAGAGCTGCGTTTACGGAGATTAAGGATGAACAAATTGTCTCAAGCTGGAAAGATGCTCTCGTGGTTAGTAATCATGACTTTAAAATATCGGATTTTATTGAAGTACCCACCTTTGGGTGTTATACGGATAAACGTGAGATGTTAACTACTAAGCCTGCTGTCACCCTTGAAAAAATATGGCGTATTGGAGGCTTCACTGGTTGGCATTTTGCTAACTGGCTATGGCAGCTTAGGGGATTTCTTGATAGAATTAGCGGAGGTGTTGGTCTAAGACGTGGACGAACACACAGAATGCAAATTTATACAGGTGATGTTATTGATTTCTGGCGTGTTCTTTATGCTAACAAAGAAGAAGGTCGATTATTATTGTATGCAGAAATGAAATTGCCAGGCGAAGCCTGGCTGGAGTTTAACCTCACAGATAATAAACTGGTACAAACTGCTACTTTTCGTCCGAAAGGATTACTAGGTAGGCTCTATTGGTATTCTGTCCTTCCTTTTCATCATTATATTTTTAATGGTATGATAAAAAAGCTAACTAAATGACAAACAGAATTACCATTCACTGGTTCCGACGTGACTTGCGTTTAGAAGATAACACTGCTTTAAGTGCTGCTCTCAATTGCGAACAACCTGTTCTTCCTCTGTTTATATTTGACACCAACATACTTGATGAACTAGAAAAAGATGATGCTCGTGTTAACTTTATTTACAAACAGTTAAGTCTTATAGACCAAAAATTAAAGCAGCAGCATAAAAGCAGTATAGTTATTAAATATGGCGATCCTCTGGCTATTTTTAAGGACCTCGCACGTGATTATGAAATTGAGTCGGTACATTTTAACCGCGATTATGAACCTTATGCAACAAGACGCGATAAATTGATCACAGCCTTTCTGAAAAAGCTATCAATAAAAGTAAGAAGTTATCAGGATCATGTCATTTTTGAAGCCCATGAAATAGTTAAGAAAGATGCTTCACCATATACTGTATATACCCCTTATAAAAAACAATGGATCAAGCACTTTGAAAACAAAGAGCTTAAATTTGAAACAATCAGTGCGAATCATTTTATCCAGAAAAGTCTTAATTTTCCCTCATTGGAATCAATCGGCTTCAAAAGATCAGGTATCGACGTACCCGATTATAATTTGACTTCAATAGATACTTATGCTGAAGAACGAGATTTTCCACATCTGAACAGTACAAGTCTTCTGGGACCACATTTGCGTTTTGGGACTGTAAGTATCCGGCAGGTTATAAAAGCTTTAAAAAATGAGCATGCAACCTTTTTAAGTGAATTGATTTGGCGTGAGTTTTTTATGCAAATTTTAGTTCATTATCCCCATGTTGTAACACAAAGCTTTAAGAAACAATACGATCAAATTAAATGGCGAAATAACAAGGAAGAATTTGAAAAATGGTGCCTGGGTCAAACTGGTTACCCAATGGTTGATGCTGGCATGCGACAGTTAAATAAGACTGGTTTTATGCATAACAGAGTACGAATGATTTGTGCCAGTTTCCTATGCAAGCATTTGCTAATCGATTGGCGTTGGGGTGAAGCATACTTTGCCGGTAAATTACTTGATTTTGAGTTAGCCTCCAACAATGGCAACTGGCAATGGTCGGCCGGCACTGGTTGTGATGCAGCGCCCTATTTCCGCATCTTTAACCCTATTGAACAGCAACGTAAATTTGACCCGCAATTTAAATATGTACAATATTGGGTAGATGAATTTGATTCCCTTAAATATGCCAAACCAATGGTAGAACATTCTTTAGCTCGTAAAAGAGCTATAGAAACCTATCAGGCGGCAGTAAAAAAATAAAGGCTGTCATTTGCCGACAACCTTTAATCTACTCTATACAAAACCATTAATGTGAACATTGATGACCTTCGCCATGACCATGCGTATGTTCACACCCTTGTCCCGAATCAACAATTTCATTACGTAAATATGATTCAGCTACATCTTTAACAGCGCCATCACATCCTCTTATAACTTTAATACCACTGCTTTGGATTTTATTAACCGCTCCGTTGCCCATATTGCCTGCCAGCATTACTTCAACTCCTTTTGCCTTTAGCTCAGGTATGATATTGCTTTTGCAACCGCACCCTTGCGGCGATGGAACAGACTCTGTTCCAATAATTTGATTTTCTTCTACCGTGTAAACGGTATATGCTTCACAATGCCCAAAGTGACTATCAACCCTGTCACCCTTAGTTGGAATTGCCATTTTCATAACTTTTATCTCCTATCTTTTTTAAATATAATTGATGATGATAGCTACCTTCACGCATTAAGGGAGCTCCACATTTTTCACAATTTTGGTCCCGACAAGGCTGCCCTTTATAATGCGGTATCTTTATATCGCATTTTACACAGATACAGAATCCCTTTTGCTCTAATTCCATAATTTAACCATTTAACAATCTTAAGTTTTCAGCTTGACAATAACTACAGATTGCCATCTCTAAATCACTAACATTCAACTTCTGACAATCTCCACATTTATACCATAAATTCTTTGAATGAAAATCACCTCCTTCAATCATAATAGCTTTTCCTTCAACAAATGCCTTTGCCACATTTTTACGCGCCCTCTCATAAATACGGGTGAATGTAGGTCGTGAAACCTGCATTTTATCAGCTGCTTGTTCCTGGTTCATGTCATCATAATCGGCCAATCGCATTGCTTCATATTCTTCATATAGCAAAATAACCGGTTCGAGATTCTTCATTGGCACACCAAAAGGCTTAAAGCCGTCAACATGTGGTGGATGTTCGATTAAACGTTTTCTTTTTGGTCGTGGCATGTGTAGTTATTTAAAAAGTGTTGGACAAATTTATCAATTATAATGAACAAATGTTCATTACTTATCTTATTTTTGCATTCAAATATTAAATAAATATATGGAAGAGTATTTTAATATCAGTGAAACGCGCATATGTAAGGCTATTTTCCCTGAAACCCTAAATGCGAATAACAGTCTTTTTGGAGGTAAGGCATTGCAATGGATGGACGAGGCCGCTTACATCTCAGCTACGCGCTTTACACGCCAAAGAATGTTTACTGCTAATACAGGTGAAATTAAGTTTTTAAAACCTGTATCGCCTGATTCAATTATTGAGGTTATTGCCAGGGTAATAAAAGCTGGTCCCGTCAGGCTAATTGTAAGGGTGCAGATTTTCAATGAGAACATGTACGATCAGAATCGTGAACTGGCGGTAGAAAGTGATTTTGTTATGGTATCGTTAAACGAAAAAAATCAACCGCAACGAATTGATTACAGTTTAATTCACCAATTATAAGCGCGATTAATAAAACAAGGATATACTTTGCACAGTTCATCCTCTTTACCAAACAGCTTCAATAGATGTTCCGGGGAAAAATGGATTTTCAATATATGCCGAATATTCACGATAGTATTCGGTTTTTAATCCTATATATGGCTTTTGAATTTCCAGTGCCTCTCCTGCTTTAAACCATTTTATAGTATTGGTTTTATCCATAACATCGTTGACATAAACTGCCCTTACTCCATTGTCATAGGCCAGCTTATATTTAATCTTTTGTTGGCCTGTGATCAGTTTTCCCACCTTCTTTGGTAAATTGTAAAGCAGTGGTGTCAAATGCTCAAACTTCAGGTAATTCATCGAAAGGTTTAGCGTATCTAGCTTAAGACAGTTGGTCAAATCTAAACTTAGTTTCTGTAAATTATTTCCTTGCAAAGAAAAATATCTTAGCTCTGGTGAATTAACCTTAAAATTAATGCTATCCAATCGATTATTACTGACATTCAATTCACGCAAGGCCATAGTATCAGCATATAAAGGTTCAAATGTCCTAAGATGATTACTGCTAATATTGAAATTTGTAAGCTTTGTCAGTGAACTTAAGTCTGCATTAAAATCACGAAACAAGTTACCTGACAGGTTTATAGTCATTAATTGTTTGCTGAAAACGTCATCAGCCAGCACACCTGCAATCTCATTATTTGATATATTAAGATGTCTCAACTCTGTAAAAGCTTTAAAATTAGCTGGCATATAACCTCTGAGGTGATTATTTTCCAGATCAATACTTACAACATTCCCCTCTTTATCAATCTTAATACCATACAATGCCAGAAAAGATTTAGCGAGACGTTTTCCTCGTTTTATCTGATTCCATCCATTGTTACTATTCCATTTATCTCCTTGAAGTTCATTATAAAAGCTGCTTAAAGCCATTATCTGCTCTTTGGGAACATCTACGTTTAGATAAGCCTTATAAGAATATTTTAATCCTGGTAGATCAGAATGACTAATTACGCACTCAATTAATCCTTTGTACTTATTATTAATAACCAATTGATTTGCTTCGCTTTTAACACATTTATTATTGAAATACCAGTCTATTTGAAGATCTTCAATACGCGCAATTAATGAATATACGATTTGGCTCGAATTGACTTTTTGCCATTTAAGCAATCCTGGGGAGTATTGATCTTCATATGTAAAGTGCTTAGCCGAACTGCCATAGTTCTTACTTGCATTAATCAGGAAATCGGCAGGAAGGTGATTACTGTTTAAGGTTAACGAATCCAACTCAACTCCCATTGAAAGATTTAAATCTAAATCACTCAATAGGTTATTATCGAGGAATAAATTCTTCAAATATGGACTCCACTCCATATTTAGTTCGAGTGATTTAATTTTATTGGTACTTAAATTGATGTCTTTAATAAGCGAACACCCTTTAAAGTCAAAATAAGCCTGTTCAATAATATTGTTAGAAGCATCCAAGGATTCAAAAAACCAACACTCGTTTAAATCCAGTTTTAACAGGGCTATGTTATTATCTGAAAAATCAATACGGCGTAAATTAAAGCTATTGGATAAGTTTGCTACAAAGAAGAATAAATCATTACCCGATAAATTGATCTCAGTTAAATAAAACATATCATCAAACTCGATGTCAAATTGTACCAACTGATTATCGTTTAACAACAAATTTTCAAGATTATAACACATTTCAATGCCATTATCCAGAAAGCTAATGTGATTATTGCTCAGATTTAAATACCTTAATTCGATTAGATTCTTAAATGAAAAAGGAACATTGTACAAATTGTTATGAGATAAGTCCAGCTGCCTTATTTTTCGCATCTTACCAATCGAAGTTCCAATGTACTCAATACGATTATGGCTTAAATCTAAGGTATGTATAAACTTGCAACTATCAAGATTGTGCGCAAACTGCTTAAAGTCATTGTTATCAAGAATTAAGTACCGCAATCGTGGACAATAATTTAATTTGCTTTCAATATAACTTAAATAATTTTCTCCCAGATCAAGATATACCAACTGCTCATTATTGCGAAGGTTATAATTAAACCGAGAAATAAAATTTCCACGTAGATTAAGTTCTCGTAATTGAGGAAAAAGGTAAAAGTTAATATTCGGATGACTCAATTTATTGTAGCTTAAATCAAGTACCTTAGTGCGAAAACCATTCACTTTCAAATCTGAGAACTTGGTGAGCTGATTATTTGACAAATTTAAAATCTCCAGCTTATGATTAGCTCTTAAATCCAGACTAAATGTATCCAGTTGATTATATGACAGGTCTAATACTTTTAGTTCGCGACAATTAAAAAGCTTAAGCTTAACGTCATTCAATTCATTATGATTAAGCACCAACACCTCTAACCTGTGCTGATTTAATAAGTCTATTTCAAAGTGTTGCAGATTGTTATTTGATAAATCAATTTCTTTCAAATTAGGACAATGAAACAACTGCGCTTCAAATTCTCTAATTTCATTACCATTAAGTCGTAACACTTCCAGCTCCCAGTTACGCTTAAACCCAATTTTAAATTGAGCTACCTTATTGTTACTAATATCCAAATACTTAAGATTTGGACAGGTCATCAAATTATACTCAAAATGTGTTAATTGATTGTTTGACAAATCAACATTTATCAAAGCCGGGCAACGATTAATTTTTGCTGAAAATTCATACAATTGATTATTTCTCAACATCAAAATTTCAAGCTGCTTATGGTTCTCTAATTGCTGATTAAATACTGACAAACGATTATTTCCGAGAAAGAGCTTATTCAACTTGGTATTATACCTTAAGCTGGGTGCAAAAAACTCCAAATTATTATTACCCAGATTAAGTACTTCAAGGTTTCTGCAATTATTAATATTTACATCAAACTTATATAGATTATTACCCCATAAATCTATCTCCCTTAGCTCTTTGGATTTTCTTAAGTCAAGATTAAGTTCAGATATATAATTAGAATTAAGCAGTAACTTAAATAGTTTGGGATTGCTTGTAAAATCGCTTTCAAAATACCTTAAATCATTAAAAGACAAATCAATTACCTGCAACTGGCTGCACCCTTTTAAATTACTTTTAAATTCCTGAATCTTATTGGATGCTAAATATAAACCAGCCAAACTTTTACAGGCTGACAAGTCGAATTCAAAATCTACCAGTTCATTATTACTTAGCGCCAGGCGTTGCAGTTCTTTACATCCGGATAAATCCGGATTAAAGGCTTGTAATTTATTGGAAGACAGGTTTAATTCCCTAAGCTTCACTAATTCACTTAGGTCATTGTCAAAAACACTTAAGTTGTTATGATCAAGAAATAAGGTGTGAAGCTTACTGTTTAATGAAGATCTGTGCTGAAAATCCTCAATTTGATTATAACTCAATAATAAAACTTCCAGATTATTCAGCTTTTGAAAATCAACAGTAATAGTTTCAAGCTTATTCTTTATAATATTTAATCGTCGTATTTTATTATTAACTGCAAAATCGTGATTAAAGCTACTTAACAGATTGCCTGATAACTCCAATTCCTGCAGCTCTCTTAAGTCCTTAAAGTTTACATGTAAATCACTAAGATTGTTCTCACTTAAGTTCAATACCTTAAGTGAGTTTTGCTCACTAAATGACAGGTCTAAAAAACTAAAGTTATTACCCGACAAGTCCAATTGCTCAAGAAATGGTAAGAATGATAAATCTACTACTACAGTGTCACGTGAAATAGTATTATTAGCAGAGATACGAATTATCCTGCCATCTCTGTTAAGCCAAATAAAGTTCTCATCTGGCATACCATCCTCATCTTTATCCAATTCAGGAAAGGCTTTTAACAATAGATCAAACTCCTTTATACCTGATTGCGCATAAGTTAGTTGATAACTTAGCCCGACAAGGATAATAAATATCTTTGATGCAAACCTGAGCATTAGTTGGTTGAATTTTTCCCTAAATAGTGTTTGTGAATAAAGTCCTTCCACTGCCTTGTTATTCAAAAGGCATTTTCTTTAACATTAAAGAATTCTACATTTTGATTTTCTCAGGCATCCTGTGTATGAATAACATACTCCCCCAAAAGTCCCTTTATTAACAAACCCTAGTTAAACTGTTAACAATTGTTAACAAACATAGCTTATTTATTCGATTTATCAAAGGAGATATGTCTCCAAACAATTAGGTAAGGCCAATTTTTTCCTGTCAGGTAAACCAGCTTGTTTTGTTCATCGTAAGCAATTCCATTCATTACTCCGACATCAGGATAGCGATGTCTGTCTATGCATTTTGAGGCATCAATTTCGAACTCCACCTTACCAGTTACAGGATCAATCACGATAATTTTATCTTCACCTAAAACATTCGCCCAAACCATTCCGTTAATGCATTCTAATTCGTTGATATAATGGACAGGACCACGGTGATTAAAAACATGAATAAGAGAATCTACTTTATACGAATCTGACAGAAAGTGCAGTTTATTAGAACCATCAGATGCAATCATCTTCTTATTCATAATAGTCAACCCCCAACCTTCTAAGCGATAAGGATATATATTTATCTGCTCCAACTGTTGATTATATTGAAATACCAGACCATCTTTCCAGGTCAGGACATGTAACTTATTATCAATTGATGCAATACCTTCTGCAAAAATCTCAGGATCTAAATGAACCTTGCGAATAATATCCCCATTTTCAGGATTTATAATTCGTAATGTCGACTGCCCTACTAATCCTGTTGACTCATACAAATGTTCATTCCAATAAAACAAGCCCTGGGTGAATGCTTCCTGATCATGTTTCAATATAAAATAGTCATCCAGCTCCACCTGCATTGGTTCAGTATCTGAAACCATGTAGAGATTTTCTTTAGAGCGCTTTCTCTTTCCTTCGCAATAGAAGTTAAGAACTAACTCGTTGATGCCCGGCTTCAATTCAGAACCAGAAAATGTAAACTGTGTTCTGTTGTCGGGATAAAATACCTGTTTATTTTTAACATCAACAACTGAGTCTAATAGTGCTTTTTTATTAGCCAATTTATATACAGCGGTATCAGTATATTGAATTAATTTCCATTGCGCATTATTCCCAACAGGTGGATATTCGAGATAAACACCACAAGCTGTTAGTAAGCAAATAAATATCAAAGGGAAATATTTCATTTAAGCCAATTCTGCTTTAACCTTAAGGCTTATTATTTGTGATAAGCTTCTGTTATTTGTTTAAGTGCTTTTTCAATTATTGCTTTTGGGCTTGCTACATTCATTCGCATGTAACCCCTTCCTTCTGTTCCAAAGGACAAGCCATCGTTGAGTCCTACTTTTGCTTCACAGGCCAAAAACTCCTTCAACTGTTTCTGATTCATTTCCCATTTTTTGAAGTTGATCCAAATGAGATAAGTAGCTTCTGGTCTGAAAAACTCTAATTCAGGTAGGTTCTCCATGAGGTAGTTTTCAATAAACAAAATGTTATTTTCAAGATAGCCCGTCAGCTCAGCCAACCAGTTTCTGCCTTTATTGTATGCCGAAGTTAAAGCCACACCGCTAAACAAATGCCCCATGTGCAATTGTAAGTTATTTTGAACCTTACGATACCCTTCAAGTAACTCTTTATTGGCGGTAACAACATAAGATGTACTAAAACCTGCTATGTTAAAGGTTTTTGAAGGTGCCATAAACGAAATGCTGTTCTGAGCAGCTTCTTCTGAAACGGATGCAAAAGGAATGTGTTTGTGTTCAAATAATGCCAGATCTGAATGAATTTCATCAGCCAATACCAATACATTATGCTTTTGGCATATCGTGTGTATTCTTAATAGTTCTTCTCTTGTCCAAACCCGACCTACGGGGTTGTGAGGTGAGCATAACAAATAAATTTTAGTTGTTTCCATTTTAGCCTGCTCTTCCAGCAAGTCAAAATCGATCTCATAACGGCCATTGTTGTTAACCAAACTATTTTTTAATATCTGACGTTCATTACCTCCAATAACCGAATAAAATGGTGGATAAACCGGTGTATTAATAATAACACCGTCACCGGGCTTAGAGAATGCCAGAACCGAAAAAGCTAAAGCAGGTACAACACCGGGTGAATATTCAATCCATTCATCTTTAATACTCCATAGATGTTTGTAGGCACACCAGTCAACTATGGCATTTGTAAACTCCTCCTTACGTATTGTGTATCCATACACTTCATGACTGGCTCTCCCTTTGATAGATTCCTGAACCTCAGGCGGGGCAGCAAAGTCCATATCGGCAACCCACAAGGGAATAAGGTCATCTGTACCAAAATACTTTTCTCTTAAGTCCAGTTTATAAGCATTCGTACCTGAGCGATCAATTATCTTATCAAAATCATACATAGCTGTCTTTTATTAAAGTATACATCTAAAAAAAGGGCCGAAGCCCTTTAATATCATTATCTTAAGAGGCTATTAGCCACCTATTTTAATTGTAATCTCTTTAGTTGAAGTATTTCCTTCAGCATCGGTCATATCAAACTTAAGCTTGTAATCACCTCCTAAACAAGCAGCTTCAATCTCCTGATCAAACAACATCGGAATGGTAACAATTTGCTCTTTCTTCTCAGTAAAGTTGATTGTTTCTGTTTCACCATTTTCGGCAGGAGCCCAAGGTGTACCGATTCCTTTTAACTGAGCAGATGTAGTGGGAGTTACATACGAAATGGAGATAACACACTTAGCCAGCTCTTTGTTATCAGTAAACTTAGCATTTAAAGGAAGTGCAGTCCTTCTTTTGTAAGTATCAGTTTCATTCGGGGTAGTTATATCAACTGATGGTCCTTCTGTATCTGGCCCTTCACTGTCGCTTCCGCATGCGAAAACGCCTAATAATAGAAAACTAAGGGCTAAAGTTTTTGTAATTTTTTTGATCATAGGTTTTAAATTTTCTACAAATATAATTTTTTGAAGTATATGTCAAGAAAAAAGAACCAAGAATATAATACGCACCAACGTTTATATTACTTCAAATTCTCCCAATACCAGCCTATTGCTTCCTTCAGGCCAGTTTGAATATTATACTTCGGATTGTAGTTTAACAATTCAGAGGCTTTCGCAATCGATGCCAGACTGTGCGGAATGTCACCTGCGCGCTCCGGGCCATATTTAATCTCTACCTTTGCAATCTCACTATCAAAC